>CASDQY010000158.1 GCA_949282975.1 uncultured Oscillospiraceae bacterium | reverse complement strand
GACTTCGGTGCATTCACCGGTGAAGTTCTGCTGCAGGCCTTCCATGATGTCTTCGGGGCAGCCCTGAGCCACACCGACTACGTGCTCGGTAGCATAGTTCAATTCGGTTTCCTTCTGCTCCACAAACTTGGAAGCAGGAGCTTTACATTGGGGGCAGAATTCAGGGGCGGTTTCGCCTTCGTATACATAACCACAAACGCTGCAAACAAACTTTTTCATTTTTCATATCCTCCGTTTCATGGTGACTTGAATTTCTTTGATCTTTCAGCGGTGTTCCGCTGTTGTGACTATATTATACTTGTTTGGTCTAGATTAGTCAAGGGGATTTTTTCCGAAAAAGCAACAATTCACAATCTATTCAGATTTAGTAAGTATTAGCTAACTAAAATGCAAAAAAATGGATTTTAAAACAGTAAACCCATTGCCGCCGCTAGGCAAACCGGAAAAACTATGTTATACTGAAACAGAACAAAGTGAGGGGGAAACAGCATGGAGCGAATGGAACGGCTGCGGAAAAAGGCGCTGAGTTTGGCGGAGCAGCCGGGGGTGTACCTGATGAAAAACAAGGCGGGGCAGATCATCTACATCGGCAAGGCCAAGCGGCTGAAGTTCCGGGTGGTGAGCTATTTCCGCCAGAACAAGGCCCACAACCAGAAGGTCCTGCAGATGGTCAGCCAGGTGGAAGATTTTGATTACATCCTCTGCGACAGCGAATTCGAAGCCCTGGTGCTGGAATGCAGCCTGATTAAACAGCATTCCCCCAAATACAACATTTTACTAAAGGACGACAAGGGTTACTGTTACATCCGCATCACCCGGGAGGAATATCCCCGAGTACAGTGGGTGTACCACAAAAAAGAGGACGGCAGCCGGTACATCGGCCCCTACACCAGCGGCTATGCGGTGAAAGAATCGGTGGAGACCGTGAACAAATTATTCGGCCTGCCCACCTGCGGCCGGAAATTTCCGGAGGATTTCGGAAAGCAGCGGCCCTGTTTGAACTTTCACATCCATACCTGCGCCGGGGTCTGCACCGGGAAGATGAAGAAAGAGGACTACCTCCGCCGGGTGGATCAGGCGGTGGACTATCTCACCCAGGGCAGCAGCAACTACCAAAAACAACTGGCCCGGCAGATGGAAGAGGCTGCCGAAAAACTGGACTTCGAAACCGCCGCAAAACTACGGGATCAGCTGCGCACCATCCAGCGGCTGGACCAGAGCCAGAAGGTGCGGCTGGACCACGACAAGGAACAGGACTTCATCGGCATCCGGCTGATCGAGCACACCGCCCAGGTGGTGGTGCTGAAATTCCGGGGCGGAATCCTTACCGATAAGGAAAGCTTCACCTTTTCCGACAGCTACGACGAACAGGCGGTTCTGGAAGAATTTCTTCCCCGGTACTACCGTCAGGGGAAGGAGATCCCCAAGGTCATCGGCCTGCCTATGGAGATCGAGGATCATGCTCTTTTGGAGGAATACTTCACCTCCCTGGCCGGGCACAAAATTACCCTGCACCAGCCCCAGCGGGGAGAATCCCGGCAGATTTTGGAAATGGCCCAGAAAAACGCTTTGGAAGAACTGACCCGGCTGCTGAACCGCAATACCGGGGAAACGGTGGCGCTGCAGCAACTGCAAAAGGCTTTGGGGCTGGACAAGCTGCCCGACTACATTGAAAGCTACGACATTTCCAACCTGGGGGACAGCAGCATGGTGGCGGGAATGGTGGTGTTTGAGCACGGCCGCCCCAAACGCAGCCACTACAAAAAATTCACCATCAAAGAACATCTGGCCCAGGACGATTACGGCTGCATGAGCGAGGTGGTGGGACGGCGGTTTGCCCACTATCAAAACCCGGAGGAAAAGGACGAAGGGTTCCGCACCAAACCAGACCTGATCCTGTTGGACGGCGGCAAGGGCCATGTAAACACCATCCGGCCCCTGTTGGCCGGGATGGGGCTGGGGGATATCCCTGTGTACGGTTTAGTGAAAAACGACAAGCACCGCACCCGTGCCATTGCTTCCGGGGACGGAGAAGTGCATCTCAGCCTTACCTCCCCCGCTTTTCGGCTCATCACGAAAATCCAGGACGAAGTACACCGGTTTTCCATCACCTTTCAGCGCAAGACCCACAAGAGCCGCTCGTTCCAGAGCCGGCTGACCCAGGTGGAAGGGATCGGCCCCAAAAAGGCGGCTGCCATCCTGAAGGCCTTCCCCACCAAGAAAGAATTGCAGCAGGCCAGCGTGGAACAGCTTGGCCGGGCCGCTAAGGTCGGGGAAGAAACTGCGCAAAAGCTCTATGAAACGGTACAGGAGATGTAGTATGGAATTTGCCAAAAATCAAGTATACCCCGCCGTCATTGAAGATTTGACCCAGGAAGGGATGGGGGTGGCCAAGCTGAACGGATTTACCGTCTTTGTCCCCCATACCGCCATTGGGGACCGGGGGGAGATCAAGCTGGTAAAGGTGCTCAAGCATTACGGCTATGGCATTCTCACCCGGCTGGACTGCCCTTCCCCAGATCGGGTGGAGCCGGATTGTCCGGTGAGCGGAAAATGCGGGGGCTGCCTGTTTCGGCACATCTCCTACCAAAGCGAACTTGGCTGGAAAGAAAGGCTGGTGGCGGATTGCTTTTCCCGAATCGGCGGGATCCATCTGCCGGTATCGCCGATTTTGGGCAGCGCCGCCCAGGAGGGTTACCGAAACAAGGCCCAGTACCCCATCCAGACGGGAAAAAACGGAAAACTGACCGCCGGGTTTTACGCCGGGCGGAGCCACCGGCTGGTGGAGCAGACCCGGTGCAGGCTGCAGCCCCCTGTATTCGGGAAAATTTTGGAGTGGGTGCTGGCCTTTGGCAACGCCCATGGATGGACCGCCTACAACGAAGCTGACGGCAATGGGCTTTTGCGGCATCTGTACCTGCGGATGGGATTTGCCACGGGGGAAATTATGGTGTGCCCTGTGGTGGCGGAGAACGGGCGCCTGCCTTACGAAAAGGAATTTGCCTCTTCCCTGGCCCAAAATTTTCCGGAAGTGGCCAGCATTGTCCTCAACCACAACCCGCAAAACACCAATGTGATTCTTGGGCCGAAAAACCGGCTGCTTTGGGGAAAAGAAACCATCGACGATATTCTTTGCGGTGTGCGGGTGACCCTGTCCCCCCACTCCTTCTACCAGGTCAATCGGGAGCAGGCCCAGCGGTTGTATGAAACGGCCCTGGAGCTTGCCCGGCTTCAGCCCAGCGATATTTTGCTGGATCTGTACTGCGGGGCGGGAACCATCGGACTGGCGGCAGCCGGCCGGGTGAAACAGGTGTACGGGGCGGAGATTGTGCCCCAGGCGGCGGAAAACGCCAAGAGCAACGCCGCCCAGAACCGGATCGAAAACGCTGCGTTTCTCTGTGCAGACTGTTCCCAGGCGGTGGAAGAATTTGCCCGGCGTGGCATTCGGCCGGATGTAATTGTGGTGGACCCGCCACGCAAAGGATGTGCGCCGGAAGTATTAAAGGCTATCCGAGATTTCTCGCCGGAGCGGCTGGTGATGATTTCCTGCAATCCCGCCACCGCAGCCCGGGACTGCAAAGCGCTGGTGGAAATGGGATTTGCGGTGGAAAAGATTGTGCCGGTGGATTTGTTTCCGAGGACGGGGCATTGTGAAACGGTTATGTCGATGAAAAATGGAAAGATAAAATAAAATTATATATTTTATGTAAAGAGGATTTTATGATTGAAACAATAGAAATAATTAATGAGCTGGCAATAAGTGATATTTTTAGCGGTTTGCTCAGTGCTATCATTCCGTTGCTTATTTTGGTAATAACATTGCGCTTTGAAAAAAAACAAACAAAGCAACAATTAGATCAAGAGAAAAAAGAACATCAAGAAATTTTGCATCTACAAAACGAATCAAATAGAATTGCAGCTATGCCCTACTTTATTATAAGCACGAGATCCTGTGCGCATGTAGAAAGTGATAAAGTTTATTTCAATATATTTTTAATTAATAAAGGTAATGGCATTGCAATTAAAGTTAATGGTAAATATATCGGTTTAATATACGAAAATTGTCTATTCCCATTGTGTGAAACTAATTTGGCTGTATATAATTGTACATCGATTTTTGATGATAAAATAAAAGTAGTGCGTCCAGAAGAAGAATATCAATTAATAATACGTCAATTTATCAAAAACAAAAGCACAGATATTTTGAGTCTTTCAGATTTTTACTGTGACGAAATATCTTTTTCAGTTTGTTTTTCCGATATGTATTTTAATCAATATGAACAAGAATTTTCGTTTTTTATCTATAAATTAGAAGAAAACCGCATTTCATTATCTGGCTTTTCAGTAAAAAACCCAATACTGATAAACAATTGATAACATAATTGAATTTATTAGATTTTACTTTTTACATTATCAACAACTATCTTCTTTTTTGTCCATTTAAATTTATGCTATTTTCCAAACCGTAATTTATACCATCGACTTTATCTTCTTTTCTTTTATCTCGATTTTATAAATATTAGATGTTTTTATTTCTATAATTTTATTTGTTTTCACTAAAACTTTTTCAAGCCGCCCCTTCCCCGCTTCATTTGCCGGTAAGGGGCGGCTTCGCTATACTAAAAGCAGAAACTTTTATTTACGGAGGCAGTTATCATGGATTTACAGCGTCATGAACGGAACAAACAACTGGCCCAGTCCTTAAAGGGCGGGGTAATTATGGACGTCACCAATCCGGAACAGGCCAAAATCGCCGAAGCGGCGGGAGCCGTAGCAGTC
>CASDQY010000157.1 GCA_949282975.1 uncultured Oscillospiraceae bacterium | reverse complement strand
TCCTGGGGCAGTTTCCGGGTGCTGGATGTGGAAGCGGAAAGCCTGACCATCAAAGTCACCCTGAATACAGGCCATCGGATGAATTATCACAGCCACAAAAACCGGAATGAAGTTTGGGTTGTGATCTCCGGCACCGGCCGTACCATTGTGGACGGCATGGAGCAGCAGGTGCATGCCGGAGATGTGATTACGATGCAGGCCGGCTGCCGGCATACCGTCATTGCTGACAGCGAGCTTCAGTTGATTGAAATTCAGCTGGGCAAGGAGATCAGTGTACATGACAAGCAAAAATATGCCCTGGAATACTGAGTTTTCCGGCAAACCCGCCCCGTTCCTGCTTCGGCCTACCGGGAAGGATTATTTGTGGGGCGGGAGAAGGCTCAATGATGAGTTCTCTAAAAATATTGATTTAGAGCCTTTGGCGGAAACCTGGGAATGCTCCACCCATCCGGACGGCCCCAGCTGGGTTTCCGGTGGGGCATTTGACGGCCAAACCTTGGCCCATGTGCTGCGGCAGCATCCGGAGTTTTTGGGAACTCACCCCAGCACCAAAGGGGAACTTCCCATCCTGATTAAATTCATTGATGCCAAAAAGGATTTGTCGGTGCAGGTGCATCCCGATGATGCGTATGCCAGGCAGTATGAAAACGGCCAGCTGGGAAAAACCGAAATGTGGTATGTGCTGGATGCCTCCAAAGATGCCCATCTGGTATACGGTCTGCGCCACGACATGGACAAAAATTCTTTGCGCCGGAGCATTGAGAACGGGACGCTGGAAAAGCATCTGCAAAAGGTGCGAATCCACAAAAATGATTTGTTTTACATCCAAGCGGGCACCATCCACGCCATCGGAGCGGGAGCGCTGGTTGCAGAAATCCAGGAAAGTTCCAATCTGACCTACCGGCTGTACGATTACGACCGGGTGGACAAAAACGGGAAGAAGCGGGAACTTCATGTGGAAAAGGCGCTGGATGTGGCCGACTTGAAGAACCATTCCGCACCGGTGCAGCCCATGCGGGTGTTGAAATACCGCCGGGGCTGTGCTTCGGAACTGCTTTGCCGGTGTAAATATTTTGAGGTACACCGGATGCTGGTAAATACTGAAAAATGCCGTGAAATGGTGGCTTACCGGGCGGATTCCACCTCTTTTCGGGTGCTGCTGTGTATCCATGGCTGCGGTTCCATGCTGTTGGAGGAGGGAAGGGCGCTCCGCTTTTTTCAGGGGGATTGCATCTTCTTTCCGGCGGATTCCCAAAGGGTGCAGATTCACGGCAAAGCGCAGTTTTTGGATGTAAAAGGCTAGGAGGAAACGAAAATGGATGTGAATCAAATCTATGAAAAGTGGGTGGCCGAAGCGGCAAACTCCCCCATTGCAGACCCGGATGTCGTGCAGGAACTGGCTGCCATGCAAGGGAAGGCCGACCAGATTCAGGACGCCTTTTATCGGGACCTGGCTTTCGGCACCGGCGGACTGCGGGGCGTCATCGGGGCCGGCACCAACCGCATGAATGTATACACCGTGGCGAAAGCTTCCCAAGGGCTGGCCAATTATGTGAAAAAACAGTTTCCGGAAGGGCAGCGCCGCATTGCTGTCAGCTACGACAGCCGGATTAAGTCCGATCTGTTTTCCAAAGTGGCCGCCGGTGTGTTTGCCGCCAATGGAATTCGGGTTTCCATCTATCCGCAGCTGATGCCCACTCCTTGCCTGTCCTTTGCAGTGCGTCAGCTGGGCTGCGCTGCCGGGGTGATGGTCACCGCTTCCCACAATCCCAGCAAGTACAACGGCTATAAGGTGTACGGCGTTGACGGCTGCCAAATCACCACCAAAGCCGCCGGGGAGATTTTAGCGGAGATTGAGGCTTTGGACCTTTTTGCCGATGTGCAGACCATGGATTTTCAGGCCGGACTGGACGCAGGATTGATTGCGTATATTCCCGAAGAAGTGTACACCGCCTTTGTGGAAGCGGTGAAAAAACAATCTGTTCTGGGCACCGCTGAAATCAAGAAGGACATCGCCATTGTGTACTCCCCTTTGAATGGAACCGGTTTAAGGCCGGTACTGCGCACGCTGCGGGAAAGCGGCTACAGCAATATTACGGTGGTGAAGGAACAGGAGCAGCCGGACGGAAATTTCCCCACCTGCCCCTATCCCAATCCGGAAATCAAAGAAGCCATGGCCCTGGGGATGGAGTATGCCAAAAAACACAATGCCGATCTTCTCTTGGCCACCGACCCGGACTGTGACCGGGTGGGCATTGCCGTGAAGAATCAAAACGGGGAATATGTCCTTCTTTCCGGCAACGAAACCGGCGTGCTGCTGCTGGACTATCTTTGCAGCCGCCGTTTGGAAAACGGCACCATGCCCAAAGATCCCGTTCTGGTAAAAACCATCGTTACCACCGATATGGGAGAACAGATTGCGGACCATTACGGGGTAAAGACAGTCAATGTCCTCACCGGGTTTAAGTTTATCGGGGAACAGATCGGCCTGCTGGAACAACAGGGTAAGGCGGATTCCTACCTGTTCGGCTTTGAAGAAAGCTACGGGTATCTCAGCGGTTCCTATGTGCGGGATAAGGATGCGGTGAACGGCGCCTTTCTGATCTGCGAAATGTTTTGCTACTACGCTTCTCAGGGAATCAGTCTGCTGGAAAAGCTGGAGGAACTGTATCAAATTTATGGCTATCGGCTCAATACGATGCATTCCTATGAGTTTGACGGCGCCGCCGGTTTTGCAAAAATGCAGAATATCATGAAGGCATTTCGCAGTGGAATCAGTGGATTCGGTGGGAAATCCGTGATGAAAACCCTGGATTATCTTCCCGGACTGGACGGTCTTCCCAAATCCGATGTGCTGAAATTTTTGCTGGAAGACAACGGTTCGGTGGTGGTACGGCCGTCCGGTACCGAGCCGAAATTAAAGACCTATATTTCGGTCAGTGCACAGAGCAAAGAAGCCGCTCAGGCCCAGGAAGAAAAGATTTTGGCAGATCTGCGGCAGTATTTTCAATAAGAGCTTTTCCGAGAAAAGAACGAAGGGAGGAAGCGGCATGGAACAAGAAGAGAAAAGCCCTTTTTTTGCTGCTTCCACTTCTGTTCGTTCGGATCGTATTCTATATACCCCTTCCCCTTTTGCCAAAAGCAACCTGCTCTATCTGCAGGAAATCGGAAAGCTGACTGCGCTTGCACCTCATACCAGTAAAAGAGGGGAGCTCTCTTCCTGCCTTTGCTTTTTGGTGCTGAGCGGAAGCGGCCGTTTGACCTACGAAGGCCAGGAATATACACTGCAAACCGGGGATGTGGCCTTCCTGAACTGCCGAAACTCCTATTCCCACAGTACTGCGGGGGAAGACTTATGGTCGCTGCAATGGTGCCATTTTTACGGAGTCAGTGTACAGTCCATTTACACCAAATACTGCGAGCGGGGCGGCGGCCCGGTGATCCATCCGAAAGATCTCCGGCCTTATGAGCAGTTGCTGACGGAACTGTACGAACTGGCCGGTTCGGATGACTATATCCGGGATATGCGGATCAACGAAAAACTCAGCAGCTTGTTGACCTGCCTGATGAGCGAATCCTGGCACCCGGAAAAGAGCCTGAAAGAGCATGCCAAAAAGCAGGATGTGAAGCAGATCAAGGCCTATTTGGATGAGCATTATCCGGAAAAACTGACTTTGGAAACGGTAGCCAATCGCTTCTTCATCAATAAGCATTACCTGGCCCGGCTGTTCAAGGAGCAGTACGGGGTAACTTTGGTATCTTATTTGCAGATGGTGCGGATTACCCACGCCAAACAGATGCTCCGCTTTACGGATAAGAAGATCGAAGAGATCGGATTTGCCTGCGGGGTAGGGGAACCGGCTTACTTCAGCCGGATTTTTAAGAAAGTGGAGGGGATCAGCCCCAGCGAATACCGTGATTTGTGGTAAGTCTGCAAAGTAGGTTAACTGTAAGCGGTCTGTTTTTGATGGATGGTAAAAACAGCACGAGAAGTTTTTGAGCGGGAAAATATTAGATTTCAATAGGAGTAGCACAGCATAAGCGACGCTACTCCTATTTATGGTTGTATTTATGTTTGTAAAAGGGCGTACTGCTCCGTCATTTCCATGATACGTGCAGCTTGCCTATGAACCGGTGCAGTAAAATTTATCCTAATTGCTTGAAATACTTTTGAGAAAACATACTGATTAAATATGTAACTAAAATCAAATTTATCGTTACTATTCACAAGTTTCAGAGCACAAATTTATGGAAATCGGCAGAGAAAGGATGGTTTTTTCGTTTTTTCTTGTGGATTTTCGATGGCTGTGTTAAACTATAAAAAGATGTTTCGACAAAATACTCCCGAATCGTCCAAATCATCCATTTTGGTTTTACGCT
>CASDQY010000156.1 GCA_949282975.1 uncultured Oscillospiraceae bacterium | reverse complement strand
CCTGCTGGGGGTGGCGGGAATCCTGCTGACGGTGCTCTGCCTTATCCTTTCCCCTACCCTGCTGGGGTTGTTTGGCGCACAGGGGGCTATCTTCGATTTGGGCCGGGAATATCTGCTGTACATCAGCTTCGGCGCCCTGTTCCAGGTGCTGGGCACCGGTTTGGTGCCCTTGATTCGGAATATGGGCGGCGCCGTCTTTGCCATGGGGGCCATGATGGCGGGATTTGTTGTGAATATTCTGCTGGACTGGCTGCTGGTCTGGGTGATTCCCTGGGGAATGATGGGGGCTGCCGTAGCCACCGATCTGGGTCAGGCGGTTACCTTTCTGGCCTGTCTGGGATACTTTATCAAACATCAAAAGAAACCACGTCTTTCCTTTGCCCGGCAGGGCCGGGAACTGATGGGGGAGATTCTCCGGGTAGGGCTTTCGCCTTTTGGGCTGACCTTTTCCCCTAACCTGATTCTGATTTTGATGAATAAATTTGCCGCTCTCAACGGCGGGGACGGGGCGGTAGCCTGCTATGCCGCCATCAGTTATATTACCTCGGTGGTGATCCTGCTGCTCCAGGGGGTCAGTGACGGAAGCCAGCCCCTGATTTCCCTTTCTTATGGGGAAGGGAAAACCCGCACCACCTTGATTTACCGGCGGCTGGCCTATCTGTTTGCTTTGGCAGTGGCAGCGGTGTGCATGGTGGGAGTGTTCCTGTTCCGGGACGGAGCAGCCGCCCTGTTTGGCACTTCGCCGGAGACCGGGGTCATGGTGATCCAGGTGCTGCCGGTGTTTTTGGCCGGGTTTTTGTTTGCGGCGCTGTCCCGGGTGTCCACCGCTTATTTTTACGCCACCGGAAAAAACCTTTGGGCCTACCTGGTGATTTACGGGGAACCGCTGCTGCTATTGGTGCTGCTGCTCGCCCTACCGGAAGCCATGGGGCTTTGGGGCGTTTGGCTGGCCGTGCCGGTCTCCCAAGCCGGAGCAGCACTGTTGGGCTTGCTGCTGGTTTGGCGCAGCGGAAAACGGCCCCCAGCCTCCCGGAAAGCAAAGCTTTCGGGACAGAAGCTGCCTGTCCTGAAAAAAGAACCGTCGGACGTTTGAACCTCCGGCGCAGACCGGGAAGAACTCTCCGCACCGCAAAAACGGAGAGAAAAAAACAGATGTATTGGAGATTTTGTCAGCCATGGAGCCAGATCCGGTTCCATGGCTGTATTTTTGCTCCCCCAGGCAAAACGGCCGGACCTATCTGCCTGCGCCTGTCGCCGTTTTTTCGGGCTGCGGGTGTCCCGAACTTCTGCCGGATTGGGGCGGAGGACCCAGCTGTTCAAAGGGAAGGATTCTGTTGGAGGGGGCAGCCCTTTTGAATGTGCATCTGGGCCAGGATTTCCAGGGATGCCCGGTGCAGCACCGGATCCGGGGAGGCAACGCACCCCGGATCCACCCAGATGGCGGTTCCCGGGCAGGCTGTACGGGCCAGCACCGCATTGGCCAGCACACAGAGATGGCTCACCACCCCGGCCAGCTCCAGAGAGGCATAGGAAGCTTGCTGCAAATGGCGGTACAGCGCCCCGCTGCCGAAGGTTTCTTTGTAAAAGACAGGATCTTCAGGGCGCTTTTCCTGCTCTACCTTGCCGTACAGGGTGCGGCTCAGGGCTTTGGGCGGTACCGGCCGGGAACTGCCGCCGGAATCCAGGGTGAAAAGCACCGCACCCCCGGCGGCACGGTATGTTCGGATTTTGGCGATGAGCAGCGGTTCCAATCCACGGGCCTGGGCAAAACCCCGGGGCCCGGCGACAAAATCCTGCTGGTAATCAATGACAATCAAACAAGGCTGCATACGGCTCCTCCTTTCGGGCTTTTTTCTAGTCTGCCCCAAAGAAAAGAGGATACCCGGGAATGAAGCCTGCTCCAACCGGCAGAATAAGAAAAAGGGTTTGCAATTCTCTTTCAAAGGTGGTATTCTGTTGTTTAAAAGGGAATTTCAGCCTTTTGGGAGGTACATCCATGAACGATGGAGCAAAAAAACGAATTTTAGGGGCGGTATCGGTGCTGCTGGCGGTGTTGCTGCTGGTCTGCTGTTTGGCCGCCTGCTCTTCCGGCACCGAGGGACAGAAAACGTCCTCCGGGGAAAGCCCGGCAGCATCCGACCCGGTTTCTTCGGCGGCGTCCTCCGCAAGCAGCCGGGTGGAACCGGTGTCGGAGGTGTCTCGGGCCAGTTCGGCGGCGTCGGAAGCATCTGAGTTATCCCAGCCGGTACAAGTTACCGGCATCACCCTGACCACCTATGCCGTGACCCTGAATCTGGGGCAAAGCCAGATGCCCATTGTGACCATGACGCCTGGGAATGCGGCGGACAAAGGGGAGATCTGGACGTCCTCCGACCCCAATGTGGCCACGGTGGACGGTTTGGGCCGGATTACCGGGGTGGCGCCGGGAAGCTGTGTGGTGACGGTGACCAGCACCTCCAATCCGGCGGTGAGCGCACAGGTGGCGGTAACGGTGAACAATAAGGTGTCCACCGGCGTTTACACCAACGGCAATCCCTATTATCTGGTGGTGAATAAATCCACCAATACCGTGACGGTGTACCAGGCGGACGAAACGGGGGAATACTGCATCCCAGTGCGGAGCATGATCTGTTCCTGCGGGAACGACACCCCTACCGGCACCTACAACACCACCGACCAATACCGCTGGCGGTATCTGGTGGGGGATGTGTACGGCCAGTATGCCACCCGGATTACCGGGCGCATCCTGTTCCATTCGGTGCCCTACACCCGCCAGAGCGTGGACAGCTTACAGTATGAGGAGTACAACAAGCTGGGCACCACTGCCTCCCATGGCTGCATCCGGCTGACGGTGGCGGACAGTCTTTGGATTTACCAGAACTGCCCCTCGGGCACCATTGTCACCCTCTCCAACGGCCCGGCCATGGGGGATCCCCTGGGCCGCCCCACGGCCCAGACCATTTCGGCGGACAGCCCCAATCGTGGCTGGGACCCAACCGACCCGGACCAGGGGAATCCGTGGAGGGCGTGAATGGGAAATTATGAAATGAATAGTGAATAATGAATAATTATAGTTGAGAGTTGCCTGTTGGTCAACTCTCTTCCCTTTATAAGAGGAGATTTTTCGGAGTTCTTTTGTCGGCTTTTGAGTGGAAACTGAAAATGAAACGCAAAAAATAGGATTGTTTCGCTGCCGGAAGCCTTTTTGGACAGACAATCTTTCTTATTTTTCCAATGGAAGATTGGACCGCAGGGAGAATCAACCACAATTATTCACGATTCATTTTTCACTTTTCATTAAAACAAATTTCCCCTTGCCGGAAATGTACCGACAAGGGGCTTTTTCTATTTTATGGGCCGTTTGCACGGCCCCGGGGATTGTTTGGTAAGGACATTCCATCCTATGCAGTTATTCTTCCAAGGGTTCCTCTTTTTGGACGGTGAGAACCTCCCGGGCCAAAGCTTTGGCGTCTTCCAGGGTGGACAGGCTGCCGCATTTTCCCCGGAACCGGCTGGCCTGGGCCAATCCCTTGACATAAAATCCGGCAATTTTGCGCCCTTCCCGCATTCCCGCCCGCTCCCCTTTGTATTGACAGATAAGGGAGAGGTGTTCCAGCATGACCTCCATTTTTTCTTCCGGAGAAGGCTCCGAGGGAAGGGTGCCGGTATTCAGATACTGGGTGATCTGTGAAAAAATCCAGGGGCGGCCGTAACTGCCCCGAGCCACAGCCACCAGGTCGCAGCCGGTTTGGCGGTACATGGCCTGGGCGTCCTTGGCGCTCATCACATCGCCGTTGCCGATGACGGGAATGGACACCGCCTGCTTGACCTTGCGAATGATCTCCCAATCGGCGCCCGGCTGATAAAGCTGGGCCTTGGTGCGGCCGTGTATTGTGATGGCGGCGGCTCCCTCTGCTTCACAGAGCCGGGCCAGCTCAGGGGCGTTGGCGTCCTGAGCGTCATAGCCCTTGCGCATCTTCACCGTAATGGGCAGATCCACCGCCTCGACGCAGGCCCGGACGATTTGGGCCGCCTTTTGGGGGGTGGTCATCAGCCGGCTTCCCGCCCCGGTGCTCACCACTTTATGCACCGGGCAGCCCATGTTGATGTCGATGAAGGCGGGGTGGTAGGCGGCGGCAATTTTGGCAGCCTTTGCAAAAAAGGCGGGATCGTCCCCAAACAGCTGCACCCCCATGGGAAATTCCTCCTGGGTGCAGGTGAGCAGCTCGGCGGTTTTCCGATCGGAATAGCAAAGCCCTTTTACCGAAGCCATTTCCCCCACCACCAGCACGGCGCCGTAGCGTTTGCAGAGCTGGCGGTAGGCCCGGTCGGCAATGCCTGCCATGGGGGCCAGCATGGCGGTGCGGGGAAGGGTGTATCCAAATAGGGACAAGTCTTTCATAAATTTTCTCCTTCCACGCCCCTTTTGCGCAGGGGCGGTGTGACCGGTTTTTGCCCCGGGCAGCGCCTGGGCGCACGGAAATCAATTTTGAGATTTTATCCTAGGCAGAAAAAGGCGCAGTTCTGGCTTCCCCTTGTAGGGGCGATGCGACACAGTCGCATCTGCTGTCAGCGTGAGCTGACTGATGAGGTGGCCGGTTTGCAAATGCTTTTTTGTAGACGGAAACTTTTTCCTTTCCACCTCATCCGAGCAAGCTGCGCTTGCCCACCTTCCCCTCAAGGGGAAGGCTTTGTCTCGATTCATTCACATCTTCCCTAAGGGGAATACTGTCGTACCCATTGCGTGACTCCTAAGAAATCCCATGGGTTCTCTTGAAAATTGATTTCCGTGGCCTGGGCGCACGCTTTCTTGCGTAGAAGGCCGGGGGTGTGATATAATGATTGCCGGAGGCAATCATTACGGTTCCCACTTTGCCGCCGAAAAGCAAAGGCGGCATTTCGCCTGGCGGCGAAAATCAGTGGAAACCCAATGGATTTTTCATGGTATCATGATTAGCAAAGCCAATCATTACGGTTCCTGCGTTGCCGGAATGGAAACCGGTTCGGAATCGTTTTGTTCCGCAGGATCATTGGCAAGTCCGGTGATTCGGCGCCCGATCAGAAAACAACGCTGGCCCGGCGCAGCGAAACCATTATACCCAATTTCTTTAGATTGTCAAGTTCAGAATCGCCGGTACCGCAATTCTCAGAATCGAGTCCCCCTGATCCTTGCATAGCAAGGCGCCGCCCATGTTTGACCGGCGGACAAAGGGGAGTCAAGCCAATCAGCGCAGAGGATTGGCTGTGTCAACCGGGGCGGAGAAAGGATTTTACTATGAAACTTCTGGCCATTGACGGCAACAGCATCATCAACCGGGCCTTTTTCGGCGTGCGGGCTTTGTCTACCAAATCCGGACAGCCCACCAACGCAATCTTCGGCTTTTTAAATATTCTGCTGAAGCTGAAAAAGGATTGGGCGCCGGAACAGATTGTCTTTACCTTTGACCGCCACGCCCCCACCTTCCGCCATGAGAAATACCATCAGTACAAGGCCAACCGCAAGGGAATGCCCCAGGAGCTGTTCTGCCAGATGCAGCCTTTGAAGGACATTCTCTCTGCCTTGGGTTATGCGATTGTGGAGATGGACGGCTACGAGGCGGACGATTTGTTGGGCACCCTCTCCCGGCTTTGCGAAAAGCAGGGGGGAAGCTGCGTCATCGCCACCGGGGACCGGGACAGCTTCCAGCTGGTCAGCCGGGCCACCACCGTCTGTCTGGTAAAAACCAAGGAGCAAATTCCCTATACCCCGGAAAAAATCCGGGAGGACTATGGGGTGGACCCCGAGCAGATGATTGAAATCAAGGCCCTTATGGGGGATACCAGCGACAATATTCCCGGGGTCAAGGGCATTGGGGAAAAGACCGCCGTCAGCTTGATCCAGCAGTTCGGCAGCCTGGAAAATCTTTATGAGCATCTGGAAGAGGCGCAGCTCACCCCACGGGTAAAAAAATTGCTCGGCGAAGGGAAGGAATCCGCCTATCTCAGCCGGGAACTGGGGACCATCTGCCGAACCGCCCCGGTGGAACAGGATCCTGCCGCCTATGAGCAAAAACCGGAGAACCGGGAAGAACTGTACCGGCTGCTCACCGGGCTGGAACTGTTTTCCATGCTGCCCAAATTCGGGCTGGAGCAGGGGGAGTACACCGCCGCTCCGGCAGAGCAGACCAACCGCATCCAGTACACCATGGCGCCCCCGGAATCGTTGGAAGCGGCCCAAAAGGATTTGGCCGGGCTGGATAGAGTGGATTATCTTCTCACCGATACCGGGCTGCTGGTATGGGGGAAGGGGTGCGTCTATTCTTTTTCTCTCACGGCCCCCCAGGCGTTTGAAGCCCTGGTGTTGGACAGCAGCAAGCCCAAGCGCACTTTTAAAGCCAAATCCAGCTATAAGCTGGCCCGAAGCCTGGGAAAGCCCCTGGACACCGTTTGGGACGGGGAGTTGGCGGCCTATCTGCTCAGCGTTTCCTCCAAGGGATATGAGATCGGCCAGCTTGCGGTGAAGTATCTCCCCCATCTGGAATTTGTCGGGCCGGAAGAAGGCCGGGACATGGCCATTCTGCCCTATCTCTGCCCGGCGCTGGAACAACTGGTGCAGGAGCAGGAAATGGGATTTCTGCTTACCGAAATCGAGCTGCCCCTCTGCCGGGTGCTGGCGGAAATGGAACAGGACGGGTTCGGGGTGGACGCCAAAGCCCTGGAAGAATACGGCAGGGAACTTTCCGCCCAGGCGGAGGAACTCAAAGCAAAGCTATTTGCCTATGCAGGTCATGAATTCAATCCCAACTCCACCAAAGAACTGGGGAAGGTGCTGTTTGAAGAACTGGGGCTGCCTCCTCTGAAAAAGACCAAAACCGGGTATTCCACCTCTGCCGAGGTGCTGGAACGTCTGCGGGGCAACCACCCCATTGTCCAGGCGCTGCTGGACTACCGGAAACTCACCAAACTGACCTCCACCTACACCACCGGGCTTTTGAAGGTCATCGGCGCTGACGGCAGGGTGCATTCTACCTTTAACCAGACCGAAACCCGCACCGGGCGGATCAGCTCCACCGAGCCAAACGTTCAGAACATTCCGGTCCGCACCCCGCAGGGCAGCCGGCTAAGGGAATTCTTTGTGCCCCGGCAAGGCTGGGTGCTGGTAGACGCCGACTACTCCCAGATTGAACTGCGGCTTTTGGCCCACATTGCCGACGACGCCCATATGCTGCAGGCGTTCCGGGACGGAGAGGACATCCACCGGAAAACCGCTTCTCAGGTGCTGGGGATTCCTCTGAGCCAGGTGACTTCTCAGCAGAGAAGCAGCGCCAAGGCCATCAATTTCGGCATTGTCTACGGCATCAGCGCCTTTTCCCTCAGCCAGGACATTCATGTGTCGGTGCCCCAGGCCAAGGCGTATATCGACGCCTATCTGGAAAACTTTTCCGGGGTGGGCAGGTATATGACCGACATTGTGGAGTTTGCCAAAGAGCACGGCTATGTGGAAACCCTCTATCACCGCCGCCGGGATTTAGGGGACATCCATTCCTCCAACCGCAACGTGCGGGAAGGGGCGAAGCGCATTGCTTTAAACACCCCCATTCAGGGAACGGCGGCGGACATCATCAAGCTGGCTATGGTGCGGGTGCACCGGCGGCTGGCCTGGGAAAACCTGCAGGCTCGGCTGATTTTACAGGTCCACGACGAATTGATTGTGGAGTGCCCGCCCCAGGAAGAGGAGCAGGTAAAAGCCCTGCTCAAAGAAGAGATGGAGCACGCCGCCGACCTGAAGGTGAAGCTGGAGGTGGATGTTCACAGCGGGGAGAATTGGCTGGAAGCGAAAGGTTGAGGCGGCAGTATGAATGAATCGATTTCGTCTCAGGAAAATTCAGCAGACAATTTTTGCGGTACGTCATAGTTTGTGCCGGTGAAAAATCTCTTTTCCCCTCATCAGCCGCCTGCGGCGACAGCTTCCCCCCAGGGGGAAGCCTTTGTCCCTTTCTTCCTCTTTTATGGGGTAAGGCTGATTGCAAGCAATCCGCAGAGGGGTTTGCGCAAAAAGCAACGAAGGAGATTGCAAAACACTTTTTCCACAAGCAGGCCTTTCCCTTGAGGGAAAGATTTGTCTGACCTGATCGCTTGCATCCTTGCTTTGGCGATGCCAAAGGCTCTTTCTGTCATACCAAGGTTTTTATTACGAAAGGAAGTTTCTATGAACTATCTCGTTCTCTGCACCGGCAACACCTGCCGCAGCCCTATGGCGGCGGCGATTTTGCAGCAAATCTTAAAAGAAAAAGGAGACACTTCCTCCGGAGTCATCAGCGCCGGGCTGCAAGCCATCGACGGCCTGCCCGCCAATCCCAACGCCGTGGCGGCCATGAAGGAATGGGGGATTGACCTGTCCGGCCACCGCTCCCGCCAGGTGACCCCTTTTCTGTTAAAAGAGGCCCACCGGATTTTCGTCATGACCCCCACCCAGGCCCGAACCCTGGTGGGCGGGATGCCGTTGGTGGGGGACAAAGTGGCTTCCCTGGATGTTTCCGACCCCTTCGGACAGGATCTGGACACCTACCGCCGCTGCCGGGATGAACTGAAAGAAAAGCTGGAAAAGCTGGTGAACCCATGAATGCCTGGGACATTCGTCCGGTAACGCAGGATTGTTTGGATGAGGTATACGCCGTTTTTTCCGCCTGCATCTCCCCCTGCTGGAAAAAGGAAACCTTTGCCGCCCGGCTGGAGGACCCCGATGCTGTTTTGCTGGCGCTCTGGCAGGAGGGAAAGCCGGTGGGGTTTGTGGATGGAGAATGCCGGTTCGGGCTGTGCGAACTGAATAATATCGCCGTCCTGCCCGGCTATCGCCGCCGGGGCGGGGGCAACGCTTTGCTGCTGGCGCTGAGCCGGATTGCCCAAGCCGGGGACTGCGCCGCCATTCAACTGGAGGTGCGTCAGTCCAACCGGGCCGCCCTTGATTTTTATCTGGAAAACGGATTTGCCCAGGTGGGGCGGCGAAAAAATTATTATACTGCTCCGGTGGAGGATGCCCTGCTGCTGGACAAACCTTTGCAAGAGGAGGACAAGGAAGATGAAGCTGCTGGGGATTGAAAGCTCCTGCGATGAAACCGCCGCTGCGGTGGTGGAAGACGGAACCAAAGTGCTCTCCAACATTGTGGACAGCCAGGTGGAGGAGCACCGGCTGTACGGCGGAGTGGTGCCGGAGATCGCTTCCCGCCGGCACTGCGAAGCCATTTCCCAGGTGACAGAATTGGCGCTCAAAGAGGCGGGATGCAGCCTGGCGGATCTGGACGGCATTGCCGTTACCACCGCCCCGGGATGGATCGGGGCTTTGCTGGTGGGGGTGAACTTTGCCAAGGGCCTTGCCATGGCGGCGGATAAACCGTTGATTCCCGTCCATCATATCCGGGGGCATGTGGCCGCCAATTACATTGACGGAAGGGTAACGCCCCCGTTCCTCTGCATGATTATGTCCGGCAGCCACAGCCATATTGTGGAGGTGCAGGATTATACCCGCTACCGCATCATCGGCCGCACCCGGGATGACGCCGTAGGGGAAGCCTATGACAAAGCGGGCCGGGTGCTGGGGTTTTCTTACCCTGCCGGGGTAGAGATGGACGCCGCCGCCCAAAAGGGGGACCCCACCGTGTACCATCTGCCCCGCCCCAAGGTGGAGGGCAGCCCCTTTGATTTTTCCTTTTCCGGGCTGAAAACCGCTATGATTAACCTGTCCCACAACGCCAAGCAGAAAGGGGAATCCCTTTCGGTGAACGACGCTGCCGCCGCTTTTCAGCAGGCGGTCTGCGACATGATTGCCCCCCGGCTGATGGCGGCAGCGGCCGAGACAGGGTACAAGACCATTGTCCTGGCAGGAGGGGTCAGCGCCAACAGCGGCATTCGCTCCCGCATGGAGGAGGAATGTGAAAAAGCAGGCTGCCGTCTGATTGCCCCGCCCCTTTGCTACTGCGGAGATAACGCCGCCATGATTGCCGCCCAGGGGTATTACGAATTTTTGGCGGGCCATACTGCCAAAAGCGATTTGAATGCTATGCCAAGTTGGCCTATTGACCGGGATTTTGCGGGATGACGTTTTGCTGTACGTCATGATTTATGCCAATGGAACATTTTCCTTTTCCCCTCATCCGTCGCCTGCAGCGACAGCTTCCCCCCAGGGGGGAAGCCTTTGTCCCGGCGTTCCTTTTTTCTATCCTCCACTATGGGGAGGATGTCGATTGCAGGCAATCCGGAGGGGGCATAAAAAGCGACGAAGAACATTTCAAAATACTTTTTAACAAACTGATGCCCCGCTTGCCGGGGCTTTTTTCTGTCTGAACGTCAAATTCAAAAATCACAGACGCTGCCTGCCTTTGCCCACGGAAGCAACATTGCAGGCCGGTGATCCAATCGGAGGGTTTACGGAATCTGCCTGAAAAAGGCTTCTATTTGATTCCGTTTTTCCTTTATAAAACTTATATATCTAAGAAATTTGTTCTATATTGACAGAATCTTTCAACAGCGGTATAATATTTTTGGTTGATAGGGAGAATCTCCCGAAAAAGCAGACAATCAAAAAATTATGGCAAAGGAGTGTTACTATGCACGGATTGTTTGACAAAACCCGGCTGGGCACCATGAAACTGAAAAACCGGATTTTCATGTCCCCCATGGGAACCACCGGCGAAGCCGACGGCGCTTACTGCATCGACGGCATCAACTATTTCATGGAGCGGGCCAAGGGCGGCGTCGGGCTGATCATCACCGGGGCCAACGTAGTCTCCACCAAGTACGAACCCCGGCCCTGCACGGAGCTGTCCAACTTCCACCATGTGGAGCGGTTGAATATGCTCATTGAGCGCTGCCACAATTACGGCGCCAAGGTCTGCGTCCAGCTTTCCCCCGGTCTGGGCCGGCAGCAGTTTACCGATCCCTTCACTCCGCCCTATTCCGCCGGTTCGGTAGGGGCCTTCTGGTTCCCGGACCTGATCTGCAAGCCCTTTGCGGTGGAGGACATCCATTATCTGGTGGAGAAGGTGGGCTATTCTGCCAGCCTGGCAATTAACGCCGGGGCCGACGCCGTGGAACTTCACGCTTACGGCGGCTATCTGTTGGATCAGTTCCAGTCTAAGCAGTGGAACAACCGCACCGATGAATACGGCGGCAGCCTGGAAAACCGGATGCGCTTTACCTTGGAATGTATCCAGGCCATTCAAAAGAACGTCCCCAAGGATTTCCCCATTCTGGTGAAGTTCACGCCGGACCAGCGGGTGGAGGGCTTCCGCACCCTGGACGAAGGCATTGAAATGGCCAAGATCCTGGAAAAGAGCGGCATCACCGCTCTGCATGTGGACACCGGCTGTTACGAAGAATGGTACCAGGCCATCACCACCATCTATTCCAAGCCCGGCCATAAGCTGGACGTTCAGCGGGCCATTAAGGATGCTGTGAGCATTCCGGTGCTGGGCGACGGCAAGCTTTATGATCCCGATCTGGCCAAGCAGGTCATTGCGGATGAAACCCTGGATTACCTGGGCCTGGCCCACGAGATGCTGGCCGATCCCTATTGGCCCACCAAGATGAAGGAAGGCCGGTATGAGGACATCCGCCCCTGCATCGGCTGCAACGAATGCCTGCTGGCCGGTTTTTCCGGCAAGCACTATTACTGCGCCGTGAATCCCACCTGCTATGCGGAAAAGGACTATGCCCTGCCCAAACCGGACGGCTCTAAAAAGTCCATTCTGGTCATTGGCGGCGGCCCCGGCGGCATGAGCGCAGCCATTACCGCCCGGCAGCGTGGCTGGGATGTGGAGCTTTGGGAAAAATCCGACCGGTTGGGCGGCACCCTCTGGCCTGCCGGCGGCCCGGACTTCAAGGCGGACATTATTAAGCTGATTCAGTACATGAAGACCCAGTGCGAAAAACTGGGGGTGAAGATCTGCTACAACAAGGAAGCCACGCCGGACAATGTGCTGGGCGGCAGCTATGACAAAGTGATCCTGGCGGCCGGCGCTTCCCCTGCGGTTCCTCCCATCCCCGGCATTGAACATGCTGCTTTGGTGTCTGATTACCTTACCCACAAGGTTGGAGCAGGCAAAAAGGTAGTCATTATCGGCGGCGGGCTGGCCGGTACCGAAGCTGCCTGCGATATTGCCCCCAACGCTGAGGAAGTTACCATTGTGGAAATGCTGCCGGATATCCTCTACACCGCCGCACACTGCCTGAACAACGATCAGCAGCTGCGCAACATGGTGAAGGATCGTGGAGTAAAGGTGGCGGCCAATGCCAAAGTCACCAACATTACCCCCGACAGCGTGACCTATGAAAAGGACGGGGAAACCGTTACTGTTTCCTGCGATACCATTTTCAATGCAGCGGGCTTTAAAGCCAACGATCAGTTGGAGGACTTGCTGGAGGACAATTACGAGAACGTTACCGTGATCGGCGACGCCGTAGGCCCCCGGAAGATCCTTACCGCCGTGCATGAAGGCTATCATGCCATCCGGGTCATGGAATAAAAACAGGAGGGAAAACGTTATGACCGACCTTGAAAAATTGCTGGCCATAGAAGAGATCCGCCAGCTTCGCCCCAAGTATTTTCGTGTGATCGACGCCAAAGAATTTGATCAGTTGGAAGAGCTGTTTACGCCGGATGCCTGGTTCGATTCTCAGGATGCGGTCAAAGACCCCATCAAGGGGCAATATCCCGGCTTTCCCATTGCTCCGGTTGCCCGGGGCCGTGAGGAAGTGGTGCAGGGAATCATTGCCGGGCTGCCCCCGGCGCTGCAAAGCTGCCATATGGGCAATACCGGAGAGATCGAGATCCTCTCCGACACCACGGCAAAAGGGATCATCCCCTTTTCCGACCGCCTGCTCCTTCCCGGCGTGATCGCTACGGCGGGATATGGCTACTACTACGATGAGTACGAAAAGCTGGACGGCAAATGGCGCATCAAAGGCTCCACCTTAAAGCGCAAGCGGGTGATCTTTGAGGATGAGCTGGGAAACGGCGTTGATTTGTAAGAGAAGCCTGCTGTTTTAAGTTCGTCTTTGACTGTGATAAATTGCGCCTCCCCCATCTTTGGCGCAAAGAATCGGATTGGACGAGTACTCCTTATGAGCGAAAGAGGCCGGAACCATTTTGGTTCCGGCCTCCGATTTTTTTGTCCTGCTTCAGATTGTGCTCTCCCCCGGAAAACATTGAGCGAAAAGGGAGAGGAACCGTTTCAGCACCGGGTGGCTGTGGTCTTGGGGGCAGTAAACCCCGAAGGTGATTTTTGGCAAATCGGTCACGGAGATATAGCACAATCCCGGCTCCCGCACCTGGGGGATATCGGGGTAAAGGGTGTAGCCCAGCCCGGCCTTTACCAACGCCAGGACACTGTCGATGGTTTCGGTGAAGAAGCGCTGTTCCGGGGGAAGGCGGGTGAGGATTTGATTTTGCAGGGTGAAGATGGAATCCGCAATCTGCCGGGGGGAGCAGGCCACGAAACTTCCCGCCAGTTGGTTTTGCACCAGGGATTCAAATCGGGCCAGGGGATGGTCCGGGACGCAGATACAGGCTACCGAAGCGGAAAAAAGCGGTTTGAAGAACAGCGAGGTTTTCCCCGGCGCCTCCTCAACCCCCAGGGCAACGTGAATCTGGTTGTTTTCCACCTGGTTGAGCAGGGAGGGAAAAGGGATCAGATGGATGGACGGGCGCAGCAGGGGAAAGGCCTCTACCAACGGCTTCAGCACCGGCGGGAGAAGGTTTACCTCCATGTGGTTGTGGCATCCCAGCTCAAAGGGAGCCATCCGCACCTGCCGCCCCAGCCGTTCCTTAGCGGAAAGGGCGGTCCGTAAAATCAACTGGGCGTCGGCCAGAAACAACATTCCTTCCTGTGTGAGGGAGACGCTTCGGCTGGTGCGCACAAACAGTTTCACTTCCAGTTCTTCTTCCAGAGTTTGAATCTGATGGCTCACCGCCGGCTGGGTCAGCTTCAATACCTGAGAAGCTTTGGAAAAATTCAAATGCTCCGCCACCGCCATAAAACATTCCAGCTGCACGGTGTTCATATGGTTCCTCCTTTCCGGGTTTCCAAAAAACAGAGTTGAAAACAATAAAATACCTTTATGGAAGATTATACCCCATTCCCGGTGTGGAAGCAAGGGGAATTCCCGATGATCCGAAACAAAAAAGCAAATTATCCGGTTTTGTATTTCGAAACAAAGTGTTTTATAAAAATTGCATTTTTGAAAAAGAGGAGCCGGGAAATAATTTTAATCTTCTACTATAAAAGTTTTTTATAGGAAATAAGAATTTTGAATTTCCCTTTTGGTTGCAGCCGTGCTACAATTTGTCTGTGGAGAAAATAAGGAGACAAACTGTTCGGCAAAAAACAAATGGGGTATGCCCAAAAGGAGGTGGTTCGGTAGCATGGCAGAAGAATTCAGAGCGGAGGAATTGATCTTTTTAATCAAAAAAGTAAATTTGCAGCTTACAGCGCAGTTGGAACAGCGGCTGCGTGGAGAGGATGTCAGCGGGGTGCAGTATTATCTTTTGGTATACATTTTGCGCCACCATGGGCAGGGAACCTATCTGACGGAATTGGGCCGGGAGATCGGCGTTTCCAAGCCCACATTGTCGGTGCT
Organism: uncultured Oscillospiraceae bacterium; assembly: GCA_949282975.1. Lineage (GTDB taxonomy): Bacteria > Bacillota > Clostridia > Oscillospirales > Ruminococcaceae > Egerieicola. The sequence goes on along the minus strand of CASDQY010000156.1, from coordinate 8,006 downwards.
GATGAAAAAGCTGCGGGAGAAAGGATACCTTTGCTTTCAGGAAAATCCAGGGGATATCCGAAAAAAGAAGGTGCTTCCCACACCAAAACTGATGGCCAGAAAAGGGGAATTTCTGCAAAAAGCCAGTGAGATGGAGGCGGAGATCTGCGGCGTTTTGGATCCCGGCGAAAAGGACCAGCTTTGGAAGTTGGAACAGAAACTTTTGAAAGCGTTTACCGAACTGGAACAACCCCAAAACAGACAGGAGGAATTTCAACGTGAGAAAGATTTTGCAGCAGCTCAAACAGTATAAGCGGGATACCTTTCTCTGCATCGGCATGACCACTTTGGAAGTGATCATGGAAATCCTGATGCCCTTTGTCACCGCTATTATCATTGACCAGGGCCTTCAGGCAAGCAATCTGCCGGTGGTTTACCAATACGGCATCCTGATTGTGGTGATGGCCCTGCTGAGCTTGTGCTTCGGCGCTCTGGCCGGAAAAGCTTCCGCCAGCGCCGCCGCCGGCCTTTCCGCCAATTTGCGGGAAGCCATTTACGCCAAAATCCAGACCTTTTCCTTTTCCAACATTGACAAGTTCAGCGTTCCCGGTCTGGTGACCCGAATGACCACCGACATCACCAACGTGCAGAACGCTTATATGATGATCATCCGGGTGGCGGTGCGGGCGCCTTTGAACCTGATTTTCAGTTTTCTGATGTGCCTGTTCATCAACGTGCAGCTCAGCCTGATGTTTTTGATGGCTGCCGCCTTTTTGATCATCGTCATTGGGGCAATTATGGTGGTGACCCTGAAGATCTTCAACGAAGTGTTCCACCGCTACGATGATTTGAACGCCAGCGTTCAGGAAAATGTCACCGCCATTCGGGTGGTAAAGGCCTTTGTTCGGGAGGACTACGAAAACAAAAAGTTCTCCAAGGCTTCCCAGGTGCTCTATAAGCTTTTTGTGAAAGCCGAAGGCCTGCTGGCCTTCAACAACCCGGCCATGATGGTGGCGGTGTATTTCTGCATCATCTCGGTTTCCTGGTTCGGCGCTCAGTTTATTGTGGGCGGAACCTTGACCACCGGCGATTTGACCAGCCTGTTCAGCTACATTATGGCTCTGCTTATGAGCTTGATGATGCTTTCCATGATCGTGGTTATGATCAGTATGTCCATGGCCAGCATCCGCCGGATCAGCGAAGTGCTGGGCGAAATCCCGGATCTGAAAGAGCCGGAACACCCGGTGGAGCAGGTGGCCGACGGCAGCATTGATTTCAACCATGTGAACTTCGCTTACAACCAGGGCAGCGGAAAATATGCCCTGTCCGACATTGATCTGCACATCAACAGCGGCGAGACCATCGGGGTCATCGGCGGCACCGGTTCCGGCAAAAGCAGCCTGGTGAATTTGATCTGCCGGTTGTATGACGTCAACGACGGTTCTGTTTGCGTAGGCGGGGTGGACGTAAGGCAGTACGACACCGAGGTTTTGCGCAACCAGGTTTCAGTGGTGCTGCAGAAAAATACCCTGTTTTCCGGCAGCATCCTGGACAATCTGCGCTGGGGCAACCCTGACGCCACCGAGGAAGAATGTGTGGAGGCCTGCAAGGCGGCCTGCGCCGATGAGTTCATTGACCGGATGCCCAAGGGTTACCGCACCAAAATCGAGCGTGGGGGTTCCAACGTTTCCGGCGGCCAGAAGCAGCGGCTGTGCATTGCCCGGGCCCTGCTGAAAAAGCCGAAGATTCTGATTTTGGATGACTCCACCAGCGCTGTGGACACCGCTACCGACGCCAAGATTCGGGAGGCCTTTGCTCAAAAAATCCCCGGCACCACCAAGATCATCATTGCCCAGCGGATTTCCAGCGTGGAAAACGCCGATCGGATTTTGGTGATGGACGACGGCAAGGTCAATGCCTTTGACACCCATGAAAACTTACTGAAAACCAACCCCATCTACCAGGAGATTTACCAGGCTCAGATCAAGGGCGGCGGCGATTTCGACCAGCCGGCATAAGCAGGAAGGAGGAAAACGAGTTTATGAGCAAGAAAAAGTCCAAAGCACGGATGGCTACGGCTTCCGCCCTGATCAGCCGGACGATCCGCTACATGCTTCACTACTATAAATTTCAGTTTTTGCTGGTGGTTCTCTGCATCCTGATTACCGCCATTGCCACGGTGGTGGGGGCAACCTTCCCCCAAACCCTCATTGACGATTACATCACCCCCATGATTGAAAGCGGTTCCACCGATTTCAGCGGCCTGGCATCCGATCTGGTTCGTTTGGCCTGCATTATGGCTCTGGGTGTGGTTACCGCCTTTACCTATAACCGGATCATGGTCAATGTCAGCCAGGGAACCATGCGGCATCTGCGGGACGATCTGTTTGCAAAGATGGAATCCCTGCCCATCAAATATTTTGACACCCATGCCCACGGGGATATTATGTCGGTGTACACCAACGACGTGGACACCCTGCGCCAGCTCCTCAGCCAAAGCATTCCCCAGATCATCAATTCCGTGATTACCATGGTTGCTACCTTTATCACCATGATCATCCTCAACCCTGCTTTGACGGTGATCTCCCTGCTGACGGCGGCGGTGATGCTGTGGGTCACCTCGAAATTTTCCAAGCTGTCCGGCCGGTACTATGTGCACCAGCAGCAGGATTTGGGCGCAGTGGACGGCTTTATTGAAGAGATGCTGGACGGGCAGAAGGTTGTGAAGGTGTTCTGCCACGAAGAAGCCGCCAAAGAAGATTTTCACAAGGTCAACGAAAAACTTCGCAACAGCACTACAAAGGCCAACAGCTACGCCAATCTGCTGATGCCGGTGAACGCCAATATCGGCTGGGTCAGTTATGCGTTAGTTGCTATCGTCGGCGCCATTTTGGGCATCAACGAATTGGCCGGCGTTACCATCGGTACGGTGGTTACCTTTGTGGGGTTGAACCGAAGCTTCACCAACCCCATCACCCAGGTCAGCCAGCAGGTGAACTTTGTGGTCAATGCCGCCGCCGGTGCCCAGCGTGTCTTTGAACTGATGGATCAAACCCCGGAAGTGGACAACGGCTATGTGGAACTGGTCAATGCCATCGAAGACGAAAACGGCAAGATCACCGAATCCCCCACCCGCACCAACCTTTGGGCCTGGAAACATCCCCACAAGGCCAGCGGCACCGTTACCTATACCAAGCTGGAAGGCGGCGTGGTGCTGGATCATGTGGACTTTGGCTATAACGAAGATAAGATGGTGCTTCACGACATCAGCCTTTACGCCAAACCCGGCCAGAAGATTGCTTTTGTGGGCGCCACCGGCGCCGGCAAAACCACCATCACCAACCTGATCAACCGGTTCTACGACATTGCCGACGGCAAAATCCGTTATGACGGTATCAACATCAATAAAATCAAAAAGGCGGACCTTCGCCGGAGCCTGGGCATTGTGCTTCAGGACACCCACCTGTTTACCGGCACTGTGATGGACAACATCCGTTACGGCAAGCTGGACGCAACCGACGAGGACTGCATCAAAGCCGCTAAACTGGCCAACGCCGACAGCTTTATCCGCCGTCTGCCCGACGGATATCAGACCATGCTCACCGGCGACGGCGCCAACCTGAGCCAGGGCCAGAGACAGCTGCTGGCCATTGCCCGGGCGGCGGTGGCCGATCCTCCTGCACTGATTTTGGACGAGGCCACTTCCTCCATCGACACCCACACCGAAAAGCTGGTCCAGGACGGCATGGACGCCCTGATGAAGGGGCGCACCACCTTTGTGATCGCTCATCGGCTGTCGACGGTAAAGAACTCCGACTGCATCATTGTGATGGAACAGGGCCGTATCATCGAACGGGGCACCCACGACGAACTCATTGCCGCCAAGGGCAAGTATTACCAACTCTATACCGGCAATTTTGCAGCGTAATTCCAAAAACCAAACAAATGCGACTAAAAACGAGCCTTTCGGAGGAAGGCTCGTTTTGCGTTTGTCTTTATCGGGCGTTGTTCAGCATCCAGGCAATGCCTTTGGCGATGCGCAGGGGCGCATCCTGGAAATGGTTGCCGGGATTGCTTTCAAAAACAGCGGGGATGGATTGCTGGCGGTAATGGTCTAAAAGCGCCTGCATGCAGGCTTCCGTCTGCCGCAGGTACCGGTTTCGTGTGCGGGGTTCCAGTTTGCCCAGGGAAAGGTAAACGGCCTGAAGGGGCTTCACGGTTTGATGAGACTGCACATAGGGCACAAATCCGGGGTACCACACCGAACCGGAAACAGCGGCTACTTTGGAAAAAGCACCGGTGACAAAGGGCGCATATAAGGCAAAGAGGCCGCCCATGGAATAACCTGCTAAAATCCGGCAGGAGGGTGAAAGCTGCTTTTCCGCCCAAGGAAGGATTTTTTCGGTGAGGCAGGCGGCATAGTCTTCCGCTTCGCCGGTAAAGTGATCCCGGTTGGACAGCACCGGCGGGTGGGGCCAGGGAGACAATTCTTCCTCCCACCGCAGCCCTGAAACGGAAACCAGATGGAAGGGAGGGCAATTCAGCCCTTCGCATTGGGCAAGCACCGCCGTTCCCTCCTCTTGATAGGTGTGAAGGTAAACTACCGGAGCGTTTGTTTCTGCGCAGGAGAAACGGAGGATTTGCTTTCCCTCCAGAATGATTTTTTGCGGTGGATTCATTGCTTGATTCCTGCCTTTCCTCTTTTTCTTTCCGTGTTCTGCAAAGCCGTTTGGTGGGGCCGCATACAGTTATCATTATAGTCGATCACAGAAATATTTCAAATGGCAACTGGAAAAGTCCGCTTTGGCTTTCGTGTCCCTTAAGTTCTTTCTATGGTTCGGTGTAAATTGGTGTCAAACCGGTGTACAGCCCTCATTTGCCATTGTTCCACGGCCTTCATTTTGCAAGTCAACCCCTCTCATCCTGCAAAATTCACCTTCCCATCTGGGAAACTTCCGGGAAAAACCGGTTTTCCCTGCATGAATGTGAGCAAAATGTTTCCAAAATGAAAATTCTGGCAGAGAAGGATTGATTCTTTCCTGCAAATTGTCTATAATAAGGGAGTACGCAAATCCTGATTTTGCGAGATACCGATTGAAAAGGAGTTAAGGTACCATGCTGACGAATAACCAAAATGTTCTCAAATGGGTAGATGAAATGGTAGCTCTCTGCAAGCCGGATAAGGTGGAGTGGATCGACGGAAGCGAAGCGCAGCTTCAGGCTCTCCGTGACGAAGCTCTGGCGACCGGCGAGATGGAAGCCCTCAACGAGGAAAAGCTTCCCGGCTGCCTGCTGCACCGCACCCAGCCCAACGATGTGGCTCGTGTGGAGGGACGCACCTTCATCTGCTCCCGCAAGGAAGAGGACGCAGGTCCCACCAACAATTGGTGTGACCCCAAAGAGATGTATGCCAAACTGACCCCCATGTATGATGGTGTTATGAAGGGACGGACCATGTACGTCATTCCCTATTCCATGGGTCCCATCGGTTCTCCTTTGGCAAAGGTTGGCGTGGAGCTGACCGACTCCATCTACGTGGTTCTGAATATGGACATTATGACCCGGATGGGCGCCCAGGCCTTTGAAAATCTGGGCGAGACCAGCAATGACTTTGTACGGGGCCTGCATTCCAAGGCCAATGTGGATCCGGAAAACCGCTACATTGTTCAGTTCCCGGAAGACAACACCATCTGGAGCATTAACTCCGCTTACGGCGGAAACGTGCTGCTGGGCAAAAAGTGCTTTGCGCTGCGGATTGCTTCCTACCAGGGCAAGAACGAAGGCTGGATGGCAGAACATATGCTGATCCTGGGCCTGGAAAATCCTCAGGGCGAAGTCACCTATATCACCGCTGCCTTCCCCTCTGCCTGCGGCAAGACCAACCTGGCCATGCTGGTACCTCCGGAAATTTACCGCAAGCAGGGTTACAAGGTTTGGACCGTTGGCGACGACATCGCCTGGCTGAAGCCCGGCGAGGACGGACGGCTGTACGCTATCAACCCGGAAAACGGCTTCTTCGGCGTGGCTCCCGGCACCAACGAAAAGAGCAACCCCAACGCCCTGGCTTCCACCAAGAAGAACACCATCTTCACCAATGTGGCCCACAATCTGGACGACAACACCGTTTGGTGGGAAGGTCTGGACAAGAATCCGCCGGAAAACGCCATCGACTGGATGGGCCGTCCCTGGAACGGCAAGACCAGCACCGAAAAGGGCGCTCATCCCAACTCCCGGTTCACTGCTCCGGCAGAAAACTGCCCCTGCATCAGCCCGGAATTCAACAATCCCAACGGCGTGCCGATTTCTGCCATGATCTTCGGCGGACGCCGGGCCAAGACGGCTCCCCTGGTGTATCAGTCCTTTGACTGGAACCACGGCGTATTCGTGGGCTCCACCATGGCCAGCGAAACCACGGCTGCGGCTACCGGCGCTGTGGGCGTTGTCCGCCGTGACCCCATGGCCATGCTGCCCTTCTGCGGCTATCACATGGGCGATTACTTTGCACACTGGCTGGAAATGGGCGAAAAGCTGGGGGACAAGGCGCCCAAGATCTTCAATGTCAACTGGTTCCGCACTGACGACGAAGGCCATTTCATCTGGCCCGGCTTCGGCGACAATATGCGGGTGCTGATGTGGATCGTGGCCCGCTGCAAGGGCGAAGTGGACGCCAATGTCACTCCTCTGGGCTATGAACCCAAGCCGGAAGATATCAACATCGAAGGCCTGGACGACATCACTCTGGACACCGTGAAGGGTCTGCTGGATGTGGACGTGGATCTGTGGAAGGAAGAAGTGGCCGGCATCAAGGAATTCTACGCCAAATTCGGCGACAAGCTGCCTGCGGAACTGAACAACCAGCTGGCCGCTTTGGAAGACCGTCTGAACAAGGCGTAATTCTTAGGAAAATTCCTTTTGAAACCATAGAAATTAAGAAGCAGGAACGTTTCGGCGTTCCTGCTTTTGGTTTGTTGAAAAAATTCAATAGCGCAGAAACCCTCTCCGCCTCACTGCGTTCGGCACCTCTCCCATTGGGAGAGGCATTGACAAAAAATCTTTTTTTCTGTAAAAAAGTGTGGTTATATGAAACAATTTAACCAGTGGCTCCCCCAACGGGGGAGCTGGCCGGGCTCGAAGAGCCCGGACTGAGAGGGTAAGATTTACGGTAAAGAAAGGTTTTTCTACAGTCGAGCATCCCCCAAAAGTGGAAGCCTTTGTTTCGGCGTTCCTGCTTTTGGTTTGTTTTCCGTTCCGGCTTGTGTTATACTGTGTTTCAGAACAGGAGGAAGTTTATGCCCAGTCAAATCCAAGCCCTGGTCCGGCCGTTGCTGGACTGGTTTTCCACCTGCCAGCGGATTCTGCCCTGGCGGGAAAATAAAGACCCCTATCGGATCTGGGTCAGCGAAATTATGCTCCAGCAGACCCGGGTGGAGGCGGTGATTCCTTACTATCACCGGTTTTTACAGCGCCTGCCCTCCATTCAGGCTTTGGCGGACTGTCCGGAAGAGGAACTGTTAAAGCTTTGGGAGGGGTTGGGGTACTACAACCGGGTGCGGAACCTGCAAAAAGCCTCCAAAGTGATGGTGGAGCAGTACGGCGGGGCGTTTCCCCGCTCCTGGAAACAGGTGCGTGCCCTGCCCGGCATCGGGGACTACACCGCCGGCGCCATCTGCTCCATTGCCTTTGACCAGCCCACCCCGGCGGTAGACGGCAATGTGCTCCGGGTGCTGAGCCGGATCACCGACGACCACCGGGACGTGACCCAAAACGCCGTCAAGCAGGACTTTACCGAAACACTGCGGCAGGTTTACCCGGTGGGCCGCTGCGGGGACTTTACCCAAAGCCTGATGGAACTGGGGGCCATTGTCTGCCTGCCCAACGGGATGCCGTTGTGCGACAAATGCCCGGTGCAGAAGCTGTGTTTGGGGTATCAGCGAAACACCTTTTTGGAACTGCCGGTACGCCCGCCCAAAAAAGCCCGAAAAAAAGAGCAGCGCACCATTTTGATTCTGTCCTGCCAGGGGAAATAT
>CASDQY010000155.1 GCA_949282975.1 uncultured Oscillospiraceae bacterium | reverse complement strand
GCGGGGTACTGGGCGGGGGTGTACGCCAACACCAACTGGTTTACCAACTATCTGGACCATGCCGCCCTGTCGGCCAAATACACCATCTGGCTGGCGGACTACCGGGAAGACTACAACACCGCCCTCAAGCGGGATCTGCACCAGTATTCCAGCACCGGCAGCGTGGCCGGGGTCAACGGCAATGTGGACCTCAACCGCTGTACTCGGGATTTTCCCGCCGAAATCGGCAGTTTGTACGGAGAGACCGCCGTCACCCCCGAATCTCCGGAGCCAAACAGCCTTGCCCGCTGCACCGGGGACCGGGTCAACATCCGTTCCGACGCCCATACCGGCGCCGCCGTGCTCACCCAGGCCAACACCGGGGACACCCTCACCTGGCTGGCCGACGACGGCTGGGGCTGGAGCAAGGTGCAAAAGGGCGGCGTTACCGGCTGGATCGTCAATCAATATCTGGACAAGGCCGGCTTAAGCGGCTATAAGGTGGGAAGCTGTACCGGCGACAGCGTCCGGGTGCGCAGCGGCCCGGGGTTAAGCTACAGCATTAAGCGCAAGCTGAACAAAGGCAACCTCTTCCGGATTATCTGCATCCTTCCCAGCGGCTGGGTGCAGGTGGACATTGAAGGAAACTGGGGGTATGTCAGCCGGGAGTACGTTCAGGTTCAGTAATCCAATAGAGAAAGGGAGGAGCGATTTCCTCCCTTTTTATTTGCCCTTTTTTCTGTTTGCGATTTTCCGAATCAAAACTCCCATCGCTGAGATCAAAAACAATACCAGCCCGTAAGCCAGGGCGGGGAAGATGATGTTGACCAGATAGGCGGGGGCGTAGACCCTGGCGAACAGGTGGACTGGATCATTTAAGCCCGTCCTTCCAAACTCCAGCCACCACCCAAGATAGGGAATGCTGTAAACCGGAAGAGCCAGTAACGCACACCAAGCGCTCATCAGGGCGGACTGCCCCAGATTTAACGGCCGCTCTGCACATTGGAGACACAATCCCGCCACCAAGGGCATGAGAATGGGAAGCACAAAATAGCAGGCCATCACAGGCAGGTACAGCGCCCAGACCACATCCTCACCGATCAACAGGATTTCCCCGGCAAACACAGCGGCTACCAAAAGGAAATACACCAAAAGAAAGATTACCGGTTTCAGAAGGGGGGAAGGCTTTTTGGGGGTGGTCATGGCAGTCACTCCTTTTTTCCTCAGCGTGGGAAGGTTCCCAGAAGATTGCCTTCCCCGTCGTAATACCGGGTGCAGTCCGGGTCCTCATATTTTACCAGGTTCCCATTTGGGTCGTAGTAGGTGACAGTCTTATTTGAAATGCGAACCCGTTCCTGGGTGGGCCGGACAAAGGGGTTGACATAGTCGTAGTAGAAAATGTAGGGGTCCAGCCAACTCTGGTCCAACACCACCATCTTTCCGTAGCCAACCGGCTGAATGGATTCCTCTCCCCCGAAGACCATTCCAAGGAAGGCGAACCAGGCAAAGAAGGGAATCGCCAACAGGGTGGCAATCCCCAAAGCAAGAGGGACGGGCTTTTTCCAGCAGAGCAGCTGGATACTTCCCACCAGCGCCCCCAAAAACACCAGGGCGATACAAACATAATACACCCACCGCAGCAGCTGGTAGCCGAATTGATGCAGCACCAAAGACAGCAGCGCCATAACTGCGCCGAACACCACCGTCCACAGCAGAATGGAGCGGAGGGCTTTGGCTGGGGCGGGTTTGGTTTGAACTTTCATGGCAATCCTTCTTCCTGAACTTGTTTGGCTTCAAAACTCACTGCCACCATGATAGCATATTCCAAGAGGTGTTGTGCAATGAAAAATAGTTGTTTTATTTTATTTCATATATTTATATCATCTATTTTTCTGTAAAACAGCAAAAAAAGAGTGAAATACAATAAATTCGAAAGGAAAAAGAATTTTCTGTCATTCGATAAAAAATCCCGAGACCAAAAAGATCTCGGGATCATTTTGTTATCTGGGCAAGCGCAGCACCTGTCCGGGGTATACCGTTTCGCTTTTGAGATTGTTCAGGCTGACAATTTCCCGATAGCGGCTGCCGCTGCCCAGCTGTGCCTGGGCGATTTTCCAAAGGCTGTCCCCGCTTTTGACGGTGTATTCCCGATAACTGGGCGTAGGGGTGGAAGGGGCGGAGGAACCGCTGCCGGGCAGCCGCAGCACCTGCCCGGGATATACCGTTTCGCTGGTGAGGCCGTTCAGGGTCATAATCTCTCGGTAGCGGCTGCCGGCGCCAAGCTGTGCCTGAGCAATCTTCCAAAGGGTGTCCCCGCTTTTCACGGTATATTCCCGCTCACTGGGCGCCGGGGCGGAAGGGGTGGAAGGAGCCGAGCTGCTGCCGGGAATCCGAAGCAAATCCCCGGGGAAGATTTCGGTGCTGGTCATACCGTTAAGTTCCATGATCTCCCGGTACCGGTTGCCGTCCCCCAGCTGTGCCTGGGCGATTTTCCATAGGGTGTCCCCCGCCTTTACTTCGTAAAAACCGGTGGGCTGGGAAGGATTCTGGCTGTCCCCGGAGCCGGAATCGTTGTTCTGTCCTTCGCCGTCCACCCAGTCTTCATAGTGGTCCCAAATGGTCACGTCCTCCTGCCCCAGGGCCCAGGCGCCCGCCCCTTTCAGATCGTATTTTTCAATCAGGGCCAGCTTTTCCTGATAAGAATCATGGTTTTCGTACCACACCACATAGTTGCCCGGCGTCAGGGAGATATTCGAGCCCACCGTAAAGGAATCCCCCTGCCGGATGGTGAATTCCGCCTTTACCGACTGGGTGGTTTCGTCGTAGGTCACAGTGGAGGGGCACTGCTCCAGAATTTTCTGGATGGTCTTGATGCTGACCCCCTGGCCCTGGATTTTGGTGTTGTCCACCCCCCACACCCGGCCGTAGAAGGGAACGCCGATGACGATTTTATCGCCGGTGGTATACTGCAAGGCATATTGAATGGACTGCTCCACAAATTCCATGCTGGCCACCGGCCCGGCGTTGCCCCCTTCATAGTGTTCGTCGTAGGTCATAATCATTAAGTGGTCGGCGTACTGTGCCAAAGCGGCGTAGTCGTAGGAACCGTGCCAGCCCTCGGTCCATCCTTTGGGATTGGCCGCCACCGCAACCGATACTTCCTTGTGGTCCGGAATCTTTTCCCGCAGCAGCCGCACCAGTTGGGTGTACTGGCTGCGCTGGTTGTGGGTGACGTTTTCAATATCCACATTGACCCCGTCCAGATTGTACTGCTCCACATACTGCGCAATTCGGGTGGAGAGGGTTTCCACATCTTTTAAGGCGTTGATGCCCGCCGTGCGGTTCCAGTGGTTGCTTAAAAAGGGCACCACTTTCCGCCCGCTTTGGTGCATCTGCTGGATGAAGTAGCTGCTGGGGGTGTTTAAGGTCAGGCTGCCGTCCTGTGCGATGTCGAAATAGCTGGGGGAAACTACATCCAAACTGTCCCCGGTTAGGTTCACATATTCCACCTGCTGCCGGTCGGTACCGGTGTAAAGGTAGCCCATGGTGTACCGGTCGGAAGCCGCCAGGGTGGTGACGAAGGAGGAGAAAGCCAGTGTGGCCACTAAAACGCCGGACAGCAGCACCTTGACGCTGCGGATCTTGACCCCTGCCGCCGCCTGCCGCACCCGGTGGGCCAGGGCTTTGGAAGGGTGGGACCAATACCGTTTCAGGTCGAAGTTTGCAAATTCCGCATCCCAGCGGGAATATTCCAGTAAAAGGTCATAGCTGCCGTCGCCATTGGGCTGTAATCTGATTTCAGGTGTCATAAACCTACCGCATCCTTTCCGTTTTGGGAGATGGTTTGGATGTATCCTTTCCCGCAATAGAAAAAATATGCAAAAAGAAGATGATCTTCCCTGCTATAAAAAGAAGGTGGAAATCATTGCGTTTCCACCTTCTCCGATTTTGTGAAGAATCTTGTCCCCTCATCCCGCCGAGCTTTCTTTGTCCGATTTTGCTTTTTAGTCTCCTTTATTTTTTGTAGAGGGAATTGATTTTATGACAAAGGCTTCCCCTCTGGGGGGAAGCTGGCTGCGCAGCAGACTGATGAGGGGATCGGTTCCTCGCCCCTTTTGTGCGCAAGATCTGTTTTATTTTCCCTCATCAACCTTATCCTCAACAGGGGCAGGCTTTGCCCATTCTCTTCCTAAATGTTTCACGATTCCATCTTCCTTCTTCGTTTCTGCCCCCGGCGGTTCTATTCCACCCACAATTCCTTTTGCTTTAAATCCACTTCCACCCTTGTGCCCTTTCCCGGCTGGGAGAAGATTTGGATGGAATGGCCCAGATTGGTGAGCACACGCCGGCAGAGGTAAAGCCCCAGTCCGGTGGATTTTTGATCCATCCGCCCGTTTAAGCCGGTGAATCCTTTGTCCCAGATCCGGGGCAGGTCTTCCGGGGCAATGCCGATGCCGGTATCCTCCACCACTAAAATCAGTTCCGACTTGGCATAAATCCGCACCGTGCCCCCGGCTTTGGTGTACTTTACCGCATTGGAGAGAAGCTGCTCGATGGCAAATCCCAACCACTTTTCGTCGGTGAGGACACGGAGCTGGGTGGGAGTAAATTCCAGCTTTACCTGGGAGAGAATGAACAGGGAAGCGAACTTGCGCACCCCCTGCCGGACAATTTTATCCAATTCGCACCGGCGGATCACATAGTCGGTGGTGGTGCTTTCCAAGCGCAGATAGCTCAGCACCATTTCCACATACCGCCGCACCTTAAACAGTTCGCCCTGCAACGCCGGGGTGTCCGGCCCCGGATGGGTCTGGAGCAGCAGGTCCATTGCGGAAATCGGCACCTTGATTTGATGCACCCAAAGAGAATAGTAGTCCTGGGTTTCCCGCTGGGATTTCCGGCTTTGGTTGTCCAGCTTGCGGTATTCTTCAAACAAAGCCCGGATTAGCTGCTGATATTCCCGTTCCTTCTGGCTGGCCGGGGCGGGCAGGTCCAATTCATAGGGGATTTTGGCTTTGGCGGCATTCAGGTTTTCCGACCGGTGGCGGTAGCGGGTAAAATCCAGCAAAAACCCTATGAAAAGCGCTATGCCCGCCACCAGCAGGCCGTACCCCAGCGCTTCCGCCTGGATGCGGTACAGCAGCAGGATGATCACAAATGCCCCCAGGCACACCAACAGCAGCAAAGCCACCTTCCAGCGGTCCCGGAGATAGTAAAGCAGGTTCATTCCACGAAATACCCCTCTCCCTTTTTGGTTTTGATCACGCCCTTTGCCCCCAGGCTTTCCAGCTTTTTGCGCAGCCGTGCCACATTGACCGTCAGGGTGTTTTCATCCACAAAGGCGTCGCTTTCCCACAGCCGGTTCATCAGCGCCTGCCGGGTGACGATCCGGCCCCGGTTTTCCAGCAGCACCTGAAGGATGCGGTTTTCGTTTTTGGTCAGTTCTTCCCGGCGCTCCCCCTGGGTGAGTATGCCTTCCCCCGGGGAAAACAGCAGCCCGTGCAGGCTCAGCCAGCCGGTTTGGCCGGAAAAGTCGTAGCTGCGCCGCAGCAGGGCCTGGATCTTGGCCAGCAGCATTTCCAGGTCAAAGGGCTTTGGAACAAAATCATCCCCGCCCAGATTCATCGCCATGACCTGATTGAGTTTGTCCGAGGCGGAGGAGAGGAACAGGATCGGCACTTTGGAAATCTTCCGGATTTCCCCGCACCAATAATAGCCGTTGTAAAAGGGAAGGGAGATGTCCAGCAGCACCAGATGAGGGTCGCACCGGCCAAACTCCGCCAGCACCTCAGAGAAATCCTCCACCAGGGTGACCTGAAAACTCCAGCGCTCCAGATATTCCTTTAAGGTTTTGGCGATGATGGGGTCGTCCTCCACCAGAAAGATGCGGTACATATTCCTTGTCTCCTTATTCATGCTTTTCCCAGAAATTCTTTCAGGTCCGCCATGGCCTGCTGGGCGTCCTGCCAGCCCTGCCGGTAAGCGGCGTCCAGCTTTTCCCGGTTTTTCTCGGTGCGCCCCACTTCCAGGGCTTTTTGGGGTTGGATGACGAATAGTTCACCCTTGCCTTTGCCTGCTTCAATTTCTTCCAGGGTTCGGTTGTACCGGATATGCCGGGTGGCCACCGTTTCCACCAGATTGGGGAAGTGGCGGTAGCGCAGCTTCACCAAAGGCAGGGAGCCGCTCTTTTCCTTCCGGTAGCCCGGCTGCCGGGTGAGGACGACCACCTGTTTTACAGCGCCGTCCTCTCTGGCTTTGTCCACCGGGATGGAATCCGCCAATCCTCCGTCCAGATAAGGCCGCCCGTTGATCTCCACCATCCGGCTGAGCAGGGGCAGGGAACTGGAAGCCCGGACCTTGATTACGTCCCGGTGCATATCGGTGATGGGAAAATACTCCGCTTTGCCGGTGAGGCAGTCGGTTGCTACCGCAAAAAACCGGGTTGGATTGGCGGCAAAGGCGTCGTAGTCATAGAGGTTGAGCTGGTTGGGGATGATGTCGTAAAGCATTTCGGCGCCGAACAGATCCCCGGTTTTCAGCCAGCTTTTCAGGCTGAGGTACCGGCTGTCCTTCAGATAATCCACGTTCACCGCAAAGGCCCGGCCGTGCTGCCGGGAAAGGAAGCTGCAGGCGTGGCAGGACCCTGCCGACACCCCGTAGCAGCGGTCAAACTCCAATCCTTCCTCCAAAAACCGGTCCAATACGCCGGCGGTGTAGACGCCCCGCATGCCGCCCCCTTCCAGAATCAGGGCGATTGGTTGGCTGTTCATAAACACTCCTCCGTTTCATCTTGTGAAAAAGAAAACGCAGACGCCGCCACGGGGAGCGTCTGCGCTGGTTGCTTCGCTTTTGGGCGAACCGTTTCCGGCTTCGCTCTCGAAGCTTATTATAGCCGGGCGGCAGGGGGTTGTCAAGGCGGGGAATATTTTTTGATTTAACAGTAATTTTTATAAGATTTGTTTGGAATATTGATTTTATTATTTTGCAGATTTTTTGCCATTACATTTAGAACAAAGCACTTGCAGGTTGGAAGGAATGCTTTTTCCACCTTTTGCAATAGGGGTTATATGATCAATGTGAAGGCCAACTCCATCAGGCATGTATTTCCCACACATTTGACAGGTATAGTTATCACGTTTTGCAATTTGTTCTCGTAAAGCTTTTGTCATCAATTTTCGTTGATTCTTAGTATTATATTCAGAAAGGGTACATTCAAATCCAATGTTGCTTAGTGCGTTGTATCGCTTTTCTAAATAGGAGATGCTGCATGAAACAGCATCAACAGTGACATCTACATGATAAGAAGACCGTATGTAATTTCTTTGATGATAACGGGTTTGCGATCTGGTTGCTACAAATCGAAACATAGAATCATCATCAAGGCATGATAAAAATTGTTGTGTTCTGTGCTTCTTTAATAAGCAACCGGCAATTTTGTCTTGACATTGATTTTTCCATTCTTCAACATATTTATAATGTTGCAAAATTGTTTCTAGCCTGTTTTCAATAAGGTATCGATCGATTAAATCTTCCATTTTAGGAGATCTTTTTTTTGAAACATCAAAACATATTTCCTTATATGGATATTTAAATGGACATCTTGCAACGCAAATATAAGTTGTAACAATAGCTATGAGACACAAAAAACATATTATAATTATTAAAATTCCCATATTAACACCTATACTTTTATCGAAATTCTCGTACTAAATCTTTGAAAATTCGTCTGTGAAGTCTTCCAGAACCAACGTTGTTTGTTGATTGCGCATGGATACTCCCTCCTTTTCCTGCGAAAAAGAAAAGCGCAGACCTCCTTTTGGGGGAGCGTCTGCGGGTCTGTTTCGCTGGGTGGGCGAACCGTCTCCGGCTTCGCTCTCGAAGCTTATTATAGCCGGGCGGCAGGGGGTTGTCAAGGCGGGGGTGTGTTGCATCACGGGAACAGGGCGCCTGTCCAACGCCGCCGCTTTGTTTTATTCTGCACACAAGGGGATTTGAATCTGATAGTTCCAGCGCAAAATGCCGGACACAACCACAAGCTGCACCGTAAATTTCGGCGCAGCAGAATAGATTGTTTCTGCTTGCTGTTTCAGTTCATGCAAAACGGCTTCCCTGTTTTCATCGGTGCAGTCTGCGCATAAATAGGTTCCCGCCGGAAGAATCTTCAAGCCCGGTATGTCTGCAAAATCAATGCATACGGCAAAGAGCCGTGACCATCCGTTTTCGGTATACACACCCGCCAGATCTTCAAAGGAGAACTGTTCTTTCAGCGGGGGAGGGACTTTGTCATAAAAGTGGTTCAGGTAATTCCAAAGGTTATCCAGGGTGGGCGTTTCCAAGGTATCGGAGAGCAAAATCACCCGCTCGGGAAACTCCTTGAGAAAGGCACCGCTTTGGTTTTTGCGCAGCTGCAATTTTTTTTCATAGTCCGCTTTTGCCAACTGGATTTTGGATTTGCTGTATTGGAGAGCCGCTATTTTTTCATCCGCCCTTTTTTCCGCCTGGGCCAAAAAGTCCACCACTTTTTCCAGGTCGTCATACTCCAAAACCTTTTTTATCTCCTGCAAGGGCAGGTCCATAAGCTGCAAAGCCCGCACCGTATTCAGCCGGACAATGTCCTGTTCGGTGTAATAGCGGTAATTGGTCCATTCGTCTTTTTTGCTTGGCTTCACCAATCCAATGCGGTCATAGTGCCGCAGGGTTTCGCTGGTTGTATGGACAGCCTTTGCCGCTTCTCCAATGGAAAAATAGTTCTTCATCTTCATTTTC
>CASDQY010000154.1 GCA_949282975.1 uncultured Oscillospiraceae bacterium | reverse complement strand
ACATCGGCGTCGGTACAGATCACCACCTTATTCCAGCGAAGCTTGGAAAGATCAAAGGTGGACAAATCCTTGTTTTTGCTGCTCTTTACCTCCACCCCGCAGCCCAAAACCTTCAGCAGATCGGTGATGATCTCATTCTTAAACACCTTGGCGTAGTCCGCTTTTAAGCAGTTGAGGATTTTCCCCCGCACCGGGATCACCGCCTGAAACTCGGCGTCCCTTCCCTGCTTGACGGAGCCCAAAGCGGAATCACCCTCCACAATATAAAGCTCCCGCCGGGACAGGTCCTTGCTGCGGCAGTCCACAAACTTCGCCACCCGATTGGCCATGTCCACCTTGTCGGACAGGGTTTTTTTCAGGTTCAGCCGAGTCTTTTCCGCATTCTCCCGGCTGCGCTTGTTGATCAGCACCTGCTCGGCAATTTTGGCGGCTTCCTCCGGCTTTTCCAAAAACCAAACTTCCATTTGATGCTTGAGGAAGTCGGTCATGGCTTCGTAGATGAACTTATTGTTGATGGCTTTTTTGGTCTGGTTTTCGTAGCTGGTCTGGGTAGAAAAGGAGGAGCTTACCAGCACCAAACACTCTTCCACATCTGCAAAAGTAATCTTGCTTTCGTTTTTGTTGTACTTTCCGTTTTGCTTGCAGTAGCTGTCCAGCTGGCTGACGAAGGCCTGGCGCACCGCCCGGTCGGGGCTGCCGCCGTGTTCCAGCCAGGAGGAATTGTGGTAATACTCCAACAGCTTCACCCGGTTGGAAAACGCCGCCGCCACGCTGAGCTTGACCCGGTAATCCTTCTTATCCGCTCGGTCCCGGCCGGTGCGCTCCGTTTCCCAGTACTGCACCCCGGTCAGGCCCTGGTCCCCCAGAATTTCCTTGACATAATCGGTGATGCCGTCCTGATAGAGGAAATCCTGGCTGGTAAAGCCGGTTTCGGTTTCCACCTTTAAGGTAAACACCAGCCCCTTGTTGACAATGGCCTGACGGCGGAGCACGTCCTGATAATATTCCAGGGGGATGTCAATGTCGGTAAACACTTCCAGATCCGGCCGCCAGTGAATCCGGGTGCCGGTGGTTTTATACCGGAAGGGCTGCTTGTCAAAGGAAACATTTTCCCCCTTTTCGAACCGCAGGGTGTATTTCTGCTTGTCCCGGTGGATTTCCACTTCCATGTATTCGCTGGAATACTGGGTGGCGCAAAGGCCCAGGCCGTTGAGCCCCAGGGAAAACTCATAGTTGTCCCCGGTGTCGTTTTGGTATTTGCCCCCGGCGTACAGCTCGCAGAACACCAGCTCCCAGTTATACCGTCCCTCGTTCTGGTTGTAGTCCACCGGGATGCCCCGGCCGAAATCCTCCACCTGAATGGAACCGTCACGATATTTGGTGACAATAATGGAGGAGCCGAATCCTTCCCGGGCTTCGTCAATGGAATTGGAAAGAATTTCAAACACCGAGTGTTCACAGCCCTCCAACCCGTCGGAGCCGAAAATCACCGCAGGGCGCTTGCGCACCCGATCCGCCCCCTTCAGGGCGGTAATGCTGTCGTTTCCGTATTCCTGTTTTGCCTTGGCCATGTTCCAACGACTCCCTTTCTGCGGCAAAAAAATCAATCGAACGAAACTAAGTGTAACAAAATCCGGGGAGCTTGTCAATTTCTTCCCCGGAATTTCAGTTTTGGATTCTCATGAAAATGTGGTTGTTTTGACAAAAAACCAAAAATAGTTTGACATTTTTCCCCGGCTTCCGTATAATAGAAACTGGACAAACAAAGCTGGAAAGTGGTTGCTTCAAGGAGAATTCACATGATCATGTTGGAATCCAGGAAAAAGGATCTGATCGGCAAACCCATTGATCTTCCCGCACCTATGGATTTTTCGGTGTTGAAGGAAATCATTGGTTTTTTCGGCCATGAACAGAAGATCGAACTTTGGGCGGAACCGGAAGTCATCCGGGTTCGGAACCGGCTGCTGTTTTCCAACCAACCGGCGCTGGCGGTATTCCCGGACTGGCGGGCCCGCCAGGGGGTGGGGATCGCCCTGGTGCAGAAAGTGCGAAAAGGCATTGCACAGCTTTGGATGTACCGCTGTCGGGATGAATTATTTACCCGGCCCAGTCCCTACTTCACCCTGTTGGTGGACCGCAATCCGGAAGAAGATGCGGAGACCCAGCAGATCGCCCGGATCATTAACCATTCCATCCAGGAGTATTTTGACCCGCAATACTGAGGGTATGACCTTATTTTAAAAATGGTCCGAGACGTTTGCTCCCGGACCCCCGCAGACCGGCAGGCAAACACAAAAATACAGCCATGGAGCCCATTTCGGTTCCATGGCTTTCTTCATAAGCCGAAAAATGCTGCGGGATTTTTCCTGCATTTTTACCGTGCCGGGATTTCCCGAAGTTTAGCGGCCTGAACTCTGTAATCCCCACAGAATTCAGGCCGTTTTTTAGTATGTTCAGCCTTCCGGTAGCAGGCGGCCCAGGGCCGTCACCGCTTCCCCCGCCAGGAAAAAGCTGCCGCAAACCAAAAGCATCTCATCTTTTTCCAGTCCGTCCAGGGCGGTTTCCAATCCTTCTTCCAGGCCGGGGAACCATTCCACCCGGGAAAAGTATGGCTTTGCCAGTTCCGCCAGCTTTTGGGGCGGCAGGGCACGGGGATTGTCCACCGGCAGGCAAAATAAGGTGTCGGAATGCTGTGCCAACTGCTTCAGGTTCTCCTCCACCGCTTTGTCCCCCAGCATTCCGGCGGCGATCCGCTTGGCGCAGGGAATGTGGGAAAGGATCTCCCCCAGCCCGGCGACCCCTTCCGGATTGTGGGCGCCGTCCACCACCACAAAAGGCCGGCGGCAAAGCACCTGAAACCTTCCGGGAAAACGGGTGCTGCAAAAGGCCTGTGCGGCGTTTTCTTCCGTAACAGAAAATCCCGCCTGCCGCAAAATGGGGAGCAGGGCCAGCGCCATCTGGGCGTGGAAGCACTGATGCCGCCCCGCCAGGGAAATCCGGTATTCCCTGCCGCAAAGGGCAAACCGGCTGCCAAAGGGCGTTTCCTCCAAAACGGCCAGATGGGCAGGGTCGGGCCGGATGATGTCTGCCCCCACCTCTGCCCCGATGGCTTCCAGCACCCGGGCGGCTTTGGGATTCATCTCCGGATAGATCACGGCCGGGCTGCCGGGCTTGAGGATGCCGCCCTTTTCGTTGGCAATTTCCTCCACCGTATCCCCCAGAATGGCGGTATGGTCCAGAGAGATGGAGGCAATCAGGCAGGCCACCGGCGGAGCGATCACATTGGTGGCGTCATACCGTCCGCCTAAGCCCACCTCCAGGCATACGATGTCGCAGCCCATCTGGGCAAACCAGCAAAAAGCCAGCACGGTGATAAATTCAAATTCGGTGATAAACACCCCTTCCCGCTCCAGCTTCTCCACCATGGGTTTCAGCCGGGCGGTCCAGGCGGTGAGATCTTGTTTGGAAATCATTTCGTCGTTGACGGTAAACCGTTCCCGGAATTCCAGCACATAGGGGGAGGTGTATTTTCCCACCCGGTACCCTGCCTGCATCAGCAGGTTGCCGGAAAGCTGCACCAAGCTGCCCTTCCCGTTGGTGCCGGCAATGTGGAGAAACTTCCCCCGGTTCTGGGGATTCCCCACCCGGCCCAACAGCCGGGTAATCCGGTTTAACCCCAGCACCCAGCCATGGCCGGAAAGGGAATGAATGTAGTCCAACGCCTGTTCATAGGTCATGATGCGCCCTCCTTACCGCCGCCAGGAATCGTCCCAGTAATCGGACTTATTCTCAAAGGAATCCCGGTATTCTTTCTGCCGGCGAAGGTTTTTGATCCGGCGGAACAGATCGCCCCCGAAAAACAGCAGCAAATTGAGCAGGGAAAAAGCGATGGCCACCCTTCCCGGCCAGCTTTCCCGTACAATCCGCAAGATCAGATACAGCCCGTCCACAATGGCCAAAAACTTCACCGGAATGGGCAGGATGAAAAACAGCCGCACCGGGAAATTGGGATTGAGGATGGCAAACGCCAGAAACAGCGAAAGATTGATGTACTCCCCGGTGGAGTAACCGGTAATTAAGCCGGAAACAATCGCCCCTAAAAACCCGAACAGATAGTAGAGATTAAACCGGAAATCCCCCCATTCCCGCTCCAGGGCGGAGCCGATCATCCAATAAAAGTAAAGCATAAAGGCGGAAAAGATCACATTCCCCGAAGGCGGAATAAACAGAAAGGTAATCAACCGCCAAACCTGGCCCTGGAAGATCAGGTCCCGGTCAAAGGTGAGATAGGAAGAAAAGCTCATTCCCGTCTGAAAATACATAATGTAGTTCAAGCCCCAGGCGGCAATGGTGCAGATGATCAGGATGGTCATCAGGTTGGGGATGGCGTGGCGGCCGAACTTTCGGTCCAGCTTGTCCAGCCAGGATTCTTTGTAGTACATGAAATATCCCTCCGAAAAAGATAGTGGGGAAAATTACCTTCCTATTCTATCACCCTTCCGCCCAAGAATAAACAGACAAATTGTGAAGATTCACCTTGAACCCGGGTTTGCATTCCGGTATAATAAAGTCAATCTATCTTTTGGAGGCGGTTTTATGATTCCTGGGGGACTGCTCTTTGATTTTAACGGCACCCTGTTTTTTGACAACGCCTTAAACGACCACGCCTGGAACCGGCTGGCCCAATCCCTGCGGGGGTTCCCTTTTTCCGAAGAGGAACAGCAAACCTATGTCCGGGGCAAATCCAACGCCGCCGCCGTCCGGCGGATTCTGGGGGAGGACACCTCCGACACCGACTGTGCCAAATACAGTGAGCAAAAGGAAGAAATCTACCTCTCCCTCTGCCGGGACTTACAGGCCCGGGGGAAGCTGTCCCTGGCCCCGGGTGCGGAAGCATTTCTGGATCAGGCCAAAGCCCTGGGGTATCCGGTGAACATCGCCACCAGCGCCCAGCCTGGGAATGTGGATTACTACTTTTCCGCCTTCGGCCTGGACCGGTGGTTTGACCGAACAAAGGTAAGCTGCCTGCTTCCCGGCATCCCCGGCAAGCCCGCTCCGGATCTGTACCTGCGGGCGGCCGCAGCCATTGGGGTAGACGCCCGCCGGTGCTGGGTGCTGGAGGACGCCGCCAGCGGCATCCAATCCGCCAAAAACGCCGGAGCGGCGAAGATCATCGCCATCGGGGAAAGCGAAGCTGCCCGGAAGCTGTTGGCAGACAATCCTTTGGTGGACCGGGTCATTGCCGATTTGCGGGAAGTGGAACTGCCCAAAAGGAGTGACTGTGTATGCGGCTGAAGGGCGGGGAGACCCTGGTGTTTTTCGGGGACAGCATCACCCGGCGCAGCGAAATCAAGGACGCCGCCGACCCCAGGGTGAAGTTCTCCTTAAACTACGATGACAGCTATGTGGATCTGTTTTTGCAGCGGCTGGTGATCCATTACCCCAAGCTGGATCTGAAAACCTATAATTTAGGGGTGGGGGGAGACACCGTCAACGGCTTGATGGAGCGTTTCTGGGAACTGGAAGCGTTAAAGCCCAACTGGGTGGTGCTCTGCATCGGCCAAAACGACGCCAAGACCCTCTCCCCCGGCCAGTTCCAGGAGCAGCTTTCCTATCTTTTGGAACAGCTTTCGGATTTGGGCTGCAAGGTGGTGCAGCTTTCCACCACTCCCTGCCCCTACAGTAAGGAAAAGGACGAAACGCTTTTGCTGTTCGACCAGATCATCCGGCAACTGGATGAACAATTTTCCATCCCCTGCCTGGATGTGAAAACCCATCTGCGGCAGATCATGCTGGATAATGACACCGCCCCGGTTCCCATCAACCTGTTTGCCGGGGGCTGCCACCTGTCCAAACTGGGGAACCAGTATCTGGCGGATGCGGTATACGATTATTTTGCCGGGAAGGATTGACAAATCCGGGCAAAATAGGGTATACTTTTCTAAATCGGCAAAGACGAAGGAGGAGTACTCCCGGTTTTCCGGCAAAGAGAGCGCC
>CASDQY010000153.1 GCA_949282975.1 uncultured Oscillospiraceae bacterium | reverse complement strand
CAACTATCAGCCTTCCATGGCTTTTGTGAGCTTGGGGATTATCCCCCTGATGGTAGGGGTGGCCTTGCTGTACGGCTGGCTCACCTACCGCACCGGGGCGGAAACCAGAAACCGGTTGGCCAAAACCATGAGCTATCTGGCAGAACGGGTGACCGGGATGCGGCTGATTAAGTCCTTCTCCACCCAGGAAGAGGAAAACAAAAAGGCGGATCACCTGTTCCGCAAACAGTGCAACGCCGACATTAAACTGAGTTTAACTGCTATGGTGCAGTATGCCGGAATGGAACTGATCGGCTGTATCAGCATTGTCATTGCCTTTGGTTACGGCGGCTATCTGGTCACCACCGGAGAAATGAGCATTGGTAAACTCATTGGGTTCTATTCTCTGTCCAGCTTGTTGTCGGTGCGGGTAGTGGGCTTGTTTACCTACTTTTCTACCCTGGCTCAAAATGCCGGTGTGATGCAGAAAATCGGCACTGTGTTGGAACTGCCCAACGAAAAGTCGGAAGGCCATGAAATGGATGTGGAGGACGCAGACATTCATGTGGATCATGTGAATTTCTCCTACGACACCCAGCCGGTGCTGAAGGATCTCACCGTGACCATTCCCAAAGGCAAGGTAACCGCTATCATCGGCACCAACGGCGCAGGGAAAACCACCTTATTTAAGCTGTTGGAGCGGATGTATGAGCCGGATAGCGGCGCTATCCGGTTTGGGGACACCGACATTGAAGAATTCAGCCTTCCTTCCTGGCGTAAGAGCTTTGCCATTGTTGCCCAGGATAAGCCTCTTCTTTCCGGCACCGTTCGGGAAAATATCCTGTATGGGGTGGAACGCAAGGTGTCCGAGGAAGAATTGGTGAAGGTGGCCAAGATGGCCAATGCCTACGACTTCATTATGGAAACCCCCGGCGGCTTTGACGCCCAGGTGGGACCCGGAGGAAGCAACTTCTCCGGCGGGCAGCAGCAATGTATCGTTATCGCCCGTGCTATGATGCGTAATCCCGATTACCTGCTGTTGGATGAAGCCACCAGCAACCTGGATGTCAAGAGCGAACAGCTGGTGACGGCGGCGCTGCAAAATCTGATGAAGGGCCGTACCACGGTTCTCATCGCCCACAATTATTCTGCTACCCAGTTTGCCGACCAGGTGATCGTCATGCGGGGCGGACAGATCGAGGACTGCGGCACTCCTCAGGAACTGATGGAGCGTAGCGAATATTATCAGACTTTTGCGCGGAAGGGCGAAAAAGCGTCCTGACCGGCTTGGAAAACGAGGGCTTTTCTATGAATTCAAAACTCACTTGTTGTTTTAACTATCAAACCCTGACCATTCCGGAGGAATTGCGCCGGTGGAAGATTCCCTCGGAGGAAATTGAACAAGAACTGCACTCCTTAGCGGGAGACCATGCGTCCGATCAACCGGTGGAGGATGATATTCGGGCCGGGGATTCAGTGCGCTGCCAATGTGTCCGCTGCTCCGATCCTGCCTGGCAGGGAAGAATCGTGTTGCTTTATCCCGGCCGGAAGCTGCCGGGAGCGGAACAAGCCGAAGCTGGGGTACTGGGCAAAAAGGCAGGGGATTGTTTCTCCTGCACTTTGGGCTGTGCAGAGATGGAGCTGAAGGTGCTGGAAGCCCTGCGCCGGGTGGAACCTGAAATCGGCCCGGAGCTGATGTGGATTTTAAACATTCCCGGTGTG
>CASDQY010000152.1 GCA_949282975.1 uncultured Oscillospiraceae bacterium | reverse complement strand
ACCAGCTTGCCGGTGTCGGTATATTTGCTTTCATTGAGCTGGGTGGGAGT
The DNA here is from genome assembly GCA_949282975.1 of uncultured Oscillospiraceae bacterium. Taxonomy (GTDB): domain Bacteria; phylum Bacillota; class Clostridia; order Oscillospirales; family Ruminococcaceae; genus Egerieicola. The sequence goes on along the minus strand of CASDQY010000152.1, from coordinate 6,964 downwards.
AGTCAGGGAGCGCACATTGGCCTCTACCGTCTGCCCGCCAAACCACACTAACGCAGAAGTAGTGCCCGCCGGTGCGTACCAGTTCAGGTTGATGGAAGCGGTGGTTTCCCCCGGCTGCAAGGTCAGGCTGTCCACGTCCCAGGTTCCGGCAGTGGGCACACCGCTCTGCACCACGCTGTCCGCCAACGCCATGGAACCGGCGCCCAAGGCAGGCACCATGGCGGCAGTCATGACCAAGCTCATGGTACCGGCCAACAGCCGCTTTTTCCAATTGCTTTTCATACAATTCCTCCTTCTTTTCCACAAGGGATCATTCCCCATTGGCTTTGATTCAGGCCAAATGATCCAATTCGAGTCTGCCTTTTTATTCTAGTGGAAAGAGGCGGAGGTATCTATCCAGGTTGTGAAAGAATTGTGTTAAAAATTGCACATGGATTTTTTGATTTTACCCTGTTTTGTTAAATCCAACGCAGCAGTTTTATGTTTTAGTAATAGAGTTGTCTGTTTTCTGTAAATTTCAGTTTGGGGTAACATATAACGATTTACGCAACTGCAATAAGACCACATTTATTTTCTTTCCAGACCACAAAATAATTGCCGGAAAAGGACAATTCTTTTGAATCCGGCGGTGCGTCATATGAGAAGTCCTCAATGATATGGCCTTGGTTGTCTAAAATTCCCATTTTACCATCTTTGACGGCAGAATAATAGCCCTGTTCCGAAAAGCTGCTGATCTGCTCATATTCAAAAGGTAACAGTTCCGTGCCGTCTTTTCGAAGAACACCCCAGCGATCGCCTTTTTGTAAGCGAAGCAGGCCGATCGAAGGCGTGTAGCGCAGATAGGTTATTTCATATTCCGCTGGAATTTGAATGGAACCGTCAGCAGAAATCACACCCATTTTCCCATTTGAAATATACTGAAATACATTTCCTTGGGAATCCACGGGTTGATAGGACGTACAGCGAATGTCGGCAATGAGATTACCATACCAGTCATAAGGACGGTATTCCCCATCGGTCTCCACCCAGACAAACTTTCCGTTATGGAACAAGTGGTCATAGGGCTGGGGAAATGTAACTTCCTCCCCATCTGCAGTGATAACGTATTCCTTTTGCGCATTGGTAAACATCCTGTCCCCAACTGCTTCCGACACTGAACTATGCTCCAGCAGCAACCGGCCTTGTTCATCGTACACATCTATATAGGTTTGGGCCCCGTCAAAATTTTGCCCAAAGAAGAAGAGATTTCCTGTTTCATCCTGGTCGATCAAGATGTCATACTGCGACTGCACAAGGCAGGTTCCATCCCAACGCAATAAACAATTTTTCCCATAGGAATCCCAAGTTTGTTCCTCGGTGTTCTGAAACCGGGCAGATAGATAAGAGTAATCCCCATGACTGGCCACCTCATTGGCCTGAATAATTTGATAACCATCTGGGAGTAACGATCTGCCGTTATGATCCAGCCAATCCACCCGTACATTTGGGTCTAGCATGATGTCAGTCACAGTCTCTCGTTCAGATCCCTAATAAGTAATGAAAGTTCCGCCTTCCCGAGAATCGACCCAATTATATTCAGGCGGTAAAATCCATTCCCCGCTCCAGGAAAGAAAGCCCCAGGATGTACCGTCCGGGGAAACTTCCAAACCGGATGAATGGGGAAAATTCGTAAAGTGATACTTTTGATAGGTTTCACTGGTGAGTTGTTCCCCTTGGGGCGAAAGGGCGATGATAGTGCCGTCTGAGGCAGTGGCCATCACCAACTCTGCTTTTTCAGATCCAAAAGCTTCCAGCTTGGCATACTCCACTGGAATGGCAAGGCGGTATTCTTCCCCATCCCGGCAATAAGCGCCGTGCAAACCGTTCTGCTCTACGATGAAGAAATCAGCGCCGTAAAATTCAATGTTATCGTATTGAACATCCACCACCAGACGAGTTTCCGGGGGAGTATAGGATGGACTGCATCCACTGCAAAACAACAGCGCCCCTATGGTTAAGAAAACAAAAGCTGTTTTTTTGATACTCACAACAATCGCCCCTTTTCTGCTTTTAGAATACTCGAATCATCCATCATTGTCAATTACAACTTAAAGGCAGAAAACCGCCGCATGAGAAAACTCATGCGACGGCTTTACATCTCATATCATATCAACTCAGCGAACTACTAAATTCACCAGTTTTTTCGGCACGGCAATTTCCTTGACTACGGTCTTGCCTTCCAGCGCCTGAGCCACCTTTTCCTCAGCTTTTGCCAAAGCAATCAACTGATCCTTGTCCGCATCGGCCGGCACCTGTAAACGGCATTTGATTTTGCCGTTGACCTGTACCGCAATCTCCACCGTATCCTCCACGCACTTGGCAGGATCGTATTTGGGCCAGCTGTGGTGGGCAATTTGTCCGCCGAAGTTTTGCTGCTGCCAGATTTCCTCGGTAATATGGGGCGCAAAGGGGTTGAGCAGAAGCAGCAACGTCCGCAGCTCGCCCCTGGTGATTCCTCCGGCTGCGGTGATTTCGTTGAGCAGGCTCATCATAGCGGCAATGGCGGTGTTAAACTTTAACTGTTCAATGTCGCCGCTGACCTTGGCGATGGTCTTGTGGAAGGAGCTTTCCAAAGCGGGACGGTATCCGTCCTGATCCAGCACCTGATCCTGCAAGCTCCAGATCCGGTCCAAGAACCGCTTGCAGCCCCGGATGGAAGCGCTGCTCCAGGGGGCGGCCTTCTCAAAGTCACCGATGAACATCTCGTACATCCGCATGGTATCGGCGCCGTACTGGACAACAATCTCATCGGGATTCACCACATTGCCCCGGCTCTTGCTCATTTTTTCCCCGTTTTCCCCCAGGATCATGCCGTGGCTGGTGCGCTTGGCATAGGGTTCCGGACAGGACACCACGCCCAAATCATAAAGGAATTTGTGCCAGAACCGGCTGTAAAGCAGGTGCAGCGTGGTGTGCTCCATGCCGCCGTTGTACCAATCCACCGGCAGCCAGTAATTCAACGCTTCTTTGCTGGCAAGGGCCTGGTCGTTGTGGGGATCGCAGTAGCGCATAAAATACCAGCTGGAACCCGCCCACTGAGGCATGGTGTCGGTTTCCCGCTTGGCAGGGCCGCCGCAGTGGGGGCAGGTGGTGTTCACCCAATCGGTCAGGTTGGCCAAAGGAGATTGCCCGTCGTCGGTGGGCTCGTAGCTTTCCACCTCCGGCAGGGTCAAGGGAAGCTGGCTTTCCTCCAGCGGCACATAACCGCATTTGTCGCAGTGGACAATGGGGATGGGTTCGCCCCAATAACGCTGGCGGCTGAACACCCAGTCCCGGAGTTTAAAGTTTACCTTCGGCGTTCCCTTGTGGTGCTCTTCCAGCCAGTCCACAATGGCCTTTTTCGCTTCTTCCACCGTCATGCCGGTGAGGAAACCGGAATTGACCATCACGCCGGTGGCGCAGTCGGTAAAGGCTTCTTTGGTGATATCCCCGCCGCTGACCACTTCCACAATGGGAAGATCAAAGGCCTTGGCAAAGTCGTAGTCCCGGGTATCGTGGGCGGGCACCGCCATAATGGCGCCGGTGCCGTAGCTCATCAGCACATAATCCGAAATAAAGATGGGAATTTCCTGGTCGTTCACCGGATTGATGCCCCGGACGCCCTCCAACTTTACGCCGGTCTTTTCCTTGGCCAGCTCGGTGCGTTCAAAGTCACTCTTCCGGGCGCTCTTTTCCTGATAGGCACGGACCTGATCCATATTTTGGATGTGGTCCTTCCAGGTTTCAATCAGCGGGTGTTCCGGGGAGATTACCATATAGGTTGCGCCAAACAGGGTGTCCGGGCGGGTGGTGTAAATTTTCAGGGTATCCCCCAGGGTAGTGGTAAAGTCCACCTCGGCGCCGGTGGAACGGCCGATCCAGTTTTTCTGGCTGACCTTCACCCGTTCAATGTAGTTCAGATCCGGCAGATCCAAATCGTCCAGCAGCTTTTGGGCATAGGCGGTGATCTTGAGCATCCACTGGCTCTTTTCCTTGCGCACCACCGGGCTGCCGCAGCGTTCGCAGACACCGTTGACCACTTCTTCGTTGGCCAGCACGCATTTGCAGCTGGTGCACCAGTTCACCGGCATGGTGGCTTTATAGGCCAAACCCTTTTTGTACAGTTGCAAGAAAATCCACTGGGTCCATTTATAGTAGGCAGGGTCGGTGGTATTGATTTCCCGGTCCCAGTCGAAAGACAACCCCAGGCTTTTGAGCTGCTGCTTAAAGTGGGCGATGTTCTTTTTGGTGACAATTTCCGGGTGGATGTGGTTTTTGATGGCGTAATTTTCTGTGGGCAGGCCGAAGGCGTCCCATCCCATGGGATAGAGGACGTTGTATCCTTCCATTCTTTTCTTACGTGCCACAATATCCAAAGCGGTGTAGCTGCGGGGGTGGCCCACATGAAGGCCCTGGCCGGAGGGATAGGGAAACTCCACCAAAGCGTAGTATTTGGGCAGGGTGAAGTCGTTCTTCGCAGCAAAGGTGTGCTCTTCATCCCAAATGTCCTGCCATTTTTTTTCGATGGCAGCAAAATCATATTTCATTGCTTTCTCTCCCCTTTTTCAAAAACTGGTGTAACGCAAGTCAAGGCCGCAGCAATGCCACGTCCTTGAAAAGCCGGTTATGACTGTGCCAGAAGCGCCGCCACATCCATAGGGGTGCCGTCGCTCCACAGTTTTTCCAAAGAATAATATTCCCGGGCTTTGTCATGGAAAATATGAACCACCACATCGCCGTAGTCCATCACAATCCAATCCGCCGCCTGGTATCCTTCCACATGGTTTGGAGCCACGTCGAACTTTTCTTTGAGCTGAAACTCCACCTCATCCGCCAATGCTTTCACATGGGTTGGGTTGGTGGTGGAAGCAATGATAAAGCAATCCGCCAATACCGTCACTTCTCCCACCCGGATGGCTCGGATATCCAGGGCTTTTTTATTGTCCAGAATCCGGACAATTTCCGCCGCCTTTTCTTGATAGGTCACAGGTTTTGCACACCTCCCTGTGGTTACTCCGAAGCATAATCGGTCATGGTTCCCAGGCCGAAATCTTCCTCTTCGCTGATATAGGGTTCCGCCACCACATCATAGATCCCCAGATCGTCCGAGGCAATATCCGGCGTTTCCTCAAAGGGGCGGAACAATTCATTGAGAATGATCGCAGTGCGTTCATGGTATAGTCCCCAACAGGACTGACCGCTGACGGTCACCCCTTCGCCGGGGCAGGTAACGGCAGTAATGTCGTCGCTGTTCATGCCTCGCACCAGGTAGTAAAGGCTCACACAGTCCTCCACCGTCAAATCGGTGGTGACGTAGTTGAGCAGAGTGGGAATCAAGCTCAGCATCTGATCCACCGACAGGCTCATGACCTTTTCCAGCAGGGCGGACATGAAAATCTTCTGGGTCTGCAGCCGCCCGATGTCGGCGTTGGCATACACGTTCCGGGTCCGCACCACGGCAATGGCCTGATCGCCGTCCAAAGTCTGGGTGCCGGCTTCCACATAGGTGCCGTTCAGTTCCATATCCACCGGCACATCCATGGTCACGCCGCCGATGGCATTGATCATATCCCGAAATCCATCCATCTGAATGGTCACGTAATGGTCAATGGTGACCTGGAACTGATCGTAAATCATCCGGCTCAGCCCATCCAAGCCGGCATAATCCCAATTGTCGGGATTTTGAGCATAAATGGCGTTGATTTTGTGGGTGGAGGTTTCATCCCCCACATAGGTGTCACGAGGGATCTGAAGGATGTTTACCTTCTGATCTTCAATGTTGACGCTGACCACCATAATGGTATCGGTCAGCCGGGTGGATTCCCGTTCATCCGGGTCGTCGGATACACCCACCACCAGCAGGTTTAACAGCCGTCCCTGCAGTTCCGAGGGGGTTTGAATGTCGGTGCTGAGCTGGCCGCCGGGCAGAGTAGCGTCCCCTAAAAGCCGGGTGCTCATCAAGGTTCTGCCGGCAATGGCAATGCCGCCCAACAGCAAAAGCAGGATCGCAACGATAAGAATAACCTTTTCTGAAACCTTCCAGCGCTTTTTTGCACCGGCACCTGTTTTTTTGATCTGCTTTCTACCCATGGGTGGTCCTCCTTGACACCGTAAATCAAAAATCGACGCCCGTTTCCCTTACAGGCCGCAATACTGATTGTAGGCCTGAATGGTGGTATCGGGAAGCAGGCATTCATCCTTCACCAAATAAGTAATGGTGTGCTTGAGCATCGCCTTCATGCATCCGTTCAAATCTTCAAAGGCCAGCTTGCGAAAGTCCTCCACCCCGGCATAATTCCGGTCTTTGGAAATGGCATCGGCCAGATATACGATTTTTTCTTCTTCGGTCATACCGGCTCTGGCCACAGTATGGTAACGTATGGCGTTGAGCACCGTTTCATCGGTGATCCCCAAAGTCTTTTCGGCATAGATGGCCCCGGTATAGGCATGATACAGCGGCGGGCTTTTCAGCACAACCATATCAGACATTATACCAGATGCTTCGAGCATTTGCAACTGTTTTCCCTTATCCATTTCTTTGGTGATGTCATGGAGCAGTGCGGCAATTTCACAGCGGCGCAGATCGCCGCCGAACCGCCGGGCCAATTTCACTGCCTCCTCCCGCACATTGAGCACATGGCGGCACCGCTTGCTCGACAGGGTGGTGTGCACCAGCGCTTCCAATTCCGGAATGGATATCTCTTCCAACTTCACGGCTTTTCCGCCTCCTTAGTTTGATACAGTCGGTGACTGTAAATGTATTCCGCCACACCTGCGGGGACCCAGGGGCGCAGATCCTGCCCCCCGGCCGCCATCTCCCGCAGCCGGGTGGAACTGATCTCCACCGGTGAAAAATCCACCAGATGGATCCCGAGGTATTCCGGCAACACCCGGCGGCGATACTCTTCCAGCTCCCGGCGCTGGGCCAGGGTTCTGGCTCCCGCCA
>CASDQY010000151.1 GCA_949282975.1 uncultured Oscillospiraceae bacterium | reverse complement strand
GCTCCTGCTTCCAAGTTTGTGGAGCAGAAGGAAACCGAATTGAACTATGCTACCGAGCACGTAGTCGGTGTGGCTCAGGGCTGCCCCGAAGACATCATGGAAGGCCTGCAGCAGAACTTCACCGGTGAATGCACCGAAGTCGGTATGTACCTGGCTATGGCCCGTGTGGCTGACCGGGAAGGCTATCCCGAAATCAGCGCCGCTTTCACCAAGTACGCTTTTGAAGAAGCCGAGCACGCCGCCAAGTTTGCGGAAATGATCGGCGAAGTGGTCACCGACTCCACCAAGAAGAACCTGGAGCTCCGTGTCGCCGCTGAAAACGGCGCCTGCGCCGGCAAGTTTGAAATTGCCAAGCGTGCCAAAGCGGAAAATCTGGACGCTATCCACGACACCGTTCACGAAATGGCCAAGGACGAAGCCCGTCACGGCCGTGGCTTTGCCGGCCTGCTGAAGCGTTACTTCGGCGAATAATTCCAACCTGATAAGGCAAAACGGAATTGATAACAGTGACACCCCCGGAGGTTTTCTCCGGGGGTGTTTTGCATGTCGAAAAGCAAAAAAGACCAACTGCAACGCCGATTCACAGCAGTTGTAGTTTTCCGGTCTGTTACAATTTGTGGAACACCGGTTTCATCTTCTCAAAGGTACAGATGGCCTCAAACCCCATCTCCTTCAATTCTTCCATAGTCTCTTTTCCATAGGCGGCCAGATGTTCCGGCTTATGGGCGTCGCTGCCGATGGTGAGGATGGTGCCGCCCAGGTCCCGATACAGCCGTAAAATGTCCCGGGAAGGGGTCAGATCCTTCAGCCCATAGCGGTGGCAGGAGGTGTTCACTTCCAGGCCTTTTCCGTCCCGGATGGCCTGCCGCAGAATTTCCGAAACCATGTCCCGTATCTTTTCAAAGGGGTACGGCCCCGCCTGGTCGTACCGGGCAATTAAATCCAGGTGCCCCAGCACGCTGTAATCCTTGTACTGTTGGATCACCTGCAAAATTTCCCGGTAGTATCTTTGGTTGTATTCCTCCTGGCTGCGTCCCCGCTGAAAGTCCTGGGTCCAGAACTCCTTGTCCTCCACCTGATGGCAGGACAGGATGATAAAATCAAAGGGGTAGGCGGCAAATAGTTTGCGGTACTGTGGGATGGTGCGCACCTGAACGCCAAATTCCATCCCTTCCCGAAGGACAATCTGCCCGGCATATTTTTGCTGCATAGCCCGGATTTCGGCATGGTAGGCCGGGTATTTCACATTCATCACCGGCCGCCCCGCTTTTTCCTCCGGATGGTATACCGTGGAGGTGTCTTCCCAGTCCCCCTTAATGCCGTAGTCCACATGGTCGGTGATGCAGATTTCATCCAGGCCCATGGCAATGGCGTCCTGCACAAGCTGTTCCATGGGGTAGTCGGAATCATCGCTGTAATAGGTGTGCAGATGATAATCGGTGTACATAAAATCCTTCCTTTTCCGGTTTTTCCGGCCCGCAGTGCGGCCGGCGGTTCTGCTTTTGATTGTAGCACAACCGGCGATCCATTTCCACCGTATATTCCTGCCATGGAAAGAGCGTTCCGTGTTTTTCCGCCGATGTTTTGCGTTGATCCACAAAATCATGGTGCTTTTGGCGCCTTTTTCCAAGACAGAACTTCACCATATTTTATAATATTTTTAAAAAGAAATTGACATTACTTGGAAAATAATGTATCATCAAAAAAAGGGAAAAGACCGGTTTTTTCTTTCAAATCAAAAATGATCTGAACGTGTCCCATACCCCGGGAGGGAGCAGCATGAGTATTTTATCCGCCATCGCACGAAATCTGCTGCGGCAGGAAATGCAAAGCCGCAAGGAAAAGAAACAGCACCGTTTTGCCATTCACAACCACCATGTGGGGGTGGAGGTGGTTTGCACCGGGGATTGGCGGGAGCGCAATGCCCCCAACCTGGATCTTCAGATTATCTCGGACCGGCTGGGGCTGTGCCTGAGCTTGTTCGGCTACGAAGGCTGGCAGGTCCAAAGATCCGGGGGCGCAAAGTGGCTTTTCAGGAGCCAAAACGGGCAGCTTTTGGAAAACCGGCAGAATGTTACGCTCATCCGGCCGGAGTACTGGGAACAGGTAGGGGAAAAGACGGTGTACCGCACAACCTACCGGGCCAACTACCAAAACACCCCCTGCATTTACCTGTTTTCCATGGTTTCCTTTCCCAAAAAGGGGACTTGTGTCTGGATGATGCTGAACGGAGTCGCAAAGAATGTGGAGGAGCATGGGGCGGTTTTCGATCAGCTCATTGAGGATTTGGTCTGTCTGGATCCGGATCTGGAGCCGGAAGAGCAAAACAACGGCCTTTCTCTGGCAGAACGGGTGGGGGCCGCCCTGGGTTTGGAATATGAGATTCTTCCGCCGCAAACCAGCGACCGGGAGCTGGTTCGCATCTGGAGCATGGCGGCCCGGCCCGGGGTGCAGCCTTTGCTGCTGCTGCCGGACGAATGCTTTTTGAATGCGGCCCCTCTGCCGGAATATCCGCAGCCGGGGGAGGCCGGCTGGCCGGACGGGGCGGAGTTTCTGAAAAAGCGGCTGGAGGAGCTCAAAGAAGGGTTTGATCACAGCCAGGAGGATCAGGCGGTGTGGCAAGAGATCATGGCCCCCGATACCAGCGGACAGATCGTTATGGAGAGCCACAAGCTGTTTGTACACTGGGAAGAGGTGCAAAAGGCGGGAGGATTGCTGCTTTTGAAGGTCCCGGCCGCCCATCCCTGGGATGTATTTCGCCGGGTTCCCTTCGGGGGGTTCAACGCCTGCCCCGACAATTTGGAGCAGATGGCGGTTTGCCAATACTGGCACGGCTCTTATGGGGCGGCGCCGATTTTGCTGGGGAGGGATACCCTGCAATTTTATTTACAGAAGCAGCCCCCGGAACAACGCCTGTACCAACTGGCCTGCGAGATGTTTGCTTTCAGCGAGGATCTGGTCTTTCAAGGTGTGGAAACGGTGGGAGGATTGGAACCCCTCCTTCGGGGATCGAATTTCTGGTTTTTCTGGTGGGATTGAGGGATTTGCCGGTGGGAAATTTTCCTTTTGCCTCTCCTCAGTCGCCTGCGGCGACAGCTTCCCCCGCAGGGGGAAGCCCAGCTTGTCGAAAAAGTCCGATGGCGCAGAAACCGTCTCCGCCTCACTGCGTTCGGCACCTAAGCATGGCTTTGCCATGTCGCCCAGAGGGAGAGGCATTGGCATCCCCCTTTCCTTTGATGAAAAAGAATGGTTATCGGAAACCGTAGAACCAACGGCTTCCCCCATGGGGGAGCCAACCGGGCTCGAAGAGCCCGGCCTGAGAGGGTAAGATTTACGGCAAAGAAAGGTCTTTCTACAGTCTGCCCCCCGGCTTTGCCGGGGGATCATTATTTTTACCCCAAGCACAGCCGGCCGGAACGATTGAAAAACGCCTCTCTTTGTGCTACACTAAAATTAACCCTGAAAATAAAGAAGGCGATTCTATGAAGCGCAAACACCCCCTCCCCATTCCGGAGGGATATTCCCCTGCCTCCATCCGAACGGAATCCAGCACCTGCACCGGGGAGCGCACCATCGGCTTTTATGATCCCGCCGACCATAAGCTTCATTTTGCCGAACTGGTTCGTAGCGAAGAGGACATCGCCGCCTTTTACGCCAGGTACGGTCTGTCACGCCCGGAATAATCCTTCTTTCTCCCGGCGGGATTCATCTTCCCGCTTTCTTTTGCATACCCATGGAACAATGATTTCTGTGGGGGCGATGCAGGGTGGAACAGGCAAAACAACGTTCGGTTCGCTTTGGGGAGTATCTGGTGGAGCACCGGGCCAC
>CASDQY010000150.1 GCA_949282975.1 uncultured Oscillospiraceae bacterium | reverse complement strand
TGAAGGATGGAGCGGGCCAGATAGAGCATCTGACAGCAGTAATCGTGGTAAAACTGGGTTAAAAGCTGCTGCCGTTCCGGCTGGTTTTTTAAGGTGGCTAAAATGGAAAGCATAGGCGGTACTCCTTTGAAATCTACGGCGTTGATGGTTCAGCGTCGGAATAGTTTACGGTTTCGGCTATGGCGATGAGCTCTTTGGAAGAAATCTCGCCGTAATAGGTCAACTTCATCTGCCGCCCGCCGTAGCGCCAGACCACCTGGCTGTATTTGCCTTCGTTGAGGTAAACTCCCTCCATATCCAACACATGGATGTCCTCTCCGGGCTGGGTGCCGGGGATACCTTCCATAAAGGTCCCGCTGTGGTCGGGCAGGGGCATTAAAATGGTTTGCTCCAGCACCAGCCGGTCCCCTTGAAGGTTTTCATAGGTATAGGCAGCACCGAACACACGCATCCCTTTCGTGCCTCCGTAAATTTCGGAGGAGTATTCGTTTTCTGCGCTGGTTTGGGTGAAACCGGCCGGAGGCTCTTTCAGATTGTAATCTACCGTTTCGTCCCGGCCCGTGGCGGAATTTTCCATTTCGTCGTAGGTTTCGCTGCGGAGTATATGGACAAATCGGATGGTTTCGGGGGGAAGATAATCGGCGATATAGTTAAATGGAATGTAACAATCGTACTCGCCAAGCTGTTGGGTGGTAAATTCGCCGGCATGGTCGGCATAATCCATCTGCCCGATCCAGCTTAAAAGCTGTTCTTCGGAAACCGATCCCCAATAGACCAATTGGATGGCGGAATCCTGGTAGAGCCAAAAGGCGTAGGAAGCCTCTTCCCCGCAGCCATAATACACCGGAATGCCGTTGATCTGGGTGAGGGTCAGTTCCAGGGGCGGTTCAAACCGCAGGGCGTTGTAGTGCTTCATCTGGGTGAGGTTGAGCACATCCCCGGTATCCGGATTGTACCATTGGTCAAAGCGGTGGCCCACCTGCTCCCGGTTGACGCACAGATGCTCAAAGCCTTCCGGATCCGGGAACAGGTAGTAGGGGACATAACCCGCCCCGTAGCCCCCTTTGGAGTTCCAGACCAGGTAGCGGTGTTCCGTGCGTTCTCCGTAGGTGTATTCCCCGGTATAGTTGATGGTGGCGCCGGACACCACCTGGTATACCGTGCACCCGCCCAAAATCAGCAGGATTGCTGCTAACAGCAGAATGGTGATTTTTTTGGTTTTAGAGATGTGGTGGGACGCCGGCCCCAGCATCCGCCCCATTTTTTTCTGAAATCGGGGGGAAGCATGGATGGCAGGCTGCTGGGGGACAGCGGCAAATTCCTCTTCCGGCGCCTGACGGAAGGCCAGGCGGATTTCTTCTCTGGTCATATGGTTTCCCCTCTTACATTACATTCTTTTGCCCATTCCAACAATTCTAATTTCTCGCCGGGAAATCCTGCGCATCCGCAGCCGAGGGCTTTTGGCCAAAAGCGATAAGTGAAACCGGCACTATTTTCCGGCACAGGAAAGCCTGTCTGTAAATCTTTTTGAGCCGGGATTGGTGGGTCAGACGTTTTTCATGAAAAGTGAAATGGGAAACAGCAAATTATTCCTGCTGCGTTGGAAAAAAGAACGTCCTTCATTTACTACAATCCATTGTACCGAAAAAGGGGGACAGGTTTTTGCTTTTCTCTGCAATTTTGTGAATCTGCACAAAAAAGAAGCCCTCTTTTTGGTGGAGTGCCCAAGAAAACATTTTGTTCTAAACTGTTTTGCGGCTGCATATATTTAGAGCACAGGCAGGCTATGGGCAACGGATCAAAGGAGGGACAGGCTTGAAGAAACACCGGCCAACTATGAGGCTGAGACCGGCCGCCGCTTTCCTGCTGCTGGGGCTGCTGCTTTTGGCAGCGGTGGGCCAATCGCTTTTAGGGGAAAATCGGTATACAGGGCGTCCTCTCTATGGGGTGGAGGGAGGAAACGCTTTGTCCGAACAGGTGTGGATTATGGACAATCCCCAACTGCGTTACATAGGCACCGCCGACTGCTGGGTGCGGTTACAGTTGTGTAATCCCAGTTATCTGCGCTGGGAAAAAGGGAAGTTGGTGCGGCAGTCCGCCTATCAGATGGAATATCAAACTGCCGCCGGTTACAATCAAGCCGCCTGGGAATATCAGGATGGTTGGTACTACTATCGTTTTCCTGTGCATCCGAAAGCCCAAGGCACGTCCTTGGACTGCCTGTTTGACACACTGACCTGCAATCCCGCCGTGAGCTCAGCGGGCAGCAGGGTCAGCATTTTGATCCGGGTGGAGTTCGCCCCCCTGTCCCAGGGTGGACAGGCGGCGCAGGCTTTTGCCGGAATCCATGGAACGTAGGTCCGGAAAGGAAGGTTTTGGTATGGCGATGCTTTGTGTGTTAGGGTGGCTTTTTCCTGGGTTGGCTCCTGTTTGGCTGTTGCCGCCGGAAAATGTCCGGCAGCAGGCGCTCAATCAATTTGAACTGCCGCAGATCCATCAACCCTCTTTACGGGTTTGGAAAACGGCCCGGCGTATCCGCAGCCCCTGCCTTCGGGGAATTTGGGTTAGCCGCAGTCTCCGCTTGAAAGGAGGATGAGGTTTTCGCCTTGGAATAACACAGGTCCGCTTTGCCTTTGCAAAACCGAAAAACTGCTGTGCGGCCGACAGTATTTTTTCGGGAATGCAAGGGCAGGGCGGCTTTGTGCTGCAACGCCAAATCCCAGACATTGCTAATGCAGCATCTGGTAATTTGGCTTTACGGCATAAGGAGAGCACAGTATAATGAACGTACGATTTCCAAAATACTGCAAAATAGGATAAAATCTTACCAAATTCCTGTTTACAGGAACACGCAAAGATGCTATACTATATGAAAATAAGCGATTAAATACGATTTTCACTAAAAATAGCTAGGAAATCTACTAATTTTGTGTGCAAAAATGATAACAAAAGGAAGTGAATTCTCATGGTGAAGCATTTAAAAGCAGCCACCGCTTTGCTGCTGACCCTGCTGTTGGTCTTATCGGCAGGGATGGTGGGCATCAATCCTCATCTTTCGGCCCAGGATGAAGTGACGGCTCTGGCGGCAGTGAATACGGAAGAGGAGTGGGATCTGGTGAAGCAACAGCATCAGGTCTCTACGGTTAGCCCCTCCAATGCAACCATCAATTTGTTTGATTATTGGGCAACGCCAAATCGAACGGATCCAGACGGAGATGATTCAAATGGAGATGGTCTGACCGAAGGAAACACGCCGTCCGATTTTTACAATCAACAAATTAATGCAGGACATCTGCTGGTGTTTCGCAGACAGGGAAATGTGGGAGCATATGGCAGATGGAATCAATCCTTTTTGCAGGGAATTGTGCAGAGCCAATTGGGAAGCGATGGTTTCCCTCACCTACAAATTGATTTAGAAGAAAGTTTGGCAAATAATGAAGGAACCCGTCTGGAAGGACGGCCTGGCGATGAATCTCTGCAGTATTTGTTTGATCCTGCGTATGAACATCCTGGAAAAGAGTCCTTTGAGAATGTACAGGGTTTGTTGCAGTTAGACGAAAAAACCGGAAGTTATTTTTTTGATAGCAACTGGTATTATGCAGCTTTTAACGAAGGTACAAATTCTTTTTCTGTTTATGATGTAAATGCCAATAATGAAGAAAATGATCGAAGCGAAAACCTGGGATTTTTCCCCTTCAATGATTTGAGCATAGCTTATGACGCAACAATAGAAGGGGAGGGGTCTCAACAAACAACCACTTTAAGCGTCAAGTATGATAAGGATGCCAATGAAACCACTGCGGCTGCATTAAATCACTTTTTTGGTTTTACTTTAGAAGTGGATTTCCGTCAACCTTTTGGTGGCATGGTTGACGACAATCAACCCATGGTGTTCGAATTTTCTGGGGACGATGATGTTTGGATTTTTATTGATGATGTGTTAGTGGCTGATTTAGGCGGTATTCACGGTGCATATTCTACCTCTATTAATTTCCAAACAGGAGAAGTAAAGGTATGGTCTGGCACGGAAGAAGCGCAAGAAAGCACAAATTATGTTACTGACACAACGTTGAGAGCTATATTTGAAGCAGTGGGAAAAACCGATAGTTTTGACTTAACTGGCGACAGTCAAACTTTTGTAAATTCAGCGACTGGAGAATCTCATACATTAAAGATGTTCTATTTGGAGCGAGGGCATAATCAATCCAATATGAAATTATCTTACAATTTGATTAGCCCTGTTAATAGCAAGATCATCAAGTTGGATCAGAATGGAGACCCGGTACAGGGTGCAACCTTTGATCTGTATGAGGCAAACAACGATTACTCTTATAATGATAATGATTTGATCGCTTCTGGTTTAACTACAGATGTTAACGGCGAAGTGGAACTGATTTATCAGCAAACTGATACTATAAATGCTGGAATGGCAGGAGAAGCCATTGAATTTGTAAACGGACAGCATTATGTCTTAAAGGAAACCTCCGTTCCGGAAGGGTACGAAAGCCCCCAGAATTCAGCTTCAGACGGGGGAGAAATTTGGCTTTACTGTGAAACCTTCCACGAAAATCAAAGCGGCGGCGACTATACCCAGGACGGCACCAACCTGTTGCTGGTGGATGAACAGA
>CASDQY010000149.1 GCA_949282975.1 uncultured Oscillospiraceae bacterium | reverse complement strand
AATCAGCTGCTCTACCAACTGAGCTACACCAGCAGATTCAAAAACGCTGCTTGGCTTCTGCGTCCGCCCGGCCCGATCTCCATCGGAAATTGGTCGAGGCGACAGGATTCGAACCTGCGGCATCTTGGTCCCAAACCAAGCACTCTACCAAGCTGAGCTACGCCTCGTTGTTAGGGGCGGTTCTGACCTGCCCTCATCAGACAGCTTACCCATTATACCTAAAAAACCGCCCCTTGTCAACCGTTTTTCAAAACTTTTTTTCAGTTTGTTGGCGAAGAGTTCTTTTTTACAAAATCTTTCGCTAACTCTCGAGTATTGTCGCCTTTTTTGCTGACGGTCCGGTATCCCCAACCGTCCAAGCCGGCCCGGCGCAAAGCGCCGAACATTCGCAGCTTAAATCCATGATCTTCCCGCTCCCGTTGAGCCAGCCACTGTTTCATCTCTTCCCGTTTGGTGTTGCCGTCCGCCGGGCAGCGGGATTTGGTTACCGGCAGTTCTAACTTATTGGCAACACGGCGAACCTGAGCCTCCGGCGCAAAGACAAGGGGCCGAATTACCCAAAGATCCTTGATGGAAAGGTAATTTTTGGGGGCAAAGCATCCCAGTCTGCCTTCAATAAATAAGTTCATCATAAAGGTTTCCACCACGTCGTCGAAATGGTGGCCCAAAGCGACCTTGTTGCAGCCATGCTCTTTGGCGGTGTCGTGCAGTGCCCCCCGGCGCATCTTGGCGCAGAGGCTGCAAGGATGGGGTTCGTGGCGGATATCAAAGACGATGGTTCCGATATCGGTGTCCTTTTGAATGAATTCCACACCCAGTTCCCGGCACATCCGGGCAACTTTGGAATAGTCCGTGCGCACTCCGCCGAAGCCGGGATCCAGGGTAATGGCTTTCAGGGTATAGTCAATGCCGATAAATCGTCTGAGCAAAGCCAGGCCCTGGAGCAGCACCAGAGAGTCTTTGCCGCCGCTGACCCCCACTGCAACCACATCCCCGTCCTGAAGCAGGTCGAATTCATGAACGGCTTTTCGCAGATACCCCAGTATTTTTTGCACGGCACAGACCCTTCCTTTCTATAAAGTAAGAACCAATACCAATCGGTTCTTCAAGGCCGGTTTAGTATAGCACAGTTTCCCCCATCTGTCCAGATGAAAAAATGAAATGAACTGCAAGTTCGTGAGAGAACAAGAGAAAAAACGAGAGATTTCAAGAGAATCACGGTATTATTTTTCAAAAATCAAAAAAATTCCCTTGACAATCGACGCTTCCCTGGATATAATAGCAACTGCGTCATTAAAAATTAGGATCAAATCCTGTTTTGGATACCGTCAAAACTGTATGGAGGAATGAATATGTCTACTACCATGCCTAAGGCACAGGAAATCAGCCGTAAATGGTACGTGCTGGACGCTACTGACAAGAGCCTGGGCCGTGTGGCTGCCGCTGCCGCCACTCTGCTCCACGGCAAACATAAGCCCATCTTCGCCCCTCACTGCGATTGCGGCGACCATGTCATCATCATTAACTGCGACAAGGCTGTCCTCACCGGCAAGAAGCTGGAGCAGAAATTCTATCGCCGTCATACCGGCTGGATCGGCGGGTTGAAGGAAGTGGATTACAAGACCCTGATGGCCACCAATCCGGAAAAGGCCATGATGCTGGCTGTAAAGGGAATGCTTCCCGATACCACCCAGGGCCGCAACCAGCTTCGCCGTCTGCGTGTGGTGAACGGTGCTGAGCATAATTTTGCCGCTCAGAAACCCGAAGCCTACGAATTTTAATTAAGGAGGAACACCACTATGTACGAGACGAAACCTTTCTTTTACGGCACCGGCAGAAGAAAAAGTTCTGTGGCTCGGGTGCGTTTGTACCAGGGCAGCGGCAACATCACCATCAACGGCCGGGGCATTGACGATTATTTTGGCCTGGAAACCCTGAAGCTGATTGTGCGTCAGCCTCTGGCTCTCACCGATTCTCTGGAAAAGTTCGATATCGTCTGCAACGTCAATGGCGGCGGTTTCTCCGGCCAGGCCGGCGCTGTGCGTCACGGCATTGCCAGAGCTTTGCTGCAGTACGATGAAAGCCTGCGTCCTGCTCTGAAGAAGGCCGGCTTCCTGACCCGTGACCCCAGAATGAAGGAACGGAAGAAGTACGGTCTGAAAGCTGCCCGTCGGGCTCCCCAGTTCTCCAAGAGATAAGGATGCCCTTATCGGCTTTGGCGACAAGATTGTGTGTTCCGGAATATTCCGTTTTGGCATTTTATGCTGCAGGATGATCCGGAATCTGATCCA
>CASDQY010000148.1 GCA_949282975.1 uncultured Oscillospiraceae bacterium | reverse complement strand
TTGTGACGTTGACCGGAAAAAAGAAGAAGCTCCTTTTCATTTTGATTCCCGCCGCCGTGGTGGTGATTGCCGCAGCGGTAGTGCTCTGGTTGCTGCTTTCCCCGAAAGAGCAGTCCAACCCGATGACCCTGGCGGTAAAGACGGATGAATACACGGATCAAACCACCTACATTATCTTAAACGGATTTGATTGGCGGGAGGAGTATCCAAACACACTAGCCTTCTACAGCTTTGCCCTGCCGGAGGGGCACACCCATACTGTCAATGCCGAAACCTCTGCCAACCGCTTTTCCGTGACGTACACCGACCAGTATCAAACCCCGGAAGGGGGCACCCTGGAATTTCGCCAAACGGTGGCCGATTCCAACTGGAGTTTTAGCGGGGAAGGGGAGTTCCAGGAAATGACCTATGGCGGCAGCCCGGTGGTGTGCTATCACGAGGAGGAGGAATCCGCTGTGTTCTGGCTCCACGGGGACAGTGTCCTGACCTTTTCCGCCGACTGGGCGATGGAGGACAACCAGCTTTTGGAGCTGGTGAGCCGGGTGGATTATGAAAACCTTCGCCAGCCTATTTATTCCCCCTGGGAGTTCCATTGGGGCCGTTTTGACATCGTCCCCGACGAGAACAATTTTGTGGGCTACAACTATGCCTCGTCCTCCTATGAAATTACCGGCAATCCCCAACTGCCGGAGGAGATTTTTTTCTATGGCTGCCCCGAACCTCCCCAGGGATTTGTGATCAATCAAACTAGAATGGAGGCCTATGTGGAGCCCGGCGCCTATCGAGAAGCGTATTACAGCGATGGTTCCGGCCAGCGGGAAACTTTGGAGATATGGAACACCACCCGCCCATATCCGGTTTTCCACGACATTTCCGGGGAGGAATTGAACAATCACGATCTGGTGCAGGAGATTACCGTCAACGGCCATTCCGGTTGGTATCACCAGAGCGATACCGGTGCGGAGTTGGTGTTTGTCACCGACTACCTCATTGTGGATATGGTTTACGAGGGAGAAATTACCCAAGAAGAATTGCTCTCTCTGGCCGAAAGCCTGGTGGAAAAGCCGATGGAGGAAGATGCCCTGTCCCAATAACGAAGGAGAGCTGCTGCGGCTCTTTCAGACGGTAGAAAAACCCTTCCCCCTCATCAGCCGCCTGCGGCGGCAGCTTCCCCCCAGGGGGAAGCCTTTGTCCCGACGTTTCCTTTTCCAAAATTAAAGCGGCAAGGCCGCTTGCAGGATGGTGATTTTTGTGACGTTGACCCGAAAAAAGAAAAAGCTCCTTGTTATTTTACTTCCTGCCGCCGGTGTGTTCTGCATCGTTTTGGGCCTCATCCTTTGGGTCTGGCTGGGGCAAGCGCCCCAGGAAAACAACCCCTTCGAGATTCGGCGCAGCCAGAATGGGAACGAAATCATCTATTGTGCAGTCAAGGGGGAGGAAGGGGCGGATGCCTTTGACAGCGCCCTGTTTGCCGAAGTGCAAACGCTTCCCTGTTATACCTTTCTTCCTCCGGAAGGCTGGACCATGACAGAAGATGGGTTGGAAGCCAATATGATAAATCAGTATTGCGATGTGTTCCAACACCAGGATGGCGCAACCCTGTGGTTTGAACAGCGCCCCGCTCTGTTCCAGGTCATTGCGGCCAACGACTCTTCGACTGCCTATACGGTTGATCCGGCGTCCATCCAAGAGGTGCAGTTTGGGGAGATGCAGGTCATCTATTTTCAGGAAAATCAGATTACCGGGGTGTACTGGATTTATGCCCAGTCCCTTTTGAGCATCACCTGCGATGGGGTCAGGGACATCAATGAAATGTTGAATTTCATCACCTGCGTGGACTACGATGCCCTGCGGGAAAAACCGCAGCAGATGATACAGCCTCTTTCCCTGCAACGGGGTTACTATCATGGGGAAGACCGTTCTTCCCAAGCCTACGGCTCGGTGGGCAATCCGGAAGTTCCGGAAGAGCCTGATATGCCATCTCTGCCACAGCCGCCGGAAGGATATGAACTGGTGGATGATTTTGAAGAACCCTACAGCGACTACCGAATTGAAAAATATCAAAATCAGCAGGGGGAATTGATGTCTTTTACCTGTACGACAGGTGCGAATGACTTTTTCGGTAAGTGGATCAATCCCTTTGTGTACTTCCCCTTTACCGGTATGTCCAACGAAGAACTGGCTGACCCGGATTCGGTTCAAGACGCTGTGGTAAATGGAAACCCCGCCTTTGTTCATATCAATGAAGATGTTTCTGAAATCGGTTGGATTGATGGCTACTGTACCATGGAACTTCGCTTTACCGCTCCCATGACTGCGGAACAGCTCATTGCGCTGGCCGAAACGATACAGTGAAAAATCCGGTTGCGCTTTTCTGTAGATCCTGCTCGCCCTGCTGCATGCTGC
>CASDQY010000147.1 GCA_949282975.1 uncultured Oscillospiraceae bacterium | reverse complement strand
CACCGTGGAGGTGCTGGTGACCCTGCAAGAAGGGGAAAACACCATCCGCTTCTACAACGACAATTCCTATCAGTTCTCCTCTCTGGTGAACTCCACCGCCCCGGTGATCAGCAACCTCACCATTGCTTCCTTGACCGGATTCGGCAGTGTATCGGCAGTGCCCGGCCAGAGCGCTGCAGAGGTGGATACCTCCCGGCTGGAAGAAAAGCTGGCGGACTACGCTCAGCGAGAAGCCTATGAGGTGGTTTACACTGCCGAAAGCTGGGCTGCGGCGGAGCAGGCCGCTCAGGCTGCACAGCAGATGCTGGCAGACAGTGAAGCCACCCAGGCCGAAGTCAACAAAGCCGCTGCGGATCTCAGCGACGCTTTGGATCTGCTCACCGAGGTTTCCGTTCCGGTGACCGAAGAAAACCTGCTGGCTTACTACAGCTTTGACAACACCTTGGAAAACAGCGTGGACGGCTCCACCGGCACCGTGGTGGGCAGCAGCGCCAGCGGAAACAGCGGGGAAGCCGCCTACACCACCGGAGCCACCGGCACCACCGGCAGCGCCTACCAGCTCACCGGCACCAACGGCGTGAAGCTGGACAACCCCCTCACCGGGGAGGAATACACCGTCTCCTTCTGGCTGCGAGACGACAACGCCCCGGCCTACACCGGTGCGGTGTTCTTCAGCGACAGCGCCCATCAGGGTACCCAGTGGATCAGCATTACCCCCTCCGGCTGGCTGGGACATCTGGGCCCCATGGTCTGGAGCTTTGACAATGGCACCTACTATGACAACTACAATGACGTTGCCCAGATGCAGCAGGGTGTGTGGACCCACATCACCGTCACCGCCAAGGACGGACAGGCCACCGTTTACGTCAACGGCAACGTGATCTGCTCCGGCGGCATCGCCCAGGTGGCCAGCCGGGTGGATAACATCTTCCTTGGGGTAAACTTCTTTGGGGATACCCCCATTCAGGGCGCCATGGATGAACTGTACCTTTACAACAAGGCCATGAGTGCCAGCGAGGTGGCCGCCCTGTATCAGGGCAACGCTCCCACCACGCCGGAAGTGAACAAGAGCGAGCTGCTGGATGCCATGCTGCAGGCCTCCCGGTTGGACAGCGACCAGCTCACCGAAGCCCAGCAGGCCGATCTGCTGGCGGCGATGGAAACGGCCTCCGCAGTGTATCAGGATGCCCAGGCAACCCAGACCCAGGTGGATGAAGCCACCCAGGCCCTGCTGCAAGCCATTGTTGCCATTCAGCCCGTTCGGGGGGATTTGAACCGGGACGGTGCAGTCAATGTGCTGGACGTGATGGCGCTGGCTCAGTATGTGGTGGGTCAGGGTGTGAACATCACGCCGGAAGATTTCAACACTGACGGTCAGATCAATCTGCTGGATGTGATGTATCTGGCCCAGATCGTCAACGGCACACTGCAATGATGTCAAGCTTTACAACTTCACAGGAATCCTCCTAGCAGGAGCCCCTCCGCGAAACCGGAGGGGCTCTTAGATTGTGGAGTAACCTTTCTTTGCCGTAAATCTTACCCTCTCAGTCCGGGCTTTTCGAGCCTGCTGGTTCTGCCGTTTCAGATAACCATTCTTTTCCATCCAAGGAAATTCGGGGTAATCCGGAAGAAAGTTCAAATACAAACTGGAATATTTCAAAGAGCTTCTCCGATTTGGAAAGAATTTCGGCGGGAAAAACCCCTCCGGCAGAAGTCGGAGGGGGAATAGCCGCCCGTTTTCTGCCGGAAGGTCAGCTTTCCGACAGCTCGTTGAGCCGGGGCGGGAAGAATTCGTCCACCGGGAATTTGATCCGCTTGAACAGTTCGCAGGGGGAATCGTTCACCGGCAGGCACTCCTTATCCGGCAGGCTGTAGTCGTACACCGGGATCATCATCTGCACCTTCCGCTCCAGCGAAACGATGGAGAAGATGCCCAGCGTTACCAGCACGATTTTGTTCACGCTGACCTCCGAGAAGGAAGCGCCCTGGCCGAATTGGGCGGCGATGGCGTTGGGGACGATCACCGTCACCGAACGGGTCTCCGCCGTATCGCAGAGTTTGTGGGCCAGGCAGATGGGGTTGGCCACCTTCACCGTTGCAATGGGGGTGGTGGCGCCGGGCTCCACCAGGCCGGGGCTGTTGGAACTGGTATCGTCGGAAGAAAAGACGTTGACATTCCCCTCGCTGCCATACAGAATGACCTTTTTGGTGTAAATCCCCAGCCCGCTGACCTGGGTGTCGGTGGTGGTAGTGCCGCCCACCAGCTCCAGATCCACCTTCACATAGAAGGTCATATCCACCGAATAAAACCCCTTGTTGAAGGGGACGCTGTCCACATCCAGGTCCACCCCCAGCAGGGTCACATCCCGGCACCGCACCCCGGTGGCGCCGTTGACCGTAGGCTGAACGGCGCTGGTGAAGTACAGCACCATTCCTTCTACACAGTCTTTCTCCGAACAGGAATCATAAATCCGGTTGGCGTTGATGCACACCGCTTCCTTAAAGCAGCCAGCGCCTACCGCTCCCACGCCGGGGAGGTCCTTGTGTTCCGCCACGAAAACCACTCCTTACCAAACGGGGAAGGAACCTGCCGCCTCCGGCGCCCTTCCCCCGCCGCCGGAAGCTCTTTCTTGGTTATCCTATGGAGGAAGGGGGGAATGTGTGAAAGCTTTTTGTTTTCCCTTTCTTCTTGCTTTCACCACAAAGCGGTCAAAACCCGGGCGTATACTGGATACGGTTTCGGTAAAAAACGAAAAAGGGTGACAAATGGAAGCCTTTTGGTTATAATAAAGAAAGACACCAAGCAACCAACAGCACCGGCCCAGCCGCCGGAGAAAGGAAAGGATGGTTTTTCTTGGCCAAAACAAAAGGGAATAAGTATACCCGGCTGATGATGAACTCGGTGATTTTCGGCATCGGGCAGTTCAGCTCCAAGATTCTGGTCTTTGTAATGCTGCCCATCTACACCGGCTATCTCACCACCGCCGAATACGGCACGGTGGACCTGATTCAGCAGTCGGTCAATGTGATCTGGCCGGTGATCACCCTGGGCATTACCAACGGCATCATCCGCTTCGGCCTGGACCGAAGTTATCGAAAGTCGGATGTATTCTCCACCGGCATCAAATGTTTTTTGGCGGGGTACGCCGTGTTTTTGCTGTTGATGCCCATCTGCTTTGCCATTGATTTTCTTCACGACTATGTGATGATCCTTTATATTTTCGTCATCACAACCTCCATGCGCCAGATCTGCGCCCAGTTCGTCCGGGCCAGGAACCTGATCAAGCTCTATGCCTTTGAAGGGGTGCTCAGCACCTTTATGACCTGCGGGCTGACCATTCTGTTTTTGGTGGGGTTCCATTGGGGTATCCACGGGTATCTGCTGGCCATCATCGTCAGCGACGCCATTTCCATTGTATTTTTGTTTTGGATGGCTTCCCTTTGGAAGTATGTCCGGTTCGGCAAAACCCGCAAGCACACTGCCAACCAGATGATCCGCTATTCCATCCCCATGATTCCCACCACCATTTTCTGGTGGATCATCAATGTGTCCGGCCGGTACATCGTGGGTTGGTTTCTGGGCACCGACGCCAACGGCCTGTACGCCGCCGCCTATAAAGTGCCCAGCGTGGTGATTATTGTGGCGGGGATCTTTATCGACGCCTGGCAGGTCAGTGCGGTGCAGGAAAACGATCCCAAAACCCGGGGGGCCTTTTTCTCCAATGTGTTTAATGCGTTGCAGTCCATTGTTTTTGCCACCGCCTCGGTGCTGATTGTTTCCAGCAAGCTGGTCACCAGTATTCTGGTCAGCGACAGCTTCTATGATTCCTGGCAGTTTATGCCCATGCTGATTCTGGCCACCACCTTCTGCACCATGGTAAACTTTTTGGGCAGCATCTATATGGTGGAAAAAAAGAGCACCATGACGTTTATCACCACCATCATCGGAGCGGCGGCCAACCTGCTTCTCTGCTTTGTGCTGGTGCCTTTGGTGGGAAGTATGTTTGGGGTATATGCCGGGGTGAACGCCGCCGCCTTTGCAAGCTTTTTCAGTTACTTTCTGGTGTTCGTCATCCGTGCCGTCCACACCCACACCCTTATCCCCATCCGCTGGAACCTGCCCAAGTTTCTGCTGAATCTGGTGCTGATTGTGGTGCAGGCGGTGCTTATGATTGCCGAGATCCCCTTCTGGATCCCCATTGAAATTGCGCTCTGCGCCGTATTGGTGATCATCAACCTGAAAAGCCTGCTGGATACGGTGAAGCACCTCCTTCACCGCAGACGGAGAAGGAGCTGAGGGGAAGCGGGTTTGTGTTTTCCCTGTAAATGTGATATAATATAGTCATTGCCTCAGGCAATGACTACGATTCCCTCTTTGACCGGCCCAATGTCCGGCCGGTCATTCCGCCAAAGGCGGAAACCAGAGGAAATCTT
>CASDQY010000146.1 GCA_949282975.1 uncultured Oscillospiraceae bacterium | reverse complement strand
CAACGATAATTTGGTTCCTTTAGTATTATTATAAAACAACTCAATGGCGTTATGCCAGTGCCACGGAACAAAAGGCTCCCGATAGGAATCCAACTCAGCTCGGGAAGCAAGATAGGGGAAATTAGGAGCAGCGTAGGGGAGCTTTTCCTCTTTGCTGCCCACTTGAAATTCAAGGCAGTGGGTGATTCTCATGCAAGCACCTCCTGACAATTATTATCAGGCATCCGTTGGGGTTTCCTCGGCTTTTGCGAAGCAAAATGACCGGCCGGACATTGGGCCGGTCAAGAGGGGAACCGTAATGATTGCTTTCGGCAATCATTGTACTACATTACTGCCCAAAAGTGCACTAAGCTAAAAATACAGAAATTCAATCCAAACATTTTCTGCAATTTGTACTTTCGACAAATCCATCAGCCCGACCAGCGCATAGGGTTACCGGTTTTCCATTCCTGGGTGACACCGCTCACCGGCGGCGGTGGACAGTGCAACAAGGATAGGCAATTTTACAGCTGCTGGATGCCGGGAGCAATGAATCAAGCAAAACAACCTCCTGTTCCAGCGTTGGCTGGGATAGGAGGTCGTTCTATGTTTTGCTGACCCATGGCTTTCGTGGTCATTTAGAAAGATTATGCCGGTTTTTTTGTTTACGTGCCAAATTGCTTGACAATCGAAAGCAAATTGATAAAATGAGCCTGTAGTATAAAGTAAATAAAATCATCTGATAATTTTCAAGTAATTTATTTGATTACAACAAAAATGGTTTGTAAAAGCAACGGTTGGTTTCAGAGAATAACATCCATGTTTGCAGGCATTGCTGGTTATTTCCTTCCGTTTTTGAGAAAGCAGGTGAGTCCAATGAAGTTGTTTTAGGAACAGAAGTTTTTCTTGCGCAGTAGTTGGCAGCAACGATTTGCGTGGAAGAATTGTCATAAAATCGGTGACGTAAACATCATGATAGAAAGGGTGGGAGCATGAAATCCTTTGGCGCCTTTCTCAATATTTTGCGGCAAGGACTGAAATCGTATTGGAAAACATATCTGTTGTTTTTTATCATAGCGACAATATTATTGGCCGGTACGCTTTTCTTTTATAACCAGGATAAAGCAAAACAAGAAAACATTTTAAATGAAAATGATGTCATATTTGCCACAGTGAAAGCAGATTTAATAACTTCTCCTTCTATAGAGCAAATTCAAAGGCTCATAGAAACAGATTTGTTTCCTTTTCACTATCTTATTTTAACAGCCCCATTTGAAGAGTACAACAATACATACTTTTTAAACGAGTACGGCACCTATGATGCAGTTGCAAACATAAAGGCCATTTATCCGGAAGCAACAAAATATTATCAACGTTCGTTTCGGCCTTTTACGCAAGAAGAAGTGGAGCAGGCTGCAAAAATCATTGTCATCCCCTCTGGTACAGAATCACAATTTTCAAATCATGTTGTGGAAATCCAAGGAGAATCCTATCAAATTGCAAGATCCGAAAATTTTATGGCCAGTGATTTTTGGATGCCTTACACCACGTTGCTTCAAAGCAGGAACCCAGTGACACAACTTGAAGTCGTGCTTCAAACGCCCTTTACGCAACAACAATTAGAGCAGGTAGGAGTCGCATTGGAACAAGCCGGTATCCTTTATGAAAATTTGCAGGTGCCGGAATATGAAGCAGAATATCAAGCTCGTGTTCAGGGGAGCATTACCTCTACGCTTTTAATGTATGCATTAACTATCATAACGCTAGCGTATTTGTATTTTTATCTGTTGCAGCGCCGCCGGTTTTCCTATGGGGTATATCGAATGCTGGGCTTATCCAAATTTTGCGGGGCCATTTACCTGTGGATCGAGAATTTGTTATGGTTCTGCCTAAGCTTTTTATCTTCTCTGCCGGTAGCAGTTTGGCCGTTAGGACAATGGCTCACCGGCCTTTTAAAAGTGGATGCTACCCCGATGTTTTGGGAAGATATCCTGTGGCTGTTTTTCATGCTGCTTCTCATTGCCGCCGCCGTCATGCTGTGTGTGATTTTGATCTATCTCCGGGCCCCGGTGGTGCAGTTACTTCATGAAAGCGAGACGGAACAATGAAACTGATTGGATTGTCCTTACGAATTTTTAAAAGTTATTTTTTGTTGACCGTTCTGCTGTGTTTGGAAATGATTGTCTCGATGGTCACATTTGCAATTTTATATAATAGCTGGCACTGGGGAATGCAACAAGTCGAGCTAACCTATACCAACGATTTATACAGCTCTATTTATTATGTAGGACCGATGGGAAAAATAAATTCCAGTGCAAACGGTTCCGTGATGAGTATCAGTACGGAACATGAAAAAACCATTCAAAACTATCTTTCCGGAATTCATGGCTATCTTGGGCGGAGTTACACCAGTCTGTTACGGCTGGGGGAAGATGTTCCCGAAATTCAGATGATCGATGATATCACTGCGCAGCGGATGAAGCTGCCTTTGGCCAGCGGAAGATGGTTTACCGATGTCACCTTAGAAAACGGCCGGATTCCCTGCGTGGTGGTGGATACCAACACCATCCCAACCTATCGTGTGGGGGATGTAGTTTCCGGCAGTCCCACCCAATATTATCGAGAGCCCAGCAACATTTTATTTGAAACTGTAAAAAGTTATCCAGATTTGAATTTGGAGTTTCAAGTAGTAGGTGTGGTAAACCGCACCAATGCTTTTGTGCTAAACGATTGGAGCAGTTGGAATTCCGGCATTGACGTGCAGCCGCTGCAAACCATTTTTTCCCGTTTAGATATGAATTCGGTTCGTTTCCTTTGCGGACCGATTCAAGGAGTTTCGCAGCCGTCCTACATTATGCGCCTGGAATACTTTGATCCCGATCAGGTAGACGAAACCCAGCTCCGGGAAATTGCGCAGGAGCTGAGTCAATACGGCTCCTGTTATGCACTGCCGGATATGGCCGGGGTGACGCAAACGGAATTTATGGAGCAATTTCAAGATACCATTCCCATGGCAGTGACCCTGCTGATTGTGGTACTTTGCAGCTTGATCTGCATCAGCCTGCTCAACGCCAAAAGGCAGCTCCAAACCTTCCGCATCTATCAAATCTGCGGCGCATCCTGGCCGAAGTGTATTGCGGTCTACGCCTTTTATTTTGTAGTGCTGTATGCCGTTTCCTGCTTTGTTTTTTCCATTTACATGTTTCTCAGTTATTGTTTTGACCAATATGGTGCGTTTTACCAATATGTCATCACCAAGGAATTTATCACCGTTTCTGCCTTGATCTTTTTGGCAGTTGCGGTGCTGTCTGTCCTGCCGCCTTTCATGAAGGCTTTTCGCCAGTCTCCCTTAAATGGCTATCGAAAGAAGGAGTGAAACCATGATCCAATTAACCAATTTGGAAAAAACCTACCAAAAAGGGAAACCAAACCAGTGCCACGCCCTGAAATCCGTTCATTTAACAATAAAGCGAGGAGAATTATTGGCCATAATGGGTCCTTCCGGTTCCGGAAAATCTACTCTCCTGCATATCCTGGGCGGCTTGGATCGATTTGAAGAGGGCAGCTATCGCTTTGAAGATACCGAAATCAGCAGGCTCAGCGAACGAAAGTTGGCAAAATTTCGAGCCGCCCATATTGGTTTTGTCCTTCAGGATTATGGTTTATTACCCAATGAAACAGTGCAGGGCAATATATCCACCCCTCTGTATTTTGATAAAACCCCTTTTTATCGAATCAAGGCGATCACAAATAAAGCCATGGTAGAACTGGGAATCAGCAAACTGGCCAAACGGGATGTCCGGGATCTGTCCGGTGGTCAAAAGCAACGGGTGGCCATTGCCCGGGCGATTGTCAATGATCCGGAACTAATTTTGGCAGATGAACCCACCGGTAATTTGGACAGCATTACTTCACAAAAGGTAATGGATATCTTTCTGGATTTAAATAACCAAGGAAAAACGGTCATTATCGTCACTCATAACCAAGAAATTGCGGACCAATGCCACCGAATCATTCATATTGTGGATGGAAAAGTGAGTGCCGATATACCTGCACCGAACCAATTATGATCAATTCAACGTAAGGAAACACCTGTCTATGAGTGTCCATATGGGTCACTCGACATGACCTGAAATCTCTATGCCCACACCAATCAAGGCTTTGCGGAAGAAGAGTTAAGGCGTATTGAAAGGTGCTGATACGGGAAATGAACTCATTTTACTACACCATTTACTACACCATTTTCGTAATAAGATATGCCACGATAGAACAAAATACGGCAAGTTTTTGGAATTGACCCAAAGTAGATTATAATTAAAATATGTTTATATTTCTATGTGTTATAAGAAATATAAAGAAAAAAATTGCAAATATAGTCCTAAAGCATCAAAAAGAAAACGACTCACAAACCAAATTAGCCATCTGATCTGTAAGTCGTTTTCCTGGTGCGGATGACGGGACTTGAACCCACATGATATTGCTATCACTAGAACCTGAATCTAGCGCGTCTGCCAATTCCGCCACATCCGCATTTTCTGTTTTCCGCCGTGTCTCCCGGCGACTTGATAATAATACCATGGAATCGCTGGAAAGTCAACTCTTTTTTTCACTTCCTTTGAAACTGGGCAAAGATTACAAAATAAAACTGGAAACGCAAAAAAACAAGCGTAAGCAAAACAAAAAATGCCACACATACCGGCGAATTCACTTTTGTTTCACCGGAATTCGCAGTACCGTCCGGCAATTTTCCGGCTTGGCTTTCCTGGGATCACTCAGGTAGATTTCATGATGCCGCCGGGTGGGGGAGTAGTCGGCCTGATATCCCTGCTGCTGTAAAAAGGCTTCCATTCGCTGTAAAGTTTCCGGTTCCAGATCATAAGGGCCGATGTGCATACACTGGACGCAAAGCCCTTCTTCCCAGGGCAAGAATTCCACGTTGGAAACATCCAGCCCCTTTTTTCGGGCAGCTTCCTGTGTCGCCCATTGGAATTCCTCCGGCGAAACAAATTCCGGCAGCCGAATGGCGGAGATCCATTGAAACAATTCTTTGTGGGAATAGTCGATGCCATGGGTGCCTTCCTGCCACCAAAATCCTTCCAATGGCGGCACCACAAAATCAAAATACCCTTCCATTCGGTGGCTTCCCATTTTGCTCATTTTTATGGTATAGGCCACCGCATATAATAAGCCGATGGAAGCTTTGTAGGTTCCCTTTTCGTCATTGGGATCTCCTTGCCCCCTTACGGCCAAATAATTCATCGGCGGAATCTGTATCAGCTGCGGCGTTTTTGGCGGCAGATAGAACTCTTTATACTCTTTTTTGTAGTCGTAAGCCATGAATTCTTCTCCTTTCGGGGTCAGTTGGGGCCATTGAAATGGCCCGGGAAAGAGCCGGGCAAACCCCAAGGAACCAGCCGCTTTACAGTCAACCATCATCCGCTTTTGGGCCGATATTTTTTAACAGGGCTAAAATATTCCGGTTGGCAGGGCAGAAGGGGTATTTCTCCAGTTCGTCATCGGTCACCCAGGCCAGCCGCTGATGTGCCAGGGCCTTCGGCGTCCCTTTGACGAAAGCCGTATCCCAAAAATACAGTATGACCTTGCGGTCCGGGTATTGATGTTCTGTGGTGAGCAGCAGGGCTGTGGGCCGCACCACAATCCCCAGTTCTTCCAGGCATTCCCGTATCAGGGCCTGCTGGACGGATTCCCCCGGTTCCAGCTTACCTCCGGCAAATTCCCAATAGCCGCCCTGGGGTTTGTTTTCCGGCCGCTGTCCGATAAGGTAACGGCCGTTTTGCCGGATCACTGCCACTGCAATGGAAAAGCAGGGAAGGGTATCGGCTTTAAAATCTTGCATAACGAAAATCCACCGCCCCGTTTTGCGGATTGAGGAATACGCCGCTGACCGATTTATCCACCGCCAGATAACTGGTCTGGTAGTACATGGGCAGGAAAATACCGCTGTCCAGCAGATACTGTTCCGCCAATTTGCAAAGCCCCGCTTCGCCGTCGCTGCCCAGGTATAACTGGTCGAGATAATTGTCCAGCCGGCTGTCGGAATAGCCGGTGTAGTTTTCAGCGCCGCCGGTCTGGAAATTTTCCAAAATGGAGATGGGATGATTGAAGTCCGCCTCAAGGGAGATAACGGCCATATCATAATCGCCGCTTGCCAACCGGGATTGGTAATCCGATTCCGAAACCACTTCCACCGTCAGATACAGATTCAGTTCCCGCTGAATTACCTGGCTGAGATAGCCAAAATATTGTTCGTTGTCCACCGAATCGCTTTCCGGGATCATAACGCTCAGCCCGGTGACCTGTTGGATCCCGGTGGTGTTGAGCATAGCCCGGTAATGGCTTTGCGCCGCAGAAGCGTCCAGGCCGTATACCGTCATTTCCCCGGCCTGCTCCCGATAGGAGGAGCCGTCAATGTTCACACCCGGCGGAATGATGGTGTCGGTGACGGTAAGATATTCCGGAAGCAGTTGTTCATACCGGCTCCGGTCCAAGCAGTTGGCGATGGCCAGCCGGAAATCCTGGTTGCTTAACACCTGCTGCTTTAAGCTGTCGCTGCTGTTTTGATTAAAGGTCAGTCCCCATACGGTGTTGGGGTGGGTGGTAAGCTGATAACTGCTGTCAAACAGCCCTTCGTCCGGGCGGCCGTAACAGGTATAGGCAATGCTGTCGCCGTCATAAAACCGGGTGAGCATTTCGCTTTGGGTTTCCCCCTCCGCCGGTGTGTCGGAATAGCAGAGCCAGAAGGTGATCTGGGAAAGGTAAATTTGCTCCTGATCGTAATAGCGGTCATTGGGAACCAGGGTGATGTAACTTTCCACAATCCACCGGTCTGCCCGATATGCGCTGTTGGAGATCAGGGCAGCCCCTTTCAGGCCGTATTCGCCTCGGGTTTCGTTGAAAAACTGCTCGTTGCAGGGCATAGCCGGAGCGGTGGAGAGCAGCTGCAGCAAAAAGGCGTTAGGGCTTTCCAGCTCGATCACCAGTTCGGTGTCGCTGTTGGCATGCACCCCCAGCTGATCGGTGGACAGGGCGCCGGACGCCACGGCGGAAGCGTTTCTGATGCAGTAAAAATTATGAGCGGTTTGGGACTTGGTTCTGGGATCCAGCAGCCGCCGGAAAGCAAAGACAAAATCATTGGCGGTGCAGGAATACCCGTTGCTCCAAAACAGCCCGTCTTTTAAGGTAAACGTGTAGGTCAGCCCATCCTCGCTGACCTGATAGCTTTCTGCTACGCCAAGCCCGATGCTGCCGTCCTCCTGGACTTTGGTCAGTCCTTCAAAAATTTCGTTGATTACGGTAAAAGCATAGGGATCGTTGGCAGATTGGGGATCCAGGGTGCCCGGTTCCCCGGCAAGATCGTAGGTCAAAGTGGTTTCCCTGGAACAGCCGCTGAAACTGCCCAGCGCTCCCAAAAGAAGCAAAACGGCCAGAAGGCCGGATAATAATCGTTTTTTCACTGGTGTTTCCCCCTGGTATTGTATTGGCCCAAACCCTTCTTCAAACACCGGTTGTAGAAAAATGCAAGTGCTTGCCGATTCTCTTTTTTCTCTTATTTCATTATATCGGCTTGCTGCAAAAAAAGCAACAAAACTCGCAAAATTTTCAGCTCTTTCCGGAAGATTCCACCTATGCGGAAAAATCCCCCTGGGGGTCGATTCTGCCGTATAAAGTCAATGCGTCGTAAAGATGGTAGGGCGGGGAGCTATGATCCCCCTTGGCGGCGGTAGTGACCAGCAGATACTGCCTGCCGTCGATTTCCGCCAGGCTGGCCAGGCAGAGCCCGGCCTGGTCGGTGTAGCCGGTTTTTCCGCCCAGGATTTCACCGTTTTGCAAAACCGCTTCCTCTTCAAAGCGCCATAAGGTGCCGGTGAAGGAAATGCCGAAAGGATGATGGCTTCCGGTGGCGGTGTAACTGCGGGTGGTAAAGATCTGATAAAACAGGTCTTCTTCCAGCGCCGCCTTCAGTAAACGGGCCAGATCCTCCGCTGTCGAATAATGGCCGTCGTCCTGCAAACCGGTGGAATTGACAAAATGGGTGCTCTCCATCCCCAGTGATTTCGCTTGCCGGTTCATGCGCTGTACAAAGGCGGATTCGCTCCCGTCCATCGCCTCTGCCAAGGCTACGCAGCACTCTGCACCGGAAGGCAGCAGCGCTCCATACATCAGATCCAAAGCCGAAACTTCTTCTCCCGGTTCAAATCCTGCCAGGGAGGCCTGCTGTTTAGAAAGGGGCGGAAAGATAGATGGGTTCAGGGTGACGATGCTTTCCGGATCCAGTTCCTGCACCGCCAGATATACCGTCATGATCTTGGTCAGGGATGCGGGATAGATGCGCTGGCCGGCGTTCTTCCGGCTGAGTATTTGGCCGGTTTGCCGGTCCATCAGCAGGGCGGTTTGGCTGTAAAGCCCGTTGGCGGAAACCGAATTGTGCTGCTGCTCCCAGGAAAAACCGATCCATCTGGAAAGAAAGTATGCCGCTGTGACGATTAACAGAACAGCGGCAGTTAAGATCGCCAGCCCGGCCGCCACTCGTTTTCCGGAAATCCTGCGTTTTTTCGGTGTCATAAAAATCCATCCTTTTGCAAAAAATGAGCAGTGCCGCTCTGGTTTACAGGATACCAGATTGCACTGCTCCGTTTGCTAAAAGCGGATTGAGGTTTTCCTAAGGCTTTCTTAGGAAAAGGGGAAGTCAAATAAAAACCAGCCTGGTTTTTATTTTTGTTGTTTTGGCAGCATCACTGAAAACACCGTGTGCTCATTTTCGCTTTTCACCCAGATGCTGCCGCTGTGCAGGGTGACGATTTCCCGTGCGATGGCAAGGCCCAGTCCGGCTCCGCCGGAATCGGTGGAACGGGATTCGTCCAGGCGGAAGAACTTTTCAAAGATGGAGTTCAGCCGGTAGGCGGGGATGGTCTTTCCCTGATTCTCCACCGTCAGCAGAATCTTGTCTTGTTCTTCGCCGGCGGTCAGCCGGATGGGCGAATTGGGATAACTGTAGGAAGCGGCGTTTTTCAACAGATTTTGAAATACCCTGGCCAGCTTGTCCGGATCGCCCTGTATGGGCATGGTTTCCGGAATCTGCAGCTGGATGGTGTTTTGTTTGGGCTGGAGCAGGGGATAAAATTCTTCGGCCAGCTGCCGCAGCAGATAGCTCAAATCAAACGTCTGGGTTTCCAGCACCATTTCATGGAGGTTATATCGGGTGATGTCAAAAAACTCGTTGATCAGCCGTTCCAGCCGCAGGGACTTTTCCAGGGCGATTTTGGTGTATTTTTCTTTCTGCTCCTGGGGAAGAGAAGGCACCTCTTCCAGCAGGCTGAGATACCCGATGATGGAGGTCAACGGTGTTTTCAAATCGTGTGCCAGATAGGTGATCAGATCGTTTTTCCGCTGGGATTCTTCCTGCAGCAAACGTTTCTGCCGTTCCATGGAGGCGGTCAAAGAGAAAATCTGAGCCGAAATTTCTGCATATTCCGCCGGGATTTCCTGCGGCACCGTTGCAGGATGCTGGGCAAGATACCGGATCAACCTTCCGGCCTCCAAAATGGTTTGGGTCTGCTGCTTTTTCCGCTGGCGGTAGGATACCAGGCACAGTGTCACAACCAGCCCGCAGACCAGAATCAGCAGGACGATCAGCATAGCCCAGTAAACCCGGCTTAAGATAATGTATTCTGTGGTGTAGGTTGCTCCTGTTTCCGTGCGGTAGTAGTTAACCCCCACAAAATTGGAATAGAAAAAGTCGGCAATGGCTCCGTTAAACCAGATATCCAGAATATAGATGAGAAAAAAGCACCCGGTCATCCCCGCACCCAAACCTACAATCAATTTAACGATGGGAA
Source organism: uncultured Oscillospiraceae bacterium (assembly GCA_949282975.1). Taxonomy (GTDB): domain Bacteria; phylum Bacillota; class Clostridia; order Oscillospirales; family Ruminococcaceae; genus Egerieicola. The sequence goes on along the minus strand of CASDQY010000146.1, from coordinate 7,619 downwards.
ATCGAACTGTCTTCAATTTTGTAACCGTACCCCCAAACTGTTTTAATGTATTTGGGAGATTCAAAGGAATCGTTCATCTTCTCCCGGAGATGGCGAATATGCACTGTAATCGAGTTGTTGCTTTTGGTATAGTATTCGTCCTTCCAGATCTGGTGAAACAGTTCTTCGGCGCTGACCACCTTGCCCCGGTTTTGGCAGAGGATCACCAAAATGGAAAATTCCGTGGGGGTCAGGGACAGTGGCCGTTCGTCCAGGGTGCATTCATGGGTGGCGGTGTTGATGGTAAGCCCTCCCAGCTCGATGAGCGATTCGCCGGGGGAAGATAGATTGTATCGCTTATACCGCCTTAGCTGCGCCTTGATCCGTGCCACCAGCTCCAAAGGGCGGAAAGGCTTGGTGACGTAATCGTCTGCTCCCAAACTCAATCCGTTTATTTTGTCCGTTTCTTCCACCTTGGCGGTCAGCAGGATCACCGGATAGTTGTATTTCTGCCGGATGCGCCGCAGCAGGGAAAAACCGCTTTCCCCCGGCAGCATAACATCCAGCACCGCTAGATCAAAGGGGCCTTTTTCAATGGCTTTGCGGGCTTCCTGCGGGGTGTAGCATACGGTAACCTGGTACTCCTCATTTTGCAGATAAAGGGCGGTAAGATCGGCAATCTCCTTTTCGTCGTCCACCACTAAGATGTTCTCCTTCAATTTCATTCCTCCGTTCCCTCTTTATCATACCAAGGAACCATCAAAAAGAAAAGGCCGGATTTCTTAATGTTTTCCTAAGAAACGGCCTTTTTCGCTGTTCAGTTATTTGCGGGGTAAGAAATCATATCCCGATAATATTCCCCGGAATACAGTGCTCCCGGCTGGGTGCGGGTCAATTCCGGGAATTGTTCCAGTTCCGGCACCGTGCCCACCCATCCAAGACAGTAGGCGGTAAGGGGGGAAATCTCAAACCCGATTTGTTCCAGTTCGGTTTCGTAATAGTGGCCCTGGGTGTTGTTCCCCATGATTTCGTCGGGGTACTGCCGGGCCACATAGTCCGGCAAACCGCTGGAAACAGGAAGCTGGGCGGAATCCGGGTAAAGATCAATGGCGCCGAATTGATGGAGCAGTTCATGGGCGTAAACATAGGGGCATTGCCGCTGGATGCGCTGGTCATCCTGGTAATAATAAATCAGGGACAGTTCCCGCTGGGTAAGCTGCTGCGGCACATCCGCCATCCAGGGCAGGGTAAAACTGGTGCCGCTTTTGTGCAAAAACAGCAGATAACAAACGCTCTCTGCCTGGTACTGCTCTAAAAGCTGCTGCTGGGGCAGTACCGTATCCATCCATTGGACTACTTCCTGATAAAACGAAGTCATATTTTCTGTGAGATTCAGAGATTGCTCCGGGCTGCTTTGCCGGTAGTTCAGCGCCCCCTCCGACGGACTGTAGCAGAATTCTGCCTGCTTCCCATACCGGGCGGCTTCCGCCTCTAAGAAGTCCAAAGCCGTCCGAAGCTGCCGTTGGGCGGTTTGCAGGTCGCTTTGGGTCCAGCTGTCCTGGGCATCCTCCCAAAACACGGCCACCGTGACAATTCTTCCTTCCAATTGTTTGGCGCTGCCAAACGGGTCCTGTGACACCGTCTGTTCTGTGGCAGCTTGGGCTTTTTGATCCTGTGTGCCGGAGGTTTCCTTTTGGGTAAAGGCCCCTCCCGAAACATTGCCGCACCCGCCAAAAACCAGAACAGCGCAGAGCAGCAAAACGGCCAAACAGGCTTTTTTCATGAAATCTCACTCCTTGAGAATCAGCACAGGAATGGGCGGATCGTTGGGGCGGTTGGAAAACCGGGTGAGCAGCACCGTGTATTTTTCCTGGGGCAGGGTGGGCAGGAAGGAAAGCAGAGCGTCCCGTTCGGCATAGCCGGTGTCCTTGCCGCTGTAGATACAAAGGCTCATTACCCCGCCGGGGCGCAGCAGCCGCAGCCCCGCTTCAATGGCGGGAATGCTGGTATCCGGTTTAGTAAAGACAGCGTGGTCTCCGCCGGGCAGCCAGCCGAAATTAAAGGTAATGGCATCCACCGATTCCGGCGGGAAGTAGGCTTCCATCCGGTGGTGGCTGTCCAGAATCAGCCGGGCATGATAGCCCAATTCTTTCAGCCGTTTTGCTGTGCTGTCCAGGGCTTCCTGCTGGATGTCAAAGGCGGTAACCTGTCCGGATTCTCCCGCCAGGGAGCAGAGGAAGGCGGTGTCGTGGCCCCGGCCGGCGGTAGCGTCGATGCAGCGGCACCCTGGATGAAGCCGCAGGGCAAGCTGTTGATGGGAATAGTCCACAGCGCTGTAGCGCAAGAGAATTCCTCCTTCTATCCTATCGATTTTGATTTGGCTTTATGATACCTCTTTTGGGGGAAAAACGCAACCGATTTCCCGGGCTTTTCCGGGGTTTTTCCTTGACAGCCGGCAGCTTGGATTTTAGAATGGAAGCAGATCGTTTTCTGCCCGGGCGGTTGTTGCCGTTTGGATGCCGGAAAGCGGTATTTTAATATTTGAAAAACAGCTTCTGCTTTCTAGGAATTTAAAGGAGAATTGCCTTATTATGATAAATATTTTGATTGTGGAGGATGAACCTCCCATTTCCAATCTGATCCGTATGAGCCTGCAAAAAGCCGGTTACCGGTGCCAGTGCGCCTTCGACGGCGACCAGGCTATTCAGCTTATTGACACCAAAAGCTTTGATTTGATTCTGCTGGATATTATGCTGCCCAAGGTGGACGGCTTTGAACTGTTGGAATATATCCGCCCTTTGGAGGTGCCGGTTATCTTTCTCACCGCTAAAAATGCAGTGAAAGACCGGGTGAAGGGGCTGCGGATGGGGGCGGAGGATTATATCATCAAGCCCTTTGAGGTGCAGGAACTGCTGGCCCGGGTAGACGTGGTTCTGCGCCGGTACCAGAAAACCCAGGCGGTGCTTCAAATCGGGGGCCTTGTCATCGACACCCTTTCCATGCAGGTTACCAAAGACGGCGTTCCCATCCGGCTTACGCCCAAAGAATACGATCTGCTCCTGCTCTTTGCCCGCAACCCCAACATTGCCCTGTACCGGGAAACCATCTACCGCCAGGTATGGGGCGGGGAATTGGAATACGGCAGTAAAACCGTGGATCTCCATGTTCAGCGGCTGCGGAAAAAGGTGGGCTGGGAACAGCGCCTCAGGGCCGTGAATAAAGTTGGATATCGACTGGAGGTGAACCCTTGAGGTTTCGCACCAAAATAGCATTGAGCGTGACCTGTCTGCTGGCGGTGCTTTTCGGCATCGGCGGAAGTATCTGGATTGCCGCTTCCTTTCACACCTCCTTCAATCGCCAAAAAGCGGACGCTTCCGATGCGGTGAACCTGACGGTGGATATGGTTCAAACGTTGGGAGAATACAGCGGCTGGGAGGATGAGGACGGCCTGCAGCCCCATTTACAGCAGAATGTGTATCAGCTTTGGGAACAGGGAATTATGAGTTCCTTCCTTTCCCTGTCGGTTTCCGTGGGGGGCGTGACCCTCTTTCATTTGGGGGATACGGTAGACCCCAATTCCCCCCAGGGGCAGGAGTGCCTGTTTTTGGAGCAGACCCTTGCCGTCAACGACATGGACTACCGGTTTTCCTTTGTATATGACATCTCTTCGGTGTACGAAACCAGGCAGATCCAGTTTCAGGTGTATGTTCTGGTATACTTAGGCTTGATTCTGGTCTGCGCTGTGCTGAGCTACACCATCGCCTGGTTTCTGACCCGGCCGCTGAAAAGGCTGGCCAAGGCCAGCCGGGAGATCGCTTCCGGCAATCTTTCCTGCCGGAGCCGGGTCACTTCCCGGGACGAGATCGGACGGCTGAGCCGGGAGTTCGACGCCATGGCCGATCAGGTGGAACAGAGCGTGGAACAGCTTAAACAGTCCATGGAGCAGCAGGAACGCTTTATGGGCAGCTTTACCCACGAACTGAAAACCCCTATGACCTCCATCATCGGTTATGCCGACCTGCTGCGCAGTCATGACCTGACGCCGGAAGAACAGGCCGAGGCGGCGGAGTATATCTTCTCCGAAGCCAAGCGGCTGGAACGAATGAGCATGACGTTGCTGGATCTGTTCGTTACCGGAAAGCAATCGGTTCCGTTACGATCCTGCGAACCGGGGGTTTTGGTGGAGGACTATGTCCGCCGCCTTGCCCCGGTGTACGCCCAGCAGGGGATAGATCTGAACTGTGAAGTACAGCCGGGTTCCTGCCTGCTGGAGCCGGATCTTTTTGTCACCCTCACCGCCAATCTCATTGACAATGCCCGGAAAGCCCTGCCTTCCCGGGGCGGACGCATCCTGGTGATTTTGGAGATGACGGAGGACGGCTGCCGGCTGATTGTCCAGGACAACGGCCGGGGCATCCCCCAGGACTCTTTAAAGCATTTGACGGAAGCCTTTTATCGGGTGGATAAATCCCGCTCCCGGGCCCAGGGCGGTTCCGGGCTGGGGCTGGCGCTGTGTGAAAACATCGTCAAGCTTCACGGCGGGGAGCTCTATTTTCAAAGCAAACAAAACCAGGGCACCGATGTGGTGGCACAGTTTCGAGGAGGGAGAACATGAAGCAGCATCCATCCGGCACACCGGGCCGCCGCTGGCCCGGCCGTGTCCGCACCGCCGCCCTGCTTTTGCTCTGTTTGGCGCTGATTGTGGGCGGAATGCTCCTTCCACGGGAAATCTGCCGCTGGATCGAGCAAAGGCAGTTTGACCGGGTCGTGCAGTTGGACGGCTCCGGAAATGATGTTCAGCCGCTGAATTTTCTTCAGCGCCTGGCGCTGGTCACCCAGCCAAATACCATGAGCTATCTTCTGGAAGAAAATACGGCGCACAGCTACGGCGTGGTCCAGCAGGACGTATCCCAGGCGGAACAGGAGCAAAACCGCACGCAAACTGCCGCCTCCGCTTTTGAAAGCGTGATGACGTTCATCCGGCAGATGAATGAATACACCGGTTTGCCTTACTTTGATGCCGAGGTTTCCGATTGGGGACAGTCCCTTTCCGGCTTTGACAGCGAACAGGGCAAACCGTCCCCCACTACCGGGCTGGTGCTCGACCGCCTTACCGGCCAGGGCTCGGTGTTCTGGTATGTGGACGCCTATCCCACTGCAGGGGCTTATGGCTGCTCCGCTACGGTGGACGATGAAACCGGTTTGGTCGTTCAATATCATTACTATCGTGGAAACATGGATGCTACCGTCTATTCGGGCATTGTCAGTGATCTGGCAAGCGGGCTGGCAAAGTATTGGGGGCTGCAGGTACTGGGTATTCAGGAAATTGTGGATGACGCTTACGGCACATGGGCGTCTCCGGGCTGGATTCTTCTTTCGGATGAAGGGGGTAATATGCTGCGGGTGATCGTGGATATTGACGCAAGCAGCATATCGCTGAATTTCAGCTATGCGGATCAGAGCTATGCCGATCTTTCAGTCGCTGCGCCGATGATCCAGCCGATCATCCAATAGTGGTTTTGTAAGAGGATGCCAAAACCTGACTGTATGGATGGCAAACGGATGATTTTTGATTGATTTTTGGTGGATGGGACAGGCTATTCTAAGAGCAAATATCTTAGGAGGTATTCCCATGTCTGTATCCAAAACCACCGGCAGCTATCGCCTTCGCTGGAGCGTGATTGCCGTTGCCGCCCTGATCTGCGCCGCTTTCCTCTGCTTTTTGCTGGCAGGGATTTTTTGGCTTACCGGTTTGCAGGATTCCACTTCTCCCCAACCGCAGCAGAATACCCGGCAGCAGGATTCTTCTTCGGCGTGGTCCTCGGATTGGCGGCTGACTTTGGTCAATCCCAATACCCCCATGGAAGCGGGGTATGAGCCGCCCCAGCTTACGCAGCTGCAAAATGGGCAGTCGGTGGATTCCCGCTGCTATCCTGATTTGCAGCAGATGATGGACGATTGCCGTGCCGCAGGCTGTGAGCCGTTAATCTGTTCCTCCTACCGCACCCAGGAAAAACAGGAAACTCTGTTTCAGGAAAAGGTGAACTCTCTGTTGGCGGAGGGGTATTCTCAGCAGCAGGCAGAAAGAATAGCCGGAGAAAATGTGGCGGTGCCCGGCACCAGTGAGCATCAGCTGGGATTGGCAGTGGATATCGTGGACCTCAACCAGCAGATCTTGGAAGAAGAACAGGAAAATACCCTGACCCAGCAGTGGCTTATGGCCAATAGCTGGAAGTACGGCTTTATCCTTCGCTATCCCAAAGAAAAAAGCAGCATTACCGGCATCACCTATGAGCCCTGGCATTACCGTTATGTGGGGCGTGAAGCCGCTGCCCAGATCTATTCCCAGGGGATTTGCCTGGAGGAATACCTTGAAAACATAAATTAAACAAAAAACAGGTCGTCATTTTAGGAAAAACACCGAAAATGACGACCGAATTTTGTCAATTCATAAAAATTATGATTGACGGTGCCCGGCGCAGTTGCTACAATAATAGGGAAATAAACAATAAAAGGGAGGAAATCATGCATGGGACATCAAGAGGCGGTGACAAAAAAGGGTCCCCACTTGACGATTGTTCTGTCCTGCGCTGAAACCGGCTTACAGCTTCGCCTGGCACGCACCTTGAAAGAGGCCGGGCATTCGGTGACAGTGGTAGAATTGAGTTTCCCGGCTGTCCTCCATCGGATCTATCAGCTTCAAGCACAGCTTCTGATCCTGCAAACCAACACCGGCAAGACCTGTGAGGAAGAAATCCGGCGCTGCCATCTTTTGAACTGTAAGGTTTTGTGGCTGGAAACCCACGTCCTATTGGTTCAACCCCTTCGGGAAAAGCCGGATGCCGTCCTTACCCTGCCGGTGGATCCGGAAAGTGTGCTGGGGATGATTCGCTGCCTGTTTTTCACCGGAGAATCCGACCAAACGCCGCCGCTTACGCTGGCACAGCTTTTGGATCGCTGGCAGGTGACGGAAAAACAGCCCAACCGCCGGATGATCGAGCAAACCGTTTTGTTGACGGTTGCCCATCCTCAGTGGATGCAGCATATTACGAAATATATCTATCCACGGCTTGCCCGGCAGAACCGGCTGACGGTTTCAGCGGTAGAACAGCGGTTGAGACGGATGGTTTTTCAGTTATATGAATCTTGTCAGGATGAATTGTTCCGTGCTCTGTTTCCAAGCAAGCGCCCCAGCAACAGCCGGTTTTTCATTCAGGTGGCACGGTACCTTACCGGATTTCAGGAACAGGACGATGAAAACGAAAATGCAAACTAAGGCGGTCTGCCGCCGATATAGGCGCATCTTCCGGATGGGAGATGCGCCTGCGCTTTTTAAACCGAAATGCATGGGAGCTCCTGCGCCGGACCATTTTCTTTTGCAACAGATTGCTTGACCCATCCTGATTCCCAAGAAATTCTGCGTTTTCACTGAAATGAAAGAGCAAGAATCACAAAAAACAGATTCTCTTTTTGGATAAAACAACGAAAACGACGACCGTTTTTTGTCGAATGATAAAAATTATAATTGACGGTGAATTGGAAGATTGCTAGAATATAGGCATAAAATTTGCAAGAGAGGAGAAAACAGAGCATGAAGCATCAGACAGTAGTGAACTGCAACGACCGCCCTTTGACCATTG
>CASDQY010000145.1 GCA_949282975.1 uncultured Oscillospiraceae bacterium | reverse complement strand
TGGGATCCTTTTTGCAAAAAACGCCACGCAATGAACCTTTTGGGAACACTGCGTGGCGAAAAAAATCAGAAGCTGATTGAAAAATCCACACGGAAGTTTTAGCATAGACAGGATAGCACAGCCAAAAGGCGATGTCAAGAGTAAACCCACGGAAATCAATTTTCAAGAGATCCCGTAGGATTTCTTAGGAGTCACGCAATGGGTACGGCAGTATTCCCCTAAGGGGAGATATGAATAAATCAGGACAAAGCCTTCCCCTTGAGGGGAAGGTGGGCAAGCGCAGCTTGCTCGGATGAGGTGGAAAAGAAAAAGTTTTCCTCTACAGAAAAGCGTTCGGAAACCAGCTACCTCATCAGTCAGCTCACGCTGACAGCAGATGCGACTGTGTCGCATCGCCCCTACAAGGGGAAGCCTGGACTGCATCTCTTTCTGCTGATAACAAAACTTCAAAATTGATTTCCGTGAGAGCAAACCGCCGGGGCTGTCCCAAAAGGCGGAACTATGCTATAATAAAAACAATACTGCCGCAAATCACAGGCAACATCATCCGGGGGGAGCAGAAGCCATGAAAGAAAGACAGGAAAGTCCAAAGCAGATTCTCATCCGAGGGGCACGGGTGCACAATTTAAAGAACATTGATGTGAAAATTCCGCTGAACCGGATTGTAGGCATCGCCGGCGTATCCGGTTCGGGAAAATCCTCTTTGGCGCTGGGGGTGCTGTATGCCGAAGGTTCCCGGCGGTATCTGGAAGCCCTGTCCACCTACACCCGCCGACGGATGACCCAAGCGGCCAAGGCGGAGGTGGACCAGGTGCTGTATGTCCCTGCGGCGCTGGCGCTGCACCAGCGGCCCGGTGTGCCCGGTATCCGCAGCACCTTCGGCACCGGGACAGAACTGCTCAACAGCCTGCGGCTGATGTATTCCCGGCTTGCCAGCCACCGCTGCCCCAACGGCCATTACCTTTCCCCCACGCTGGCGGTAGCGGCGGGGCAGGAACTGGTCTGCCCCCAGTGCGGAGAACATTTTTATGCACCGGGGGCAGAGGAGCTGGCCTTTAACAGCCAGGGCGCCTGCCGCCGCTGCGGGGGCACCGGCATTGTCCGCACCGTGGACCTTGCCACACTGGTGCCGGCCGATACCCTTACCATCGACCAGGGGGCGGTTGCCCCCTGGAACACCCTGACGTGGTCGCTGAGGGTGGACGTCGGCCGGGAAATGGGCGTGCGGACAGACCTGCCCTTCCGGGAACTGACCGACCGGGAAAAGGAGATTGTATACCATGGCCCGGCGGAAAAGAAGCATATCTTCTATCATTCCAAAAACACCAACCAGGCGGGAGAGCTGGACTTCACCTACTTCAACGCCGTTTACACTGTGGAAAACGCATTGGCGAAGGTCAAGGACGAAAAGGGCATGAAGCGGGTAGAGAAGTTTTTAAAGGAAGATCTCTGCCCGGACTGCGGCGGAACCCGCCTTTGCGCCGCCGCCAGAGAGCCAAAGCTGCGGGGGATCGGGCTGGATGAAGCCTGTCAAATGACCTTGAGCCGATTGACCCACTGGGTGGAGGGGGTTCCCGCTTCCCTGCCGGAAGAAATGCGGCCCATGGCCGAAAGCATCTGCCAGTCCTTCCAAACCGTAGCCAAGCGGCTGATGGAGCTGGGACTGGGTTACCTCACCCTGGATCGTGCCGCCTCCACCCTGTCCACCGGGGAACGGCAGCGGATGCAGCTGGCCCGGGCGGTACGCAACCGCACCACCGGGGTGCTTTATGTGTTGGACGAGCCCTCCATCGGGCTGCACCCCTCCAACCTTTTGGGGCTGAACCGGGTGATGGAGGATCTGGTGGCAGACGGCAACTCGGTGCTGTTGGTGGACCACGACACCCAGATCCTTTCCCAGGCTGACTGGCTCATTGAAATGGGGCCGGGAGCGGGTGCCGCCGGCGGAACGGTGGTGGCCCAGGGAACCGTAACAGAACTGGGGCAAAATCCCCGCTCCCTCATCGGGCCTTTCCTTACCGGGAAGGAAAAACTTCTGGTGCGGCAGCGGGCCGGAGCGGAAGAAATGTTCCAACAGGGGGCAATTCACCTGACCACCGATTCCATCCATACCGTCAAGCCCTTAGAAGTAACCATCCCCAAAGGGCGGCTGACGGCAGTAACCGGGGTGTCCGGTTCCGGAAAAACCACCCTGATTCTGGAAAGCCTGATTCCCGGATTGGAAGCAGCCATTGCCGGGAAAAAGCTGCCGGGGCATGTTCTCCGGGTGGAGGCCCCGGGAATCGGGCGAATCAAGCTCATTGACGCCACTCCCATCGGCATCAATGTGCGCTCCACCGTGGCCACCTACGCCAACGTTCACGACGAACTGCGCAAAATCTTTGCGAAAACTCCCGACGCCAAAACGCTGGGGTTCAAGGCCGGCGACTTTTCTTACAACACCGGGAAGCTGCGCTGCCCAACCTGCGACGGAACCGGTTCCATCAGCCTGGATGTGCAGTTTTTGCCGGATGTGGATATTCCCTGCCCGGACTGCCGGGGCAGCCGCTACAGCAAAGAAGCGGGCAGAGCACTCTACCAAAGCAAAAAAGGGAAGGCCTATTCCCTTCCCGATTTGATGGCCATGGATATCCACACCGCCCTGGACGCCTGCGCCGATCTAAAGCTGGTGCGGCAGCGGCTGGAGGTGTTGGAAAGTCTGGGGCTGGGATACCTGACCTTGGGAGAGGCTACCCCCAGCCTGTCCGGCGGAGAAGCCCAGCGGCTGAAGCTGGCCAGCGAGATGGGCCGGGGGCAGGAGGATACTGTTTTCGTCTTTGACGAGCCCACCATCGGCCTGCACCCGCTGGACGTGCGCACCCTGCTGGAGGTTTTCCAGACCCTGCTGGAAAAGGGCGCCACTGTGATTGTCATTGAGCATGATCTGGATGTGATCCGAAATGCCGATTATCTGATCGACATGGGCCCGGGAGGGGGCGAAGAAGGCGGAAGGATCGTAGCGGCCGGAACGCCGGAAGCTGTGGCCCAAAACCCAAACAGCATTACCGGCAGGTTTCTGGGCTGAAAAGCCGGAGCATTTATCATAGTAGTAGCCGCCTCGATTCGGGGCGGCTCTTTTCGTTCATCTTCCAGGCAGGGAAAGGAAAATTTATAGTTGACAGACCGGGAAAGGTTTGGTATAATAACTTTCGTTGTCGAGGTGTGGCTCAGTTTGGTAGAGCGCTACGTTCGGGACGTAGAGGCCGTGGGTTCAAATCCCGTCACCTCGACCAGTGATAAATCGCCGTAACCCCAGTGTTTATGCAGGGTTGCGGCGATTTTGCTTTTTCTAAGTCGGTGCGCTAAAGGCTGTTAAATTGCCTTAAAAAATGCAAAAAGGTAGTACATAGGTACCATATATTTTTCGCTTATCCTCGCTTTCTTTCGGAGAGCGAGAGAAAATCCCGCATATCTTCTTTCTGCTTTTTCCTTGTTGTCGCATTTCCAATATTTCATTTTCGTATTCGCTTATATGGCGGTATCTTCTCGGCATAACAAAACCTCTTATGGTCGATGTTTTCATTCCACCATAAGAGGTCGTTTATTTCTATTGTCCGTTTTTACTGGACTCGTGCTCCGTTTTTCATAAGCGGCTTACGTTTCATTTTGAAAATCAATGGAGATATTGCCGTTATTGCAGGATACATGCAGCGTTTTTTCGCCGCCGTCTTTCCACTCCGGCAGATTGCTTTCGCCTTTTTTGATTTCGGTCTGGATGGCAAAATCATCATAGCCCCCTACGATTGTGCCGGAAATATCTCCATTTTTAGCGTCCAGAGTCAGGGCGCTGCCCACATCCAGGTTCCCAAAGGAAATATTTCCCCCATTGGAAGAAAGGTGAATGCTTTCGGTCACCGACAAGGCGGAAAGGGTGATATTCTCGTTTGTTGTAGACAGCGTAAGGTTCTCTAAAAGTGCGTCCGGGATCTGCAACGATATTTTCCGGTCCTCCTCGGCGGGTTTCCCCCCGATATAATCCGTCCATTCTTTATTGCTTGCGCTGACCATAGTCAGCACATTTTCGTCGGAAACGGAAATTTCGTAATACTCTTTGCTGTTTTCAGAATATTGAATATGAACCTGATCGTCCGGGGACAGGGACACTTCAATTTCCCGGTCCCGTACATCCAGGTTGATTTCTTGGATGGTTGTCTCTGACGTATAGCTTTTTTCCTCAAATGGTTCGCTGTTATTGGAGCAGCCCGTCAGAACAAAACTGCCCAATGTAAGACATAATCCAAGTGAAATCATCTTTTTCATGGTAATTCCTCCCTAACAACGTTGGCACAGCCATTGCTTTTGGCCATGGCCTATGCTAAAATAAAGTATAAACCTTTGTGTAACACAAAAGTCAATAGGGGAAAATGAAGATGAAGAACTATTTTTCCATTGGAGAAGCGGCAAAGGCTGTCCATACAACCAGCGAAACCCTGCGGCACTATGACCGCATTGGATTGGTGAAGCCAAGCAAAAAAGACGAATGGACCAATTACCGCTATTA
>CASDQY010000144.1 GCA_949282975.1 uncultured Oscillospiraceae bacterium | reverse complement strand
AAATCCAACTGCTCAAACCGGTTCCCCTGAACCTGATACAGCGCTAATTTCACGGTATTGGACCCTAAATCAATCAACCCCAGCCGCATGGTTTTCCTCCTCGGTGTCAAAGGCGCAGATTCCGTGTGGTCCACCGTTTTGTGGGTGGCCGGGCTTACGGCAGGTGCAGAACAACCGGCCGGATTCCCATGGGCAAGCGGGACATAGCAACGATTGCCTTTAGCCATCATGATACCTTAAAGTGTCCGTTGGGTTTCCGCCGGTTTTCGCCGCCAGGCGAAATGCCGCCCTTGCTTTTTGGCGGCAAAGCGGGAACCGTAATGATTGCCTTTGGCAATCATGATACCATAAAGCATCCGTTGGGTTTCCCTCGGTTTTTGCGAAGCAAAATGACCGGCCGGACATTGGGCCGGGCAAGAGGGGAACCGTAATGATTGGCTTTGTCAATCATTATACCAGAAGCGCACTTTGCCGCAAAGGGATTTGCGCCAAAAAATCTGTAAGTTCTTTGTAAAATCTCTTTTCTTATGCAAAAGGAAAAAGGCGGGCACCGCCCGGCGCCCGCCTGAAAGACGTTCTCTTTACTGAACGCCGCATTCGTCGTATTCTTTCCACTTTTCTTCGTAGGCCTTATCGTCCAGGAGCCGGCACACCAATGCCACGCCGGCTGCGATCAGGACACCTAATCCAACAACAAATACCAGTGTGCTCCAAAATCCTTTGAATTTTTCCATAATGGGGCCACGCTCCTTCCCTGATGCAGGTGTTATTTTACCTCTCTATGATACCCCATAAACAGGGGGCTTGTCAACCGTTTTTTCTCAGAAAAACAGGCGAAATTGAACAATTCTCAAAAAATTGTCCTGTTTCTTTTACACGATTTCCACAATCCGCTTTCCCCTGTAACATATAGGGCGGCCGCAGTCAGGATTCTTCCGAATGGGCCGACTGCGCCTGCAAAGCCTGAAGGCATTTCCGGCAGATATTTTTCCCTTTATACTCTGCCAAGTCCTGATCAGAATGGCAAAAAGTGCAGGTGGGCTGGTATTTTTCCAGCACCATCCGATCTCCCTCTACATAAAATTCCAAATAGTCCCCTTCCTCAATCTGGAAGGTGCGCCGCAATTCCTTGGGGATGACGATGCGCCCCAACGAATCCAACTGTCTGGTAATTCCTGTTTCTTTCACAATACTCGTCCTTTCCTGGTACGGCGTGGCTGCCTGTGCTTATTCGTTTGGTTGATTGTTCTGCTTGGATAATTTCTGCATTCGCCGGGCATTGGCAATCATCAGTTTGATTCGGTTTTCCTGATTGATGGCTGTGGCGCCGGGGTCGTAGTCGATGGCTACGATATTGGCGGTGGGATTGTTTTCCTTGATCAAGCGGATCATGCCCTTGCCCGCCACATGGTTTGGCAGGCAGCCGAAAGGCTGTGTACAGACAATGTTCGGTGTGCCGGTTTGAATCAATTCCAACATCTCAGCGGTAAGCAGCCAGCCTTCGCCCATCTTATTGCCATAGCCCACATAGCCCTTGACCAATTCCTTGATCTGGTCAAAGGTCATGCCCGCATGGTAACGGGGATGGCGGGCGATGGCGGTGTGCAGGTCCCGCTCCCAGCCGATCAGATAATCTTCAAACCAGGAGGCAATGCTGTGTTTAAGGAACCCGCCGCCGTAAAGATCGGGATCCACTTTCCGGTTGTCCACCTTGAAGATCACGAAATCCATCAAGCCGGGCACCACAACCTCTACCCCTTCGCTCTGCAAAAAGGCTTCCAGATTATTATTGCCCAGAGGGGCATACTTAACAAAAATCTCCCCCACGATCCCCACTTTGATCTTGTCCGGATCGGGTGTAATGGGAATCCGGTCAAAATCACAGAGGATCTTTTCAATATTTTCCTGCACCTTTTTATAGGTAACATTTTTGCTGTCCTGGTATTCCGTTACCAAAATGTCCGCCCACCGGTCCACAGCGGCATCGCTGTCCCCGGGATTGTTTTCATAAGGGCGGGTCTGGTTGGCCAGCATCATCAGCAGATCCCCGTAAACAATGCTGTACACCAACTGCTTGATTAACGGCAGGGTCAGGGAGAAGCCGGGATTTTTCTCCATGCCGGAAAGGTTCAAGCTGATCACCGGGATGTCTTCAAAGCCCGTCTTTTTCAGCGCCTTGCGCAGCAGATGGATGTAGTTGCTGGCCCGGCAGCCGCCGCCGGTCTGGGTGATCATCAAGGCGACTTTATTTAAATCATACTCCCCGCTTTTCAAAGCGTTGATCAGCTGCCCGATTACCAGCAGCGCCGGATAGCAGGTATCGTTATGAACATCATGAAGGCCCTCGTTGACAATCTCACGTCCGGTGGAGGTCAGGGGCACCACATTATATCCCGCCTGTTGAAAGGCCTTGGCGAACAGCTTGAAATGCACCGGCAGCATATTGGGGGCCAGAATGGTGTAGCCTTCCTCCCGCATTTGCTTGGTAAACAGCACCCGTCCGGTTTTGTCCCGTACAATCTCTGCCATGGATTATCCCTCCTTTTGGGCGGCAAGCCGCTTGGCCTGTTCCTGTTTTTCCTCGATGGCGGCCAGCAGGCTGCGGATCCGAATCCGCACAGCCCCCAGGTTGTTGATCTCGTCGATCTTCAACTGGGTGTACAGCTTGCCCCCTTCTTCCAGAATCAGCCGCACTTCGTCGGTGGTGATGGCGTCGATGCCGCAGCCGAAGGACACGGTCTGAATCAGCTCCATATCCGGCTGGGTGGTGACATACCGGGCGGCATTGTACAGCCGGGAATGGTAGGTCCACTGGTTGAGCACATGCACCTTTTGCTTTTTGGGGGTGGCCAGATGCGCCACAGCGTCCTCCGTCAGCAGCACCAGCCCAAAAGAGGAGAGCAGCTTATCAATGCCGTGGTTAATTTCCGGGTCCACATGATAGGGGCGGCCAGCCAGTACAATGATCCGCTGGCCGTAATCCCGGGCATGGCGGATATACATATCCCCCTTGCTGCGGATGTCCTCCATCCACACCTCATACGCCCCGTAGCCCGCTTTGGCGGCCCGGGAAATGAGCTGCTGGGAGAATCGGAATTTATCCTTAAAATATTCGTAAGCCTTCTTTTCAAAATCTTTGGGCCGATGCAGGCCGAAATACCCGCTGTAGAATTCCACATCCTTCAGCTCGTCCATATTTGCCTGAAGCAGTTCGGGATAGTAGGCCACCACCGGGCAGTTATAGTGGTTGTCCCCTTCCTTTTCATCCAGGTTATAGGGCATGCAGGGATAGAAAATCCGCTTGACGCCCTTTTCCAGCAGGTTAATAATATGGCCGTGCATCAGTTTGGCGGGGTAGCACACCGTATCGGAAGGAATGGTGGACTGCCCTTTGCGGTACAGCGCCCGGCTGGAAGGATCGCTGAGCACCACTTCAAAGCCAAGGGTGGTCAAAAAGGCGTGCCAGAAGGGGATGAGCTCATACATATTCAACCCCATGGGGATGCCGATTTTTCCCAGCCCGCCGTCCACGCCATGAAGCTGGGCAATTTTCTCCTGCTTATAGCGGACCATGTTGGGAATATTCTCGTCCACCTTCACGCCGGTAGGCTTTTCACAACGGTTGCCGGAGATAAAGCGGCGGCCGCCGTCAAAGATATTCACCGTCAGATTGCAGTGATTGCCGCAGCCTTTGCAGGTAACGGTCTGGCTCTTGTGGGTGAAGTTTTTCAGTCCTTCTCCCATAAGAGTATTGGAACGGCTGAGATGTTTGTCCTTGGCATACAGGGCAGCGCCGTAAGCGCCCATCAACCCGGCGATGGAAGGCCGGATCACATCCCGGCCCATCTCCAGTTCGAAGGAGCGCAGGATGGCGTCGCTGAGAAACGTGCCGCCCTGGACCACGATATTATCTCCCAAATCTTTGGGCGAAGAAGCACGGATTACCTTGTAAACCGCATTTTTGGTCACGCTGATGGAAAGGCCGGCGGAGATGTCCTCCAAAGTGGCCCCTTCCTTTTGGGCCTGTTTCACCGAAGAGTTCATAAACACGGTGCAGCGGCTGCCCAGATCCACCGGATGCTTGGCAAAAAGTCCTTTTTGGGCAAAGGTGGCCACATCGTAGCCCATGGACTTGGCAAAGGTCTCCACAAAGGAACCGCAGCCGGAAGAACAGGCTTCGTTTAACACGATATTATCAATTACGCCGTTATGCACTTTAAAACATTTGATGTCCTGACCGCCGATATCCAGCACAAAATCCACCTTGGGATTGAAGTGGGCGGCCGCTTTCAGGTGTGCTACCGTCTCCACCAATCCTCCGTCGATTTCAAAAGCGCTGCGGATCAAATCTTCCCCATAACCGGTCACAGCGCTGCCGGCCAAGGTGATCCGATCGCCGCAAAGCTCTTCCACCTTCATCAGCTGTTCCCGCACTACCTCCACCGGATTGCCCTGATTGGAGCTGTAATACTCATAAAGGATTCCGCAATCCTCATTGATGAGCACAATCTTGGTGGTGGTGGAGCCGCAGTCAATGCCCAGATAGGCCTTGCCCTGATAATCCTCAATGGGAACGGTTCCCACAGTGGCCTTGGCGTGGCGTTCTTTGAAGGCGTCGTACTCTTCCTGGGAAGCAAACAGCGGCGGCATCCGCAGGGTGGTGACCTCTTCATCCGCAGCGGACTCCAGGGAGTTCACCAGGCTGTCGTAATCAAAGGTTTTGCCGTCTTCCAACGCATAGATAGCGCTGCCCATAGCCACGGCGTAAAGGGAAAATTCCGGGAAAACGGCGTGTTCTTCATCCAGTTTTAAGGTGTCCACAAACCGCTTTTGCAGGCCGGTAAAGAAGTGCAGCGGGCCGCCCAGAAACAGCACCTTGCCCTGGATCTTCCGGCCTTGCGCCAGGCCGGTAATAGTCTGGTCTACCACCGCCTGAAAGATGGAGGCGGCGATGTTTTCCTTTTTGGCGCCCTGATTGAGCAGGGGCTGGATGTCGGTTTTGGCAAACACGCCGCACCGGGAAGCAATGGAATAAATAAACTCGCTGTTTGCGCTGAGCCGGTCCAATTCCTCCGGGGTGACGTTGAGCAGCGTCGCCATTTGATCGATGAAAGCGCCGGTTCCTCCGGCGCAGCTTCCGTTCATCCGCTCTTCAAAGGTGCCGTTTTGGTCAAAAAAGAGAATTTTGGCGTCCTCGCCTCCCAATTCGATGACCACATCGGTATCAGGAAACTGACGCCGCACCAATTCGGAGGTAGCAAAAACCTCCTGCACAAAGGGAATGTCCGCCGCCTTGGCCATACCCAAGCCGGCGCTTCCCGCCACCGCCACGCTGAACTGTTTGCCCTCCAAATAGGGCTTTGCCTGGCGAATCAGTTCCAGTGTTTTACTCCGCACCTGGGAACGGTGGCGCTCATATTTACGAAAAATAACTTCTCCATCCTGCCACACTACAACCTTTGCTGTAGTGGAGCCGATATCAATTCCAACGGATACCTGCATAGTACTCTGTTCTCCATTCTATCCTAAAAAACGGACCATACATCCATAGTAAATCCATTCTCATACATTATATCCCAACCCCCGCAAACTCGCAAGCCCAAAAGCCAACGAAAAGACAAACATTCAGGCTTTGGACATAATTTAGTCATTTTTGCTCTTTTTTTCCAGAAACTTGCAATAATCGTCAAAAGAAGCTATAATAGAAAAAAACAGGGATCAGGGGAAGGTGATGGGTATGGCTGGGAAAAAAGCCGGAAAAATCGGCCGTGGATTGCTGTGGCTGGCGGCGGGGATCCTGCTGTTGGCGGGAATCTGCTTTTTCGCCTTCACCCTTTTGGTGTACCAGGGGCAGCTCCCGTTTGGCTATCAAATCACCCTGGTGGAACAGTCCAGTTGTGATATCCCCCTTACCGACACCCTGGTGCTGACCCGGCAGCAGGACAGCTACACCCCGGGAGACAGCGTCGTCTTTTTCCGGCAGCAGCAGGATACCGTTTCTGCCGACTGCGGCACATTGCAGCAACTGGAAGAAGGGCTTGGCGTGATTGACCAGGCCGGCGCCGAAGCTCTTTTGAACGCCCAGGCCGTTACCGGAAAAATTCTGGTCTGCTTCCCCACATTGGGCCGGCTGGCCGCCTGGATCAACGGCCCGAACCAGAACACATTGCTGTTCTGGGTGTCCATCGGGCTTGGGGTGGTGCTGCTCGCCGTAGCGGTGCTGCTGATGTGTTCCGCTGTTTCGAAGAAGGAGCCGACTTCCCTTTCCTCCCGAAGCAGCCAAGCGGCCTACCAGCCCCAGCAGGAGCTGAAACCCATGAAGCTTTTTTCGGTAGAACCGGAGGAAGCGCCCCAAGCCCCTCCATCACAATCTTCCCCCCGGGCCGGTCGTTATCCCAATCCAGAACAACTGGAAGAATTGCCCTGGCGGAAATATGCCGTGCAGGAAGATGTTCCCCTGCACAAGGAACCCCTTGAGAAAAAATAACAAAGCGCCGCTCCCAGCCGGGAACGGCGTTTCTAGTACATAAAATTACCGATAGATCCGCACATAAGCGGGCTCGGCGCCGTCCCGCTCTTCCTTTTCATAGGTGCCGAGATACCCAACAATCCGCACCACCTGGCCCTGCTTGGTGTACACCCGGGGCACCCGGCGGCTCATAGCGCAGGTCAGTTCATAGTTGATGGTGCCGCAAAGGGCTGCCAGTTCATCCACCGGCAGCAAAGCGTCTCCATCCCGGCCGAAGAGGGTGACCGTTTCCCCTTCCTGGACTCCCGGCACGGCGGAAATATCCACCATCAGCTGATCCATGCATACCCGGCCTAAAATGGGGCATCGCACCCCACGAATCAGTACCTGCGCCCGATTGGAAAGGCTTCGTGGATAACCGTCGGCATAGCCAATGGCTATGGTGGCAATCCGGGTATCCTTTTGGGTGACAAAGGTACCCCCATAACTGACGGCATTTCCCGCCGGCAGCACCTTCACATTACTGACGGTGCTTTTCAGGGACATAATAGGTTGAAAGTGCACATCCGGGCGGACGTCGTCGCTGGGGTCCAATCCATACAGAATAATTCCCGCACGCACTGCGTTGCAGAAATCCACCTGAAAGTTGGTGAGCCCGGCACTGTTTTGACAGTGGATCATCCGCAAGGGAAATTCCTTTTGCTGTTTGAGATATTCCACCACATGACGGAACCGCTCCACCTGAAGCCGGGTGGTTGCCTGGCAGGAAGGTTGAAAGCTGTCCGCCATGGCGAAATGGGTAAACACGCCCTCCACATGAAGCTGATGAAGCCCCTTGAGCTGTTCCAGCTGTTCCAAACAACTTTCGTTTTCCCGCTGCACAAAGCCGATGCGGCCCATACCGGTGTCGATGGCCAGATGGCAGCGAACCACCCGGCGGCTGCGGGTGAGATATTCGTTGAGCTTTAAGGCGTAATCCAGGCCCAGCACGGTTTGAATCAGGTTGTACTCCCACAGCACCGGGGCGCACTCTACCGCCGTATAACCCAATACCAGGATGTCGTCCTCAATTCCTCCCAGCCGAAGGTCCATGGCCTCCTCAATGCTGGAAACCGCAAACTGGTGGATCCCGGATTTTTGCAGTTCTTTGGCGATCATCACATCCCCGTGGCCATAGGCGTTGGCCTTCACCACCCCGATGACTGTTTTCTTTGCCAAAGACTGTATCAATGCAATATTTTCTTTCAGCCGGTCCAGATCAATTTCGCACCAGGTGCGCTTGATCCAACGATCCCTCTGAAAGGTCAATTCCTCGACAGTGCTCATAAGTTCCCTCCAAATTCTCCAAAGACAGAAAGGAAATCGCCATGCTGGATACTGTAGTCAGCTTTACCGGACACCGAATGCAAAGCCTGCCCTTTGGAGAACATTCTCCAGAGATGGACGGCATCAAGTTCCGCCTTTATCAGGAAAGCCGTGCCCTGATGGAGCAGGGATGCACCGAATTTCTCTGCGGCATGGCGCAGGGAATTGATCTCATCGCCGCCGAACAGGTCATTCGCTTAAAACGCTCCCTCTTCCCGGCGGTACAGCTCATTGCAGTGCAGCCGTATCCCGACTTCACCCGGCAATGGTCCTTTACCTGGAAGCGGCGGTACGAAAGCGTGCTGCTCTGGTGCAGCCAATGTAAAAATATCTCCCCGTCATACGATCCCGGCGCCAACCACCGGCGGGACCTGTATCTGGCAAGCCACTGCGGGCGGCTGATCGCCGTATTTAACGGCGACTACGCCACCGGTACCGGCTATGTGATCCTCCACGCCAAGCGGCTGGGTGCGGAAGTGACCATCATCCCCGTGCCCAAACCACGCTGACCCACTGCCTACTATACTCCTTTTGCCGGAAATTTACAACCGAAATTTCCAAATCCCGTTTTGGGGATCTTCGGGAAACCTTTGGGCCGTTGACCGGCAAACACAAAATTCATCCACCGGGAAGAACTATGTCTTTCGGCGGATTCTCTTTGGAAAAAACTTGTAACACGGCAGAGCATTGCAATCACCCCGGCCATGGAATATAATAGCCGTAGCAAAAGAAACCTTGGAGCAAAAAAATGCAGAATTTACAGCAAACCTTTTTGGAAAACACAGCCAAGAGCACCCGGGACACCGTATCGGTAGAAATCCTGCCCAAAGGGAACATCCTGCGCACCATCTCTTTGTTTTCCGGCTGCGGCGGAATGGACCTGGGATTTCGAGGGGATTTTCAGGTGCAGGGAAAGCGCTTTGAAAAAAACCCCTATGAGCTGCTCTTTGCAAACGATATCGTACAGCGCATCTGCGATACCTATGCCTATAACTTCAAGCAAACGCCGGTGTGCTGCGACATAAAAGATTTGGACTATTCTCTTTTGCCGGAAGCAGATATTGTAATCGGCGGTTTTCCCTGTCAGGATTTCAGCCTGGCAGGAAAACGGCGTGGACTGAACGCCACCCGGGGCAAACTCTATCTGGAGATGAAAAAGGTGATTGCCCACACCAAACCCATGGCATTTGTTGCGGAAAACGTGGACGGCATTCGTCGGAACAGGTCAGGGGAAGACACCTCTGCACTGGAAGTCATCCTGGACGATTTCAGAAGCTTAGGGTATACCGTAGTATACCGGGCATTGAACGCCGCCGATTACGGCGTACCTCAAAACCGGATCCGGATCATCATTGTGGGCATACAAAACACCCTGCACCGGACCATGAAATATCCCGCCCCCACCCACGGGGAACAAGGGCGTTATCCCTGGGCCACCGCCAAAGATGCCATCGACGATTTATGGGACCAACTGGACAAAACCCCTATCCCAAACCATACTTCCCGGGATTATTCCAAAGCCAAATTCTATCCCGGGAAAAACATGCAGGGCAACTGCCGGATCAGGGCGGACCGGCCCTCCCCCACCATCCGGTCGGAACATCACGGCAATATCGAGGGTCACTACCGCACCACAAATCCGGAACACCCCGAAGACGTAAGGGGCTGGCGCCGGTTAAGCGTTCGGGAATGCGCCCGCCTGCAAACCTTTCCGGATGATTTTGTCTTTCCTGTCTCCGCCTCGGATGCTTACAAGCAAATCGACAACGCTGTTCCCCCGGTGCTGGCGTGGCACATTGCAAGGGCGCTTTATATTTCTCTTTTTGAAGATCAGCCGCTTTAGCTGAAATCCGGATTTTTTATTTTATTCGAGCCGCAATAAATTCCCGGTAAGTCTGCTGCTCCTCGGGGGATAAACGGTCATATTCCTCTAAAAATGCCAAAGCAAATTTTCGCAAAGCATTGTGAAACCACGGGTCCCGGCGTTTAAGGGGTTTTTCATCAAACAGAACCTTGACCCACCGCCGGGCCAGGACCCCCTGCCAATCCGTAAGCAATTCCTGCTTATCTGGGTTCTCTTCATCCCAGCGAAGGATCAAGGAATTTTCCTGTTTGTTTCGGTGACTTTGGTTCCAGGTTTGCAGTTCGCTGAAGGAAACCTGTGGCCTGGGGCTGCGATCCGGAAACTGCAATTTGGAATTGACCATATGAAGATACTTCCCCGTCGCTACCTGAACAGTTTTTTTGCTGCGTTTGACAAAGATCACCCACCCTTCCGGAGAAACCTGCTGCACGCTGGAACCGGGAATGTCGTCTTTTTTGGTGGATTTCAATTCGATGGTTTCATATACTGTCCGGCCGTGAAGATTGATTTGCAGGCAAAGGTCCGGCTTGGTATAGTTGGCCGTTTTCCCAGCTGCGAGAATTCGTTCCACCTTTGGCGTAATTTCTTCCGGAAGCAGAGCTTTTTCCACAAAAATATCCCGAACTTGATCCGTGACCTCATAGGATACGGTTTGACCATCTTCCTTTTCCACAAGCACTTCTTGAATCGGCGCCAGTTGTTGAAGCCGGTTGCACCCGTTTTCGATGAACCGTTTCAGATATTCTTTTAACGAGCGGTCCGTATTGGCTTCATCGGATTGAAAGGAGAGTTCCAACAGTTCTTGGCTGCGGTCATTTAGACGCAATTCCAGTTCGTAAAGATACAGCCGTAAAAATAATTGTAATTCATTCATCGATATATTTCCTTTCACACTGTAAAAAGCCAAAAGAACTTCCACCGTTTAAAAAAACGAAAAGGCATCCACCGCTTCGATGGATGCCTTTCTTCGTATGGATCAGATTCCGGATCATCCTGCAGCATAAAATGCCAAAACGGAATATTCCGGAACACACAATCTTGTCGCCAAAGCCGATAAGGGCATCCTTATCTCTTGGAGAACTGGGGAGCCCGACGGGCAGCTTTCAGACCGTA
>CASDQY010000143.1 GCA_949282975.1 uncultured Oscillospiraceae bacterium | reverse complement strand
CTGCTAAATTATTTTTTATTTGTCATTATATTTTATTCTTTTTCTATAATTTTATAAAATTACTGATTTCAAATTGCTTTTCAGCCACACGCCACCAAGCCCTACATACCTTCCTCCGGCCAATCCGAATTTTGGACAGAAAAAAACCACCCGAAACGGGTGGTTTGTCTGGAGCAGGTTACGAGGCTCGAACTCGCTACCTCCACCTTGGCAAGGTGGCGCTCTACCAGATGAGCTAAACCTGCATACACATCATCGAAATGATGTGATTTGGTGCCTCCGATCGGAATCGAACCAATGACACGAGGATTTTCAGTCCTCTGCTCTACCAACTGAGCTACAGAGGCGAATGGCGACCTGTATCGGGCTCGAACCGACGACCTCTAGCGTGACAGGCTAGCGCTCTAACCAACTGAGCTAACAGGCCATATTTGGTGGGAGTAACAGGGCTCGAACCTGTGACCCTCTGCTTGTAAGGCAGATGCTCATCCCAGCTGAGCTATACTCCCCTATTTCCTCGTTGTTTCTGGCGTCTTGACCAGCGACAAGAGTTATTTTACCAAAGGAAGAGCGGATTGTCAACCCTTTTTTAAAAACAGCTTGCATTTTCCTTTTTTGCTTTTGATTTTCAAAAAGAATGCTTATTCTGTCAAGTTAAGGCCGTTCTTCCGGCTCCAGCTTGGATTGACTGAACCGCTGGCCGGAATACAGGCCGGAATAGCCGCTGAGCAGATAGCTCACCGCCGCCGCCACAGCATAGTAAAGGATCCCTTCGCCGCCCAACAGCTCCACCCCCAGCAGAATGGCGCTTAAAGGGCAGTTCACCATGCCGCAGAACAGGGCGATCATCCCCACGGCGCCCCCAAACGCCGGATCCATTCCCAATAAGGGCGCCAAAGTGCTCCCCAGGCAGGCGCCCACCGCCATGCCGGGAATGATTTCCCCGCCCTTAAAGCCGGCGGCAATGGTGAGCACCGTCAAAAACAGCTTCACCAAAAAATCCCAGGGGAGCGCCTTGCCGGACAGGGCCTGGGCAATCATCTCCTGCCCCGCCCCGCCGTACCGGCTGCCCAGAAGCAGCAACAGCCCGGCGATCACCACCCCGCCCAAGGCAATCCGCAGATAGGGGTTGCGCAGATAGTGCCGTGCCAGGCGGATGCCCCAGTGAAGGGCGGCGCAGAAAAGGATGCTGGCCAAAGCGCACACCGCTGCCACCGCCACCGACTGCAGCACCGTATCCCAGGCCAAACCGGGAAACACCGGATGGCCGAAGGCTTCCAGTTCCACGCCGCAAAGGCTGGCTACCCCATACCCGATCACCGCCGCCAAAGCGCAGGGCAGGATGGCGGAATACAGCACCGACCCCACCTTGGCTACCTCCATGGCAAAGGCCATGGCCGTCACCGGGGCGCCGAAGATGGCGGCAAAAACGGCGCTCATGCCGCACATGGTCACAATCCGGCAGTCCCCGGGGGCCAGTTTCCCCTTCCGCCCCAGAAAGTTGCCCAGGCTTCCGCCGATTTGCAGGGCCGCCCCTTCCCGCCCGGCGCTTCCGCCGCAAAGCTGGGTCAGCACCGTACCCACAAAAATCAGAGGGGCCAGCCGCATGGGCACCGCCTCTGCCTCCCGGATGGAGGCCAGCACCAGATTGGTGGAGGGGTCCTTCTCCAGCCGGCAGACCCGATAGAGAAAGACAATGAAAAGCCCCGCCACCGGCAGACCCGCCAGCATCCACGGCCAGAAATCTTCCCGAAAAATTCCGGCGAAGCGCAGGCACCAGGAAAAGGCAGCCCCCACCAGCCCCCCAATGGCTCCCACCACCGGGGCGCAGAGGCACCAAAACAAAAAGGTTTTCCAATATTCCGCACCTCGGCGGACGTCTCGCCAGATCCGTTTCATGCTTCCTCCTGTGTGCCCAAAAGGGGCGGTTTTGTTTGGCTTATCCCGGCTGCCTGGGCCGCAGAAAATCCTGTTCCCATGCTTCCAGTTCTTTGGGCCGGGTAAAGCGAAGGGTTTTTTGGGGGTACCGGGCCAAAATGCCGTCATACCCTTTGCGGCGGTTGGCGTTCCGCCCCACGAACAGCACCCAGCTGAGAAACTCCCGGTCCAGCTTTTCCGGGCAGCCCTGGGTCATGGAGGGGCGGGACCGGCCCCGGTTCTGCCGCCGCCGCTTTAAAATCTGCTTCAGGCAGGTCCACCGGGAAAATTGCAGCAGCAAAATCACATCCGCTTCCGCCAGCCGCCGGTCCCCCCAAAGGGCCAGATAGTTGCCGTCTATCACCCAGCTTTGGTGCCCATCCAGAAACTGCTTTACCTGCTGCTGCTCCGCTTCCGGTTCCTGTTCCTTCCAGCCGGGGAGCCAGTGCACCTGATCCAGATGGAGCGCCGGAAGCTCCAGCGCCTGGGCCAGCCGGGCGGTCAGGAGGGACTTGCCGCTTCCGCTGTAGCCTAACACAGCAATCTTCACCGGGCATCCCCCTTTCCGGTCAAAGAGGCGGTGGAAGCCCCCACAAAGTTGAGCAAATCTTTGGGGGAAAGGGTGATCTGCACGCCCTTTTTGCCGCCGCTGATCATCATCTCTTCCCCTTCCAGGCAGCTTTCATCCACCAGGGTGGGAAAGGGCTTTTTCATCCCGATGGGGCTGCATCCGCCCCGAACATAACCGGTTACCGGCAGCAGTTCCTTCACATGCAGCAGCTCCACCGATTTTTCCCCGGCGGCTTTGGCCGCCTTCTTCAGGTTCAGCTCCGCCGCCACCGGCAGCAGAAATACATAAAAGCCCCCGCTGTGCCCCCTTGCCACCAAGGTTTTAAAGCACCGGGCGGGATCCTGCCCCAGCTTGTTCGCTACGCTGATGCCGTCGATCAGCCCGTCGGAAATGTCATATTCCCGATGGGTATAGGAGATTTTGGCCTGATCCAACAGGCGCATCACATTGGTTTTTTGGGTCTTTGCCATAGGTGCACTTCCTTGTTCGATTCTGGTTCCAGTATACCCTTCCCAGGGGGAAAATGCAAGGAAGGCGGGGCAAAAAGAAACGGCGGGAACTTCCCGCCGCCCTGAAGGATTGGCCCCCTCATCCCAGCAAGCCTTCATCCTGCCCACCTGATGCCACTGTGCCGGCATCTCCTTAAGGGAAAAGGCGTTGTGGGAAACTTTCTTTGTTACTGCCATAAAAAACCAGTGCCGGACAAAGGCTTCCCCTGGCAGGGAAAGCTGTCTGCGAAACAGACGGATGAGGTGGAAAGGGAACCGTTTTCCATAGCAAAAACAATGCAAAAGAGCGGCGGGAATTTCCCGCCGCTGGCAATCGCTGTTATTCCGCCACCTCATAGGCATAAGTCACCGCACACCAGTTCTCGCCCTGCTCTTCCTTCACCACAATGGGTTCCGAAGAGCCAGACTGGGCAAACACAGTCGTAGCCGCAGCGCTTAAGGTCAGCGCTAAGGCAGCGATAATGGCCAAAAGCCTTTTGGAAAGACAGCGCTGTTTCATGATTTTCACCTCCTGTTTTAAACGCCATGAAAAAACGGATGCTTTCTTGTGACACACGATTCCTTTTCAATTTTTCTATGATTATTATAGTATACAGCAAGCCGGATGTCAATCTATTTTTTTATGATTTCTTGTGCAAAGTATATAATCTCCGCAAAAAACAGCAACGAGGTCATGTTGCCCCGCTGCTGCATGATGTGTTATTTTATTTCAATCAACTCTCCCAGCCCGAAGGAATAGAGATAGCACCCGGTCACCGGCTTTTGGAGATATTCCTCCACCGCCAGCCGGTAACAGGCAAGCTGGGTGCGGTAACGCCGAACCAGTTCCTCCCCGTGGGTGACCCGGTCGGTTTTGTAATCAATGAGCACCGCCTGATCCTCCCATTCCAGGATCAGGTCCACTACCCCCTGTAACAGCAGGGGGCTTTCGGCCCCTTTCCCGGATTGAGGCACTCCGGTTTCCAGGCTTTGGGGGGAAAGGTCGCAGAGGAAGGGGTATTCCCGGTGCACTGCTTTGGCCTGCTCCAGCCACTGTCCCACCGGAGAAGCAAACAGCCCCCGGATGGCTTTCCGGGAAACACTCCGGCTTTCCGCTTCGGTAAGCAGTCCTTCCCGGGCCAGCCGGGAAATTTCTCCCTCCGGATCCCGGGCCAGGGCGGAAAGGTCCGCCAGTTCCAGCACCCGGTGGGTGGCGGTGCCGTGCTGGGCGGCGGTGAGGTGTTCCGAGTCCGGCAGGGAAAGGGGCTCCAGTTCTTCCTGCCCGGTTTCCCGGCGGACCAGTTGGGTCACCGACAGCTTGGCCGGCAGGCGGGTGTCCTCCTCAAAGGGGTACTCCGCCTCCATCTGTGCGGCCAGCTGTGCCTCCAGAGCGGGATCGGGGGCAGAGGCTTTTTTCTCCTCTGCCTGGGGCTGCTGCTGTGATTTGGGCGGCCGGATGCGATGCACCAACACCGGATCCTCCCCAAATTCAGCAGTAAGCTGCTCCAAAGAAGGCTCCTCCGGCCGGGCCGGCTTTAACAGCTCCCGGAAGGAGGGCTGCTCCGCCAATGCCAGCAAAAGCCAATCCAAAGGGCAGTTCTTTGCCAGATAGGTAAAGGGGCTGGGCCGTTCCCCCTGCCGGGCCAGAGCGGCCAGGCGCTCCGGCTGAGGGGCGCTGCCCACCAGAATCAGTTTTTCTTTGGCCCGGGTCAGGGCCACATACAACACCCGCAGCTCTTCGCTCTGGTTCTCCCGGCGGATGGCCTGACGCACCCCCACCAGGGGCAGGTTGTCGTACCGCTGGCCGGTTTGGGGGCGGATGATCTGCATGGCCATTCCCAACGCCCCGTGATGGAGCACGGTGTGTTTTAAATCCTGCTGGTTCAATCCGTGTTCCAGTCCGGCCACAAAGCAGATGGGATATTCCAGCCCCTTGGATTTGTGAATGGTCATCAGTTCCACCGCTTCCCCGGTTTGGACATTGGCGCATTCAAACCGTTCCTGGCGCTGAATGGCCCGGTCCAGATACCGGACAAAGCCCCCAAGCCCCCGATGGCTGCCGGACTGGTAATCCTGAGCGTAGGTAATCAAAAGCTGAAGGTTGGCGCCTTTGCGGCGGCCGTCCTCCATCCCCGCCACCATATAATAGAAGCCGGTGGCGTCGTAGATCAGCCTTAACAGCCGGTCCACCGGAAGCACCGCCGCCTGCATCCGCAGATGCCGGTACAGGGAAAGGAAGGCTTCGTCCTCCGGGCTGCGGCGGTTCAGCAGCAGCCGGTAAAGGGGCTGTTCCGGCCCGGTGCTCCGCAGCCTTGCCAGCTGGGCCGGGGTGTACCCCACCATGGGGGAAAGGAGCACCGCCGCCAGAGAAACATCCAGCAATGGGTTGTCCAGAATCCGCAGAAACTCCAGCATCACCGCCACTTCATAGGAATCGAAATACCCCTGCTGCTGCCGGGCAAAAAGGGGCACCCCCGCCTGCTCAAAAGCACGGCGGTACTCCGGGGCGGCGCCGGCGGTGCTGCGCAGCAGAATGCAGAAATCCCCCGGGCGGCAGGGCCGTAACTTCCCTCCTTCGCTGACGGGAAATCCTTCCTCCAGCATGGAACGGATCCGCCGGGCAATATAATCCGCCTGGGAAAATTCATCGGTTTCCTCCACCAGGCAGAGCTCCGCCCCCATGCCCGGGGCCGGAGGGTAGACCGCCCCGGGATTGAGCCATTCTTCCCGGGTGTAATCCAGATCCCCGAACTGTCTGGTCATGGTTTTGGAAAAGATCAGGTTTACCCCACGGCAGACCTGGCTGCGGCTGCGGAAATTGTGGGAAAGCAGAATCCGCCCGGGAAAATCCCCGTCCTTTTCGTAGTTTCGGTATAATTCCCCCCGGCGGACAAACAGCTCCGGGGTGGCCCGGCGGAAGCGGTAGATGGATTGCTTCACGTCCCCCACCAAAAACAGGTTTTCGCTGCCGGTCAGGTATTCTTCGCTGTCCGCCTTCACCCGATCCGGCCCCTTGGCCAGGCCCCAGAACAGCAGGTTTTGCACTGCGCTGATGTCCTGGCATTCGTCCACCATCACGGCGTAATATTCCTGGCTGAGCCGCCGCCCCAGGTCGGTTTTTACATAGTCCTCCCCCTCCCGGCGAACCAGAAGCTGCACCGCCATCCGGGTCAAATCGGAAAAGGAATAAACCTGCGCCTTTTCCTTTTCCCGGTCCAGCCGCCGGGTGAAATCCAGGCAAAGCTCCCCCAAAGCCTCCATTCGTGGCTGGAGCCAATCCAGATCCTGATGGAATTCCTCTTTGGTGCAGCAAAGCAGGGTTTGGAATTCCTTGATTTCCTCCAAAACCTCCCGGCGCCGCTCCAGCGCCTGTTCCAGCTGGGGGGAACGATCCTCCTTTTTCTGCCGGGGAACGCACCGTCCGCCGGAAAGGCTGCGCAGCAGCAGCACCGCCTGCTCCCAATCCCCCTGCTCTAAGGCGGCGGCCAGGTTCCGACAGCCCGCCAACAGGGTTTGGAACGCCTTCACTGCGGCGGGGCCGAACAGGGCGTCATCCTCCAGCACCGGCTGAAGGGAGAGCACCTCTTCCAAAATTCCCCGGGCACGATGGGTCAGTAACGGCAGCAACGCTTTCCCCCAGGGAGAATCCTCCGGGGCAGAGCGGGCTTTTAATAGTTCCAGCATGGCGGAAAGCTGCACCGAAGGGAAGGGGAAGGAATCCAAAAAGTCCCAAAGCTGCTCCACCGCCTCTTCCAAAGGCTTTTCCCCCTCCCGGCAGAACACCTCCGCCAGCAGGGTATAGGCCGGGTCCCGCTCTTTGCACCGCTGCTGCAGCATCTGGCTCAGACAGTCCTGGGCCATCTGATTCAGTTCCCGTTCTTCTCCCAGCCGGAACCGGGAGGAAATGCCAAGCTGCTGGAACTGTTCCTTAACCAGCTGCTGGCAGAGGGCGTCAATGGTGGAAAGCTTCATCCCCCCAAGCAAAAGAAGCTGCCGCTGATAAAAGGAATTGCCGGGATGAAGCCGTGCCTGCTGGGTCAGGGACTGGCGGATGCGCTGCTTCATCTCCGCCGTGGCGGACCGGGTAAAGGTCACCACCACCAGCCTGGCGGGGTCCAGCTGCAACGCCTCGTCGCAGAGCAGCCGGGTCACCCGGCGGGTGAGCACAGCAGTTTTGCCGCTTCCGGCAGCGGCGCTGACCAAAAGGCTGCCGCCCTGGGCTTCGATAGCGTTTTTCTGGGCGGGGGTAAGGGAAAAATCAGGCATAAAAAACTCCTTTTATATATGGAAGGAAATCCAACGGGGAAATGACAGACCATGGGCCTGTTCCGGCTGCGCCCGGCTTAGCTCCAGCCCAAAACAGGCCCCAAACTCTTCTTTTTTCATTCTATCACCCCCTGCCGGCACTGTCAAACCGGGGATGCGCCGTTTTTATCCCTCGTTTTTCCCTTCCGTCTCTCTAAGAAAAACTTTCCTGTGGATTCGCTCTTGCCCCACGCCTTTGGGTATGCTATAATACTTCTGAAATTTTTGTGAAAACAAGGAGGACTTCGTATGTTTTGCAACAACTGCGGCACGCAGCTTGCCGACGATGCAGAATTTTGCAGCAACTGCGGTCAAAAAGTAGCATCCTCTGGGGCCAATGCCGCCCAGGCCCCCAGCCCGGAACCCGCACCCGGCGCCGGAACAGGCACCACTGCGGACAAAGTAGGCGCCGCTGCGGAAGCAGCCGCCGACAAAGTGGGTGCTGCGGCAGAGGTCGCCGCCGAAAAAGCCGGCGCCGCCGCCCAGGTGGCCGTGGCCAAAACCAGCAGCTTCTTCAAGGAAAAATTCCTGCCCGGTGTGAAAAAGTACTTAAAATGGATCATCATCGGGGTGGTGGTGGTTTTGGCTGTCATCGCCTTCTTCGTCACCGGCAGCGTCATGAGCAACCCCGCCAACGTGGTCAGCAACTTTATCGGCAATTTGTCCAACGGCAACTATGCCGCCGCTTTTGACCAACTGGATGTGGAAGAAAGCGAATTTGTCAACGGGGAAAAATTTGCCCAGTATCTGGAAAGCGAAGGCGGAGATTTCTCCGAATACCGGAATTACCGGGTGATGAGCTACAACGACTATGTCCGTCAGGCTGCTGCCCAGTACGGCATCAGCGACTTTGCCGATGAACTCATCGACGAGGGGGACGGCTCCACCCTGCGTTATGTGGCGGTAGCGCCCGACGATTCCAACGGCCTTGAATTCACCCTGGTGAAGCAGGATTCCAATTTCCTGCTGTTCTGGCCCACCTATAAGATCGACACCGAAGGCATGCTGGCGGACGCCATCATCTACACCCTGCCCGACAGCACCGTTTCCATCGACGGCATCAACGTCCCGGCAGGAACCGCCGACGAGGATACTCCGGAAGGCTGCGTGCCCTATGCCGTGCCCAGTCTGCTGTCCGGGGATCACACCCTGACCATCACCAATCCCCTTACCGAGGATTACGAAACCGATATTTCCGTCTATTCCGGCTACACCCGCACCGTCAGCGATCTGACCCTTTCCGAAGAAGTCATCACCGACCGGTACGAAGCCAGCCAGGAACTGCTCTCCACCCTGATCAACGGCGCCATTGCCAACACCGCTTTTGACGATCTGGGCATCGCCGTTACCTCCGATTCCGATGCTTTAGCGGACATCAAAGAAGCCTACGACGATCTGCTGGAAGACCTGCACGATGACGACGGCACCGGTTTGAAGAGCATTTCCTTCACCGAATTTGAGGACGACAGCTACTACGCTTATTTGGACGCTTCCGATTTCACCTACGACAGCCGGGTTCGGTTCCGCTATGACTATGTGGCCACCGTGCGGGACTACGGCACCGACCAGTTGGTGGATGAAGCCTCTACCTACACCCATTCCAGCACCCTTTCGGTGGAATACTCCTACGAAGACGGCAACTGGGTGCTTTCCGGCATCAACAGCCTGTATGTGTACTATTAAGTAAGCCATCCAATTCGATAAAACTTCGATAAAACGGCCCGCCCCATTCCATGGAGAATGGGGCGGGCTTATTTTGTTCCATCTGAAAGAAAAGCGAAGCTCCGAACCCGGCGCTTTGGTTTGGCAGGATTTATTTCTGTTCCAATTCCTTCAGCACTTCCCGGTTGGTCTGGCTGGGATAACTTCGCCCCGGGCCGTCCTTGGCCCGGCAGAGGGTGGCGTAATCACACCAGGTGCAGGCTTTTCCGCCGCCGGTTTCCACCGGCTGGGGGGCGATTTCTCCGGCAAACAGCCGATCCGCCATCTCCCGGATTTTATCCAGCACCTTTTCCGTTACCAGCCCCAGCTGGTAAGCGTCGATCAGGCTGTCCTGGCCGCTCTTTTCAAACAGCTCCTCCACTGCTTTGCCGTTTTGGTCGAAGAGCAGCTCCCATTGGGGGATCAGGCCCTGATCCTCCTTGAGATAGCCTTTGGCCAACGCCTTTACCGGAATGCTTTCTCCGGAAAGGGTGTCGTCCATGGCCAGCACCACCGACTTTTCATTGAGCACCAATCCGTTCATCCGGTACGCCTTCTTTTTTTCCCGTTTCCACTGGGCGGGGGTGGCCTGTCGCCCCAGCTTCAGCTTGGCCTGCGCCGCCGGTTGGTACAGCACGCCGGCGCCCTGCCCCCCGTTTCCCTGTTCCAGACAGATCAGATAGATCATCATCTGCAAATTCAGGCCGTGGATCACGTCGCTGAGCTTTAAGGTTTTAAACCCGGTTTTGTAGTCCACGATCCGAAAGTATTCCACCCCGTTTTCATCCCGGTAACGGTCAATTCGGTCCACCGTGCCGTGAAGGGAAACAGAATTCCCCTCCGGCGTGGTGACGGTCAGGGCGGGGGTGGCGCTGCCCTGGCCGATGCGGTATTCAAAGGCGGCGGGGAAAAAGCGGCTGTGGCGAATCTGTTCCGCCAATTCCTGCAGCATGGCGGCTACTCCTTCCCCCGCCCGGGTCAACTGGGCCCGCAGCCGGGGATTGTCCAAACTTCCCTGGGGAAGGTGCTGCTTCAGATACAGCTGAACACACTCCTCCGCCAAAGACTGCAAATGTTCCGGCGTCATCTCTTCCCGGCTTTGCAGCCCGGCCAGCACCCGGCATAAAATGTCATGAACCAAATTCCCCCTGGCCAGCGGGTCATAGCGCACCTGCCGCCTTGGGGACAGCTTTAACCCCTGCTTGCAGAAAAACTGAAAGGGGCAGCGGTAAAAATCCTCCACCCGGCTGGGGCTGAGGAAGGGGTGATCCCCGTAAAGCTGCCGGACCAGGGATTGGTCCAGCCGCTGGGAAGCCGCCTGCCGCCCCCGGCGCACCTGTCGG
>CASDQY010000142.1 GCA_949282975.1 uncultured Oscillospiraceae bacterium | reverse complement strand
CTTTTGCATAGAATGAAGGGAAAGGGCAAACCAGCCCTTTCTCATTCAAAACCATGGAGGAAACACAAGATGGGTATTACAAATTCAAATAAACAAATCAGTGTGAATCAAATTGACTGTGACGGGGAGTTGAGGGTAACTTTGGCGCTTTCAGCCGCTCCGGATATTTCTTCCAATCCCACCGATATTGTTTTGGTGTTGGATCGTTCCGGAAGTATGACAGGAAGTCCCCTTTCTAATATGAAAGTGGGGGCAAAAACCTTTATTGATATTATTGACGAAGCCACCGATAGTTCCCAGGATGGGAACATCGGCTCCGGCAGCCGAATTGGAATTGTGAGCTTTTCGGATACGGCAACCGCCAACACTCAACTGATCACCTCAGTGGCAACGTTGAAAACAGCGGTTGACAGTCTGATGGCCAGCGGAACCACCAATCACGCAGACGCTTTTGCGAAGGCCATTCAGTTGTTCGATCCCCTTTCCACCAACGCAAAGGTAATCGTCATGTTCACCGATGGCAAAACGACCGCCGGTCCGCCTCCTGCGCCGGTTGCCGCCGCCGCACGGGCTTCCGGCATTATCATTTACTGCATCGGTTTGATTGGAGCCGATGGAATCGACGTCAGCGTTTTAAACGATTGGGCCACCGATCCCGATGATTCCCATGTGGCGGTAACGCCGAACGACGCAGATCTGGAAGAATTGTTCAAAGATCTTGCCGCCAATATCTCAAAGCCGGGAGCCACCAACATCGTCATCGACGAAGTGGTAAACTCGGATTTTGTTATCACCGGCATTACGTCCCCCACCAAGGGAACGGCAACTATGGTGAATTCCAATACCATTCAATGGAAGATTCCGGAGCTGGGTGTTTCCGGCAATGAGGGAGCTTCTTTGGAACTTGGGATTCAGCACGTTGCCCAGAGTTCCGGCGTAAAACAGGTCAATCAGTCGGTGAGTTATTCGGATACCGAAGGAAATGTGGTCAACTTTCCATCCCCCACTGTGACGGTGGAATGCGGCAATGTCATTAAGCCCGAGCCTTGTCCTGTTCCCGTCAACTTCTCGGTGAGCGGGTGCCAGGATTCTGTGGTGATTGATTTGGGTGATGTCAATCTGGAATCCTTAGGCCGGATTTTGCAGCTGAGCGCCACGATAAAGCGTGTCTGCCCCGGCAAGCGTGTGGCTTTGGCGGTCATCCTTTCGGAAGTGGATCGCTATGGAGAAGAGCATCAGCGTGGCATGAAGACCTTTACCATTCCGGCGCACAACGGCCCGAACTGTCGGGATGTTTTGGTGGAGTGCATTAAATTTGTAGTTCCGGAAGACCTGAACGTATCCGCCGGAGCGGCCAACGGAATGTGCAGCAGCCGAAACTTCCGGGCACGTCTCATCGCCAACTATATTGATACCGACTTTCAATGCTGTGATTCTGTGACCAATATTTAACGGACAGCGTTTCAAAGCAAACAGAAAAACCGCCCGGATTGCACTGACTGCGTCCGGGCGGTCCTTTGTTGAAGATGGTTACAAGAAATTCAGCACCACACGAGAGGCAAAAAGGCCCTTTTCCTTTTTAAATTCTGCGCTGCCGCCGTATTTTCCGGCTACATACCGCACTTTGCTTGTGATCATTTTTATTAAAGCATGGGCATTTTGCGTTTCGCTTTCCTGTTGTTTTTTGATTGCTTTAAAATTCCAGGTGAATTTGATTTGTTGCTTTGCTATCTTAAACGGCTTTTATTCATGCACATAGTCGAATAAAAGTATGATTGTGTCATAAATTCCTCGATTTTACGGGAAAGTCAAAATGTCGAATTAAAAGTTTGTTATTATCTTCTTGACAAAGCAAAAAACCGATGTTAGAATAGAGTCGATTTCAAGAAACTGGAAAATGTATGGATTGTTCTGGGAGGAATACCGTGAAGCTAAAAGATCAGCTCCTTCTCAGGGAAGTGGCTGGACAGTATGTGATCGTACCCACCGGAAAGCGTGTGCAGGAAGTCACCAGTATCGTATACATTTCTTCCTCCGGCGCCTATCTGTGGGATTATATGAAGGATCACGATTTTCAGCCGGAAGACCTGGTGGATCGAATCATGGAGCATTACGATGGCGTCACTCGCCAGCAGGCGATGGAAGACGTCCAGAAATTTCTCAAAACCCTCTCCGACAACTGCATTTTAGATGACGGTGTGGTTCGTGGCAGAGTGTTTGTAAAAATCCCGGAAGGGAAGAGGCCTCCAAACCATGAGGGATGAACCGCTGTTTGAACCGGCTTGCCGCCGGATGGAGTGGCTGGACCCATTCTATAAACAGGTTTGGGAAAAGGCCTATGCCGATGCCATTCCCATCTCCGGCACCTTCGAGCTCACCCCACGGTGCAACTTCAACTGCCGGATGTGTTATGTTCACCTGAAACCGGAACAGATCCCTGCCCACGGCCGGGAACTTTCCGCCAAAGAGTGGCTGGATCTGGCTGAGCAGGCCCAAAAAGCGGGCACCACCTGGCTTTGCGTTACCGGGGGCGAACCGCTGATGCACCCTCAGTTTGAACAGATCTGGCGGGGGCTTACCTCCATGGGGTTTTTTATCACCCTTCAAACCAACGCCTCTCTGATTACCGGCAGGATGGCCGATCTGTTGGCCCAATGCCCGCCCAGGAGCGCAAAGGTCACCCTCTACGGCTCCAACGATGCGGTATACCAGCAGGTCTGCGGCGTGGAGCAGGGATTTACCCGGGTGGATGAAGGGCTGAAAACCCTTTGGGAGCTGAAAATTCCAACCCAGCTTATCTCCACCGTGATCCGTCAGAACCAGGAAGATGTGCCCCAAATGGCGTATTACGCCTTTTCCCACCGCCTTCCCTGGATGGCTACCGGCGGCATAAAGCCTTCGGTGCGGGGGGCGGATACCGATGCACGGCAGGTTCGGGTTCAGGAAGAAAACGACAAAGCCCTGGAAAACCAGATCCGCCGGTATTTGGAAAAGCCCATCGATCCCGCCCGCAAGCCCTGCACCTACTGCAAGGATTACCGTTTGGGTTACTGGGTCACCTGGAATGGACAGATGCGGTTCTGCTCCTTTATGGACACACCCCATCTTTCCGCCACGGAACTGGGGTTTGACGCCGCCTGGCAGGGGCTTCTGGACTATTGGGAGGGGCTGGCTTGGCCTCAGGAATGCGCCTTGTGCGAGGCGAAAACAGTTTGCATGAAGTGCCCCGGCCTGCTGGCTGCCGAATGCGGCGACCCGGAGCGGGTGACAGAGGCGTTTTGTAATAGAATTAAGGAAATGTATCGAAAAGTGAAGGGAGATTGATTGAAATGAGCATGGGATCTACATACATAAAAGTTGATGCAAATGTTGTTAATAATGGCATTATGACTTTAGACACTTCTTCTAGTAGCCAAGAAGATGGTTATTGGTTGTTTTGGAATGAAACTGGTTTTACCGGTATTTCTTGGAACGAGTATTGGAATGAAACTCCACTGCCAGTAACTTGGCCGGCATTTTTAGGAACAGATGGAGAATGTCCATCAGGAGGTAAGCACACTAGTGATGCTGCGGGCTTGAGTGAACACATCCGTGTGGGCCATGCGGATGATTTAAATGCCATGCTTGGAAGTTGGGACTTCTATGAAAAATCAGCATTTATAGGTAAATATGGCAGACGATTTGAAGAAAATGGTTGTTTGGAAAGATAATTTTTGCATTGCGAGGGTTTACACTCAAATTATAGGAAGAATTTCTGAAAATTTTATATTTTATTGGAATCTCTTCAAAAGTCCGGCGGACGTCCCGCCGGACTTTACCATAGAGATTCTCCCCCAGCAGATCGGGCGCTATGGCTTGGAAACCCTTCCTCTTTTGGAAGGGGAAAACCGCCTGGTCCGCAACGGGTCCGAAGTGATGCTGGTCAACCGGGATTGGACCCACTGCCGCATTCTGGCCCCGGAAAACTGGGATTTGGCCTCCGCCTTTCTCACCATGGCCTTCGACACCCACGCCGTCCAGCGCCGGATGGTGCATCTTCACTGCTCTACCATCGCCGATCGGGGGAGGGGAGTGCTTTTTCTCGGCCCTTCCGGCATTGGAAAAACCACCCAGGCGGAACGCTGGCGGGATTTCCGTGGCTCTTTGATCATCAACGGGGACATGGGTTATGTCCAGCAAACGGAACAGGGTTTCACCGCCTGGGGCACCCCCTGGCACGGTTCTTCTCCTTATTGCGAGAATACCTCCGTTCCCTTAAAAGCCATGGTGGTGCTGAAACAGGCCCCTTTCAATCAACTCCGGGAGCTTTCCGGGTTTGAGAAGGTGCAGGAAATTTCCGGCAATGTCCTCTATCCCCAATGGATGGAAAACGGCATGGAACTCTGCCTTTCCACTCTGGATGCCCTGCTTACCGGCATTCCCGTTTACCGATTGGACAACCGGGCGGATGAAGAGGGCGTGCGCCTGCTGGCTGAGGAACTGGATCGCATTGCACCGCCGGAGGAAAGGGAGAAGGGCGGTTTTCCAATTTCGAATAAGTCGTGATTTAGCCTATGTTTTTTTCCAAAATCCGCAGAAAAATCAAAGAAGGACGTTTAAAAGAACTGGCCGCTCAATGGCGCTGGATGGGAGTTTACATTCGGCGCTATTGGCTGCTGGTGGGTTTTTATACCCTTTTGGGGGCCTCCGGCTCCCTTTTGAGCTTAGGGACCACCATGGTGAGCCGAAATCTGGTTGACGCCGTTACCGGCTACAACACCCAGAACATCGCCATGGTGGCTTCTTTATATGTTGGGGTGGGGGTTGGGCAGATCTTCATCAATGTGATCAAACAGCGGATTTCCCTGCGGATCCGCCTGAAGATCGTCAATGAGATCCGCTGCGATATCTTTTCCCAGGTCATGCAGACCGACTGGGAAGCCATGTCCAACTACTCTACCGGCGATTTGCTCTATCGGATGAACGGGGACGCCGGGGGCGTGGCCAACAGCATCCTGACCTTTATCCCCAATCTGGTATCCACCCTGATTACCTTCGGCGGCGCCTTTGTGGTGATGATTCAAAACGATCCCACCATGGCCCTGATCGCTTTGGCCGGTGCGCCCATCTCTCTGCTGGCCAGCCGGTACTCCATGCGGAAAATGCGGGAATACCAGCAGAAAAATCAGGAATTTTCCAGCAATAAAATGTCCTTCGATCAGGAAACGTTTCAAAATTTGCAGATGATCAAGGCCTTTGATCTGGTGGGCACCTTCACCAGCCGTTTTCGGAAGATTCAGGATGAATCGGTGAAGATTTCCATGGATCAGAATAAATACCAGTCCCGAGGAAGCGTCCTTACCTCGCTGGTGGGGCAGGCCATCGGGTATGCCTGTTACGGCTTTGCGGTGTACCGCCTTTGGACCGGGGATGTGAGTTACGGCACCATGACCATGCTGGTGGGAATGGCCGGTTCCCTGCGAGGCTCCTTCAGCTCGGTGGTCAGCCTGGCTCCCACCGCCATCAATGCCGGCATCAGCGCCGGGCGGATTATGGAATTGGTGGAGCTGCCCCGGGAAGTAGTGGAGGATAATCCCCACATTCAAAGCATGAAAGAAAACGCAAAGTCCAAGGGTATCAAGGTGGTTATGGACCAGGTGGATTTCTGGTACGGGGATACCGGGAAACCGGTGTACACCGACGCTTCCTTTACCGCCTCCCCCGGGGAAATCATCGGTTTGATCGGTCCTTCCGGGCGGGGAAAAACCACCACCCTGCGATTGCTTTTGGGTCTGTTTCATCCCAAAGGGGGCCGGATTACCGTGGAAAATCCGGGGGAGGAGCCGGAGGAAGTTTCCTCCGTCACCCGCTGCCTGTTCAGTTACATCCCCCAGGGCAACACCCTTTTCACCGGTACCGTAGCGGAAAACCTGCGCATCCTCAAACCGGATGCCACCGACGAAGAGTTGATTTCAGCGCTGAAACAGGCCTGCGCCTGGGAATTTGTCAGTGAATTGGAGGACGGCCTGAATACCGAAGTGCAGGAAAACGGCAAGCGTTTTTCGGAAGGGCAGAAGCAGCGGCTTTCCATTGCCCGGGCACTGCTGGCGGATAATCCGGTGCTGTTGCTGGACGAAGCCACCAGCGCATTGGATATGGACACGGAACACCGGGTTTTGCGCAACATCATCCGCAAAGATCCCCACCGGACCGTCATCGTGGTGGCCCACCGGCCCAGCGTGTTTGACATGTGCACCAGGGTTTATAAGATAGCGGATGGAAAGATCACGCTGTCTGAGAAGCTGCCGGAAGAACAATCCGGTTTGGCTCTTTTGACGGAAGATGGTAATTTCACAGCGGAAAATTGACAAAGATGGAAAAATTTTGGATTTTACTTGACACAATCTGCAACTATGGTAAAATAAAACTATCTCCGTGTTGCTTCCATGAGGGTATAGTTGGTGAGCGAACGGGATCGAGGATCGTATGACTGAAAAAACGCTGTCTGAAAGTAGGCGGCAGGGGAGTGAAAAGCAAATACTATGAAAGCAGTCCGAACGATTGTTATTGCCCTTCTGGTCATAGCGTTGGGAATTTATGGGGCGGCCTGGTTCATTGAGCAGAGCCGGGAGGACCCCACCCATCCTACCCTGACCAGCGACATTGATGTGCTGGAACTGCCCTGCGCCTATAGCGAAGAGCAGATGCTCAGCGGCTTGCATGCTTACGATGAGCGGGACGGCGACCTTACCGGAGAGATTATGGTGGGTGAAATTTCCCGTTTCCAGCAAACTGGAACCAGCGAAGTCACCTATGTGGTGTTTGATTCCTCCAATCAGCCCGCTACGCTGACCCGCCAGGTGGTATTTACCGATTATCGGTCCCCGCAATTCACACTGACCCAGCCCCTGGTGTTTGTGGAAGGGCGGGGCAGTTCTGCGTCCTCTTATGTCGGCGCAACCGATATGCTGGATGGGGACATCAGTTCCCTGGCGCGGATGGTTAACAGCAATATTTCTTATTCCGTGGTGGGGGATTATGAACTTCAAGTGGAAGTGACCAATTCCTTTGGGGACGTAGCCCAGGCCACCCTGCCGGTTCATATTGTGGAACAGTATCGGCAAGGCCTGACCATCCAGCTCACCCAGAATTTGGTATATCTCTCTGCGGGACAGGATTTTAATCCCTATGACTATATCAGCGCCGTTACGACTTCTAATGGCAGCCAGGTGGATACCGACCTGGTCAGCGCTGTCAGCGGCGTGGATACCTCCACCCCCGGCTGTTACGAAGTGGAATACACCGTAACCTCCGGCGGTAATCAGGGCGTGACCTGGCTTGTGGTCATGGTAGAGTAAGGGGGGAACAGAATGGAACGCAGTTTAGAACAATTTGATTTGCGCAGCACTTTCTGGGACCTGGTTAAAAACATCTGGGTGATTGTTCTGGCGGTGGTTGCCGCTTATTTCGGTGTCACCGGTTTGTATCAGCTGCAATATGTGCCGGAGTATACCTCTACCGCTACCCTGGCCGTAACCATGCGGGGCAACAATGGCGGCTCCTACTCCTCCCTTAGCATGACTTCCGAGATGGCAAGCGTTTTCAGCGAAGTGTTTCAAAGTGAAGCGTTGCGCAGCAAGATTGCGGATGAAATGGGGGTCGACTCCATTGAAGGGGAGATCTCCATTTCCCTGATTACGGAAACCAACCTGATGGTGCTTCGGGTTACCTCCGATACTCCCCGCAATGCCTATGAAATCATCCTTTCCGCTTTGAATAACTACGATACCGTTTCGGATTATCTGTTTTCCAATGCAAAGCTGGATACGGTTTCAGCGCCCAATGTGCCCTATGGTCCTTCCAATCCCATGAACGTCAGCCGGATGCAGAAGATCGGAATGCTGGCGGCCGGCGGCGTGGTGGCACTGGCCATCATCGTTCTTTCTTTTATGCGTTTTACCGTGAAAAAGAGAAAGCTTGCCGGGAAAATGCTGGATGGACGGATCCTTGGCTGCATTCCCTACACCAGAAAATATCATACTTTGGGGGAATTGTTCCGCCGGAGCAGGCGGAAAAAGGGCCTGTTGATTTCTACTGTGACCTTGGGCATGCCTTTCATTGAATCGGTGAAACGGGTGGCCACCAGCATCGAACGGCAGCTGCGCCGGAAGAATCAATCGGTGCTGCTGGTAACCAGCGCCGAGGAGAACGAAGGTAAATCCTCCCTGGCGGCAAACCTGGCCTTGGCCATGGCGGATAAGGGTTTGCGTGTCATCCTCATTGACGGGGACTTGAAAAAGCCCTCCCTTCACAAGATTTTTCACCGCCGCCGGAGCGCCGGGCCTTCTGTGAGCGACTGCGTCTTGAAGGGATTGGCGCTGCAGGATGCGCTGACAGCGGTGCAGGAAGGTTTGTTTGTTCTCTTTCAATACCATGAAGTTGGAAATTCCGGCGCCGTCCTGTCCAATGAAGGTTTTG
>CASDQY010000141.1 GCA_949282975.1 uncultured Oscillospiraceae bacterium | reverse complement strand
ATCCGCTTTACCCTGGGGGAATACCCGGTGGTAAAGGTAACGCAAAAAGCCAAAGCGCTGCTTTCCGGCGCCGAAAGGCTGTATCTGGCCCTGCCCCGGAAGGAAGTGCAGCCCACCCCCATCCGAAAGGGGGGACTGGAGGGCGCCAGCCTAAACTTATTTGAACAACTTCGGCTTCGGCGGAAAGAGCTGGCGGCGGCGGAAGGGGTGCCGCCCTATGTGGTGTTCAGCGATTCCACCCTGCAGGAAATGGCGCTGCGCCGCCCGGTGACCCCGGAGCAGTTTCGCACCATCTCCGGGGTAGGGGAGGTAAAGCTCAGCCGTTACGGCGATGCTTTTTTGGAGGTCATCCGGGCGTTCCAGCAAAAGCGCTATCGGAAAACATAGCTAAAGAATGGGTGTGCGGCTTGGCACGCCCTTTATTTTTGAGGAATGCCCCCGTTTTGGCAGGAACGCCCGGCGGGTTATTTTCTGCACTGAGCGGGGCGGGAAAGGAACGGGTATCGTCTCTGCTTGTCTCTCTTTTTCGATATTTTTTTATTATTTTACAATAAATATCTCTGCCTGTCAAGAAAGTGCCGGAAAATTTGCGCCCAAAAAAGGCGCCTGCAAAACAGGCGCCTTCCAAAAATTTCTGTTTTATGCCGGGGATTACTCTTCTTCCTCCTGCACTTCCATTGCCTCTAACTGTTCCATTACCTCTTGGGCAAAGCGCTGAATCTCCGATTCGTTTCCGCTTTCCATGGGCAGAACAGCGGCGTTGATGCAGCAGAATCCCTTTTGCCGGCAGAGGGCTTTCATCTGTTCCACCGCATCATCGCAGGGAGCCTGGTCGCTGCTGAGCACCAGCACGGTGGGATTGTTCCGGCCCCGCAGATTGTGGAAGATTTCCTTGGTCTGTTCGGGCAGGGCGCCGTCTTTGGCGGGCACCCCTAAGATCAGCAGATCGTGCAGGCCGAAGGAATAGATCTGCCGGCGCACATTGGGCTGGGTCAGATCAACGGTGTAATAGTCGGGGCGAATGGACCGGGCAACGGCTTCAGCGCATTCTCCGGCTTTGTGGATGGGGCTGTAGTACAGCGCATAAACTTGATGATATTGCATAAAAACGTCCTCCTGACAGGGATTTTTGGTTCCGGTTTTTGGGGGATTACAGCGCCGCAAGGGCTCTTTGTCCGATGTCTTTGCGCAGGTGCATTTTTTCAAAGGTTACCTTTTCGGCAGCCTGATAGGCTTTTTCCAGCGCTTCGGGCAGGGTGGATGCCGTAGCCGTCAGCCCCAGCACCCGGCCGCCGCTGGTGAGAAACTGTCCGTTTTCGTATTTGGTCCCGGCGTGGTACACCGTTACCCCGGGGCATTGTCCGCCTTCGTCCAGCCCGTGGATCACCTTGCCCTTTTCATAGCTCTGGGGGTATCCGCCGCTGGCTTCCACCACACAGGCGGCGTATTCGCCCTTGGCAAACTCCACCGGCACGCTATCCAGCTTGCCCTGGCTCACCGCCATAAAGATATCCAGCAGATCGCTTTTCAGCAGGGGCAGCACCACCTGGGTTTCCGGATCGCCGAACCGGCAGTTGTATTCAATGACCTTGGGGCCTTTGGGGGTGAGCATCAGCCCGAAGTAGAGACACCCGGCAAAGGGGCAGCCCTCCGCCTCCATAGCTC
Organism: uncultured Oscillospiraceae bacterium; assembly: GCA_949282975.1. GTDB lineage: Bacteria > Bacillota > Clostridia > Oscillospirales > Ruminococcaceae > Egerieicola. Next base: position 2,233 of record CASDQY010000141.1, on the reverse strand, counting down.
GGACGGTGGGCAGGAAGATGGTTTCCATGCACTCCTTGGCCACAGCGTCGGTGTAGTGGGGATTGGGGGCTACGGTGCCCATGCCGCCGGTGTTCAGCCCCTGGTCCCCGTCCAGCGCACGCTTGTGGTCCATGCTGGACACCATGGGGACGATGGTTTTGCCGTCGCAGAAGCTCAACACGCTGACTTCCGGCCCGGTGAGGAATTCTTCGATGACCACCTGGTTGCCGCTGTCGCCAAACTGCTTGTCCTCCATAATGGAATGAATGGCGGCCATGGCTTCTTCTTCGTTCTGGGCCAGAATAACGCCCTTGCCCAGGGCCAGCCCGTCCGCCTTGATCACGGTGGGATAGCTGTTCTGGGCCTTGATGTAGTCCATGGCGGCGTGGGGGGCGTCAAATACTTCATAGGCGGCGGTGGGGATGCCGTATTTCTTCATCAGGTTTTTGGCAAACACCTTGCTGCCTTCGATGCGGGCGGCCGCCTTGTTGGGGCCGAAGCAGGGGATTCCCGCCTGGTTCATAGCGTCCACCATGCCGGCGGCCAGGGGGTCGTCCGGCGCCACCACACAGAAGTCAATGCCCTGTTCTTTGGCAAATGCCACCATGTTTTCAATGTCGCAGGCGCCGATGTTGACGCACTCTGCATCCCGGGAGATACCGCCGTTTCCGGGGGCGCAGTAAATTTTGTCTACCTTGGGGCTTTCATTCAGTTTGCGGATGATGGCGTGTTCCCGGCCGCCTCCGCCGACGACTAAAAGTTTCATGTTGGTCTCCTTTCGGATGGGAAATGAAAGTTTGTTGCAAAAGAGAAAGAGTTGGGACAAAGGCTTCCCCTTGCAGGGGAAGCTGTCTGACGCTGTTGCGTCAGACTGATGAGGTGAGGCAGGATATTTGACTGTCCTATGTTGCAGGTCAGCGGTTGCACCTCATCCGTCAAGGCTTCGCCTTGTCACCTTCCCCTCAAGGGGAAGGCTTTGTCGCTCCGCCTTTCAGACAAATCAATGATGGAACAGCCGAATCCCCGTAAACGCCATGGTCATGCCGTATTTGTTGCAGGTTTCGATGACGTTGTCGTCCCGGATGGAACCGCCGGGCTGGGCCACAAACCGCACGCCGCTCTTTCTGGCCCGCTCGATGTTGTCGCCGAAGGGGAAGAAGGCGTCGCTGCCCAGGCTCACGTCGGTGAGTTTGGAGAGCCATTCTCTCTTTTCTTCCCGGGTCAGGGGTTCCGGCTGGGAGGTAAAGGCAAACTTCCAGTTATCTCCGGCCACCACATCTTCCCATTCCTCAGAGATATAGACGTCGATGGTGTTGTCCCGGTCGGGGCGGCGGATGTCCTCCTTGAAGGGTAAATTCAGCACTTTCGGATGCTGCCGCAGCCACCAGATGTCCGCTTTGTTGCCCGCCAGACGGGTACAGTGGATCCGGCTCTGCTGGCCGGCCCCAATGCCGATGGCTTGGCCGTCCTTGGCGTAGCAGACGGAGTTGGACTGGGTGTACTTTAAGGTAATCAGGCTGATGAGCAGATCCCGCACCGCAAAGTCCGGCAGCTCCTTGTTGTCGGTGACCCGGTTTTCCAGCAGGGCGGCGTCGATTTTCAGTTCATTCCGGCCCTGCTCAAAGGTAATGCCGTAGCACTGTTTGTGTTCCACCGGATCGGGACGGTAGCTTTCGTCCATCTGGATGATGTTGTAGGTGCCTTTGCGCTTGCTCTTTAAAATTTCCAGGGCTTCGTCGGTGTAGCCGGGGGCGATGATGCCGTCGCTGACTTCCCGCTTAATCAGCAAAGCGGTGGGCACGTCGCAGATTTCGCTTAAGGCGATAAAATCCCCGTAGCTGCTCATCCGGTCCGCACCCCGGGCCCGGGCGTAGGCGGTGGCCAGGGGGGAGAGCTCCAGATCGTCCACAAAGTAGATTTTTTTCAGGGTGTCGCTCATGGGCACTGCCACTGCAGCGCCCGCCGGGCTGACGTGCTTGAAGGAAGCGGCGGCAGGCAGGCCGGTAGCCGCCTTCAGTTCCATCACCAGCTGCCAGGAGTTAAAGGCATCCAAAAAGTTGATGTAGCCCGGTTTGCCGTTGAGCACGGTGATGGGCAGGTCGGAGCCGTCCGCCATAAAGATGCGGGAGGGTTTTTGATTGGGGTTGCAGCCGTATTTTAAGGCCAGTTCATTTGCCATGGGGGATACCACCTTTCGTAAAAAGAGAATGCTGCCGCACGCCTGCTGAGCAGG
>CASDQY010000140.1 GCA_949282975.1 uncultured Oscillospiraceae bacterium | reverse complement strand
TTGCAGAAAAACTGAAAGGGGCAGCGGTAAAAATCCTCCACCCGGCTGGGGCTGAGGAAGGGGTGATCCCCGTAAAGCTGCCGGACCAGGGATTGGTCCAGCCGCTGGGAAGCCGCCTGCCGCCCCCGGCGCACCTGTCGGAGCATGTCGTCGTACTCCTGGAAGCGGGAAAAATACCCCTCCAGGGTTTTGGTGAACACATCCGGCTGCTGCGCCGCCGCCAACAGGGCAAATCCCGCCTCTTTGGACTGGCAGAGCCGCACAGGGTCCCGCAGGGCCAGATTTTCCTGCCGGCACCCGGGGAACAACCCGGCCAATTCCTCCAGCAAAGGAGAGGGCGGGATGGTTCCTCCCTGCAGATCCAATTCCGGAGCGGAAATCCAAATCCGCTCTTCCCCGCCGGTCAGGGTCTGATAAGCGTAAAACCGGCCTTCCTGGGTGCGGCGCATCCGGTCCCGGGCAATGGGGAACCGGTGCTGGGCCAATAATTCCTCTTCCCCTTCTCCAAACAGGGGGCAGCCGGCGGGGGTCTGGGGAAACACGCCCTCCTCCGCCCCGAGGATCAGCAGCACCTTGACCTGTTCCAGATGCAGTTTTCCGCTCTGCCCCACATTGACGCAGTCCAGCGCCTGGGGCACCGTTTCCAGCCCGGTCTGCTCCGCCAGCAGCTCCAATAGCTGCCAGTACCGGGAAAAGCTGACCACCCGATCCCCCAAAATCTCCGCCAGATCGGTGCAAAGCTGCTGAAGGGTCTCCCACATCCGGCGGTACTGCTGTGCCGCCGCCAGGCTTTGGGCGGGCTGAAAGGGGTCCTGTTCCAGCGTGTGGATGTACTGCTGGGTGGTCTGCCTGACCTGAAGCCGGTCCAGCAGATCAAACAGCCCCTGGGTCATGGCCCGGGCAGAACAATCCCCCAGCTTTCGGAAGGGAAGGACGGCGTCCAGCAAAAAACGCCGCATTTCCTCCAGCCGGGCCAGCCGGGCGGTTTCCTCCGCTTTCTGCTGGGTCCCCCGAGGTCCATCCAGTCCGTAAATGCTCAGGGTGAAGGGGGAAAAGAAGCCCTCCTCCCCCAAATCCCATAAGTACAGGTAATTTTCCAGCTCCCCCACCCGGCTTTCGTCAAAGGGGGTCAGGCCGCACTTTAAAAGCGCCGTGGCCTGCAGCGGGGAAAACCCGCCCCCGGCCAAAGCCAAACTATGCTGCACCAGCCGGAACAGGGGCGACTGCAGGGGGGAAACGGGGTCGTCCAAATAATATGGCACCTCATATTGCTCTAAGGCAGACTGCAGCAGCGGGCGGTAGGTTTCGCTGCCCATCACCACCGCCATTTCCCGGTAACGGTATCCCTGACGGGTCAGTTCCCGAATCCGGGCGGCGGCGGCCTGAGCCTCCTCCTGCCGGTTGGGGGCCCGGAGCAATTCGATTTCCTCCGCCGGCCGGTCAAAGGGGGCGGGTTGGAAGGCATACAGCCGTTGTTCCAAAGCTTCCAGCGCCGGGGGATATTTCCCTTCCGGCTGGGGGAGTACCTCCGGCGCCGCCACCGTGACCCCCAATTTATGGGCCAAGGAGCGAAGCTGATGGTAAAGGGCATCCGACAGGGAAAAAAGGCTTTCCCGGCGGGGATCGGCGGGATCCAGGGTCAGGGTCACGGTGACCCGGCTGCCCTGAAGCAGCATCTGTTCCAGCAAAAGCAGCTTGTCCTGGGAAAGAAAATCAAAGCCATCCAGATAAAACTGCCCCCCCTGGAACAGCCGGTGATCCCGGGCCAGCCGGGCGGCCCGGGGCAGATTTTCCAGGGGATCGGAAAACCGCTGCCCCAAAAGCCCCTGATACCCGGCGTACACCCTGGCGGTATCCAGCAGCTTGGAGCGCAGCGTCCCTTCCGGCAGGGTATGGGCAAAGGCCTCCACCCCCGCCGGGTCCAGCCCGGCGGACTGAAGCTGTTCCACCGTCTGCAACAGGTCCGGGGCCAAACGGCTTCGGGACGCCTGGGAAGCATATACCGTCAAAAGCGGCCCGGCTTCTTCCAGGGCAAGCTGCATCAAAAGCAGCTTCTGCCGGGGATCGGCGGCAGGCCGCCCCTGGGGATGGTAGCGCTCCACCAGCCGGGAAGCCAGCCGGGAAAAGCCGGTCACCTGAACCCGGGCAAAAGCCTTTGCCCCCAACGTGCGGTAACAGCGCCGCTCTCCCTCAAACGTGGACTGGTCCGGCAAAAGAAGATAGGCCGGGCCGGAGGTCTGGGGGAGCGCAGCAAGCCGGGCAAGCACCTGCTGGGTTTTGCCGCTGTGACTGCGGCCGAGAAGAAAGGTGAGCATAAAAACCTCCTGGGAAACGGGAAACGGAAAGCAGGCCCTTTCGGGGCTTGCCCGGCAGGGAACAGCCCTGCCGATTATTTTTGTCGGATGGTGATTTTGTCCTGTTCGAAAGGGGCTGCGCCGGCTATCCGCCGGTGACCCAGTTCCACAGCGCCGCCAGCCCATCCAGCAGGGCGAATCGGATTTCATAGTGCTCCGGATGGGTGAGCATATCGGTTTGGGTGTCGGTCATTCCCTGGTCCAGGGAAACGCTGCTGTTCAGACAGACCGCCGGGTAGAGCACGCAAAACCAGTTGTGCCCCGCTCCTTCCCCCAGCCGGATCCGCACCGCCTGGTACTCCCCGGCGGGAAGGGTGTACCCTTCATAGCTCACCGCCGGAAAGGTAACCAGTTCCACCTCGCCGGTAACGGGCACCACGCTTCCCTGCCTGGCGGCGGCCATTCTAGCGGTATCCAATATCCGGGGCAGCAGCTCCCGGGCCAGTTCTGCGGCCTCCTGCCGGCTGGCTGCCCGGCTCAGGGTTTCGCCATACTCTTCCACCACGGCATCCCGCACCGCCAGCTTCACCGCCTGGTCCACCTGGCTGTCCGACTGGGCCAGAATATGCAGCCGCAGTACACTGTCCTGAAGCTGCTGCCGCTGTTGGTTGACCTGGGCCAAATTCCAGCCAAACCCCGCCAGGACGGCCGCCAGCAATCCCGCCGCCAGAGAAATAAAAATCCGCTTTGCCATAAAGCCACCTCATTCTACCCGATTTCATGGGACAGTATGAGGCGGCCTTTGGTCTTTTATTCCATTTTATTCTTGGGAAGGGGGCAGGATCTCCACGCCCCGGTTCACCGGCCGCACCGCAGCGGCAAAGGGCAGGTGGGAAAAGCTTTCCAGCTGCTGCTGGGCTTCCTTTAAGGTGGGGAAAATGCCGTACACCGCCGAACCGCTGCCGGTCATCCCGGCGCCCAGCGCCCCGGCTTTGAGCATCCGCTGTTTGAGCAGCTCCACCTCCGGCACGCCGCAGACCGGCTCCAGAGCATTGACCAGATAGGCCGCTGTCTGAACCGGATCATTCTGCTTGACCCCCTCCAGCAGCCGGGCAAATTCCTCCTGCCAAAGGGGCTTTTCCTCCAGGGCATCATAGGCGGCAAAGGCGGCTTTGGTGGAAACCCCGGCAATGGGCTTGCCGATCAGAAAGGCGCCGGCGGTGTAATCCGAAAGCGGGGTCAGCTTTTCCCCGATGCCTTCCACCAGCTGGGTCCCGCCGGTGAGGCAAAAGGGGATATCGGCCCCCAGCTTCACCCCGATTTCCAAAAGCCGGGCCTGACTCAGCCCCAGCTTTAACAGCTCATTCAATCCCACCAGCGCAGCGGCGCCGTCGGCGCTTCCTCCCGCCATGCCCGCCTCCATGGGCAGGTGTTTTTCCAGATGAAAGGTCAGCCCGGACTGGGGCCGTCCGGCCTCCTTCAGCAATGCCCGGGCGCACCGCAGCACCAGATTGGTTTCGTCGGTGGGAACCTTGCTATCGTCGCAGGTCAGGCGCATTCCCTGGCCTTCTTCGGTGATGGTCAACAGGTCATACACCCCCACTGACTGCATCACCATTTTCAGGTTGTGGTAACCCCGCTCATCCCGGCCCAGAATGGCCAGGCCGAGGTTTAATTTTCCATACGCTTTTACGGTGATCCGGTTCACAGCCGTTCCTCCTGTCATCCACGCACAAAGCGTTGGATTCGCTTCAAGGCTTCTTTGAGATAATTGATGGAATAGGAATAGGAGATCCGCACATGGCCTTCCCCGCTGTCCCCAAAGGCGTTCCCCGGCACCACGGCTACCCGCTCCTGCTCCAGCAGTTTTTCGCAGAACTCTTCGCTGGACAGGCCGGTGGAGCGAATGGAGGGAAAGACATAAAATGCGCCATCCGGCTCAAAGCAGCTCAGCCCCATTTTATTCAAAGCGTCCACCACATACCTCCGGCGGAGGTTGTATTCCTCCCGCATGTCCGCCACACTGGACATGCAGCTTTTCAGCGCTTCCACCGCCGCATACTGACTCATGGTGGGGGCGCTCATAATGGCATATTGGTGGATCTTCACCATCAGCTGTACAATCGGCGCCGGTCCGGCGGCAAACCCCAATCGCCAGCCGGTCATGGCAAAGGACTTGGAAAAGCCGTTGATCACCACCGTCCGCTGGGCCATGCCGGGAAGGGAGGCAATGGAGACGTGTTTTCCGCTGTAGGTCAGCTCGGAATAGATCTCGTCGCTGAGCACCAGCAGATCGTGCCGCTGCAGCACAGGGGCAATGGCTTCCAGATGCTCCCGCTTCATCACCGCCCCGGTGGGGTTGTTGGGATAGGGCAGCACCAGCAGCTTGGTTTTTGGCGTGATCTTTTCTTCCAGTTCCTCCGGCGTAAGCCGGAATTGATTTTCGACCTTGGTCTCAATGGCCACCGGGGCGCCCCCCGCCAGCCGGACAATGGGATCGTAGCAGACAAAACTGGGCTGGGGCACCAGCACCTCATCCCCGGGCTGAACCAGGGCACGGATGCAAAGGTCAATGGCCTCGCTGCCCCCCACCGATACCAAAATCTGATTCTTCGGGTGGTACTCCACCCCGATGGCATCCTTCAGGTACCGGGCGATTTCCTGCCTCAACTGGGCCAGTCCGGCGTTGGCGGTATACCAGGTTTTCCCCTGCTCCAGGGTGTGGATGGCTTCCTGTCGGATGGCCCAGGGGGTCTTAAAATCCGGCTCCCCCACGCCCAGGCTGATCACGTGATCCATTTCGGCGGCGATGTCGAAAAATCGCCGGATGCCGCTGGGCTTTAACCCATTGGCCACCGGGGAAAGATATTTTTCGTAATCCATCAGAACGCCTCGCTTCGCTGATCCGGTATGTCCCGATTCATCAAAATGCCCCGCTCCTTATAGCGGCTGAGCAGGAAATGGGTCTTGGTGGAGAGCACCGAATCCAGCGTGCTCAGGCGGGTGGCCACAAACATGGCGATATCTTTGAAGTTATGGCCCTTGACGATCACCGCCAGATCGTATCCCCCGCTCATCAGGTACACCGAATCCACCTCGTCAAATTCCGCCACAATCTGGGCAATGGCGTCAAACCCCATGTCCTTTTTGGGAGTCACCCGCAGATCAATGATGGCGGTAACCAGATCCCGATCCACCTGTTCTTCGTCGATAATGGCCTGATACCCCCGGATCACCCCGCTTCGTTCGTATTGATCCATCTTTTCCGCCACCGCTTGGGGGGTGGTGTCCAGCATAGTCGCCAGTTCTTCGGTGGTGAGCCTGGCGTTTTCGGTTAACAGCGCAAGCAATTTATCTTTCATCCCGATGATCCTTTCCGCCGTCAGATATCCCATAAAAATTCCGTTGGGCTTCCGCTGGTTTTCGCCGTCAGGCGAAATGCCGCCGCTGCTTTTTGGCGGTAAAGCGGGAACCATAATGGTTGGCTTTGACAATCATGATACCATAAAAAATCCGTCTGGTTTCCCTCGGTTTTTGCGAAGCAAAATGGCCGGCCGGACATTGGGCCGGGCAAGAGGGGAACCGTAATGATTGCCTTTGGCAATCATTATACCATGCCGGGGGACGATTTGCAATCCGGCGGGACCGGCCAAAACAAAAGCGCCTTCCCACACCTGGTGAGAGAGCGCAAAATGGCTTTTTGTTTTTACAGATAGGCAAGAAACGAAGTGGAGCAGACGCACATGGACAACAGCCCCCACACAACGCCGATGATGCCCAGTACCAATCCCGCAATGCCAAGGCCCTTGCCCCGCTGGTTCTGCCGCTTGCTGGCGGACAGGCCGGCGGCGGAAAGGATCAGGGCTACGACCCCCACAATGCCCCAAAAATTGATAAACACCGACACGATGCCCACCACAAAGCCCGCTACACAAAGGCCGTTCATGGGGCGGGTATCCTTGGTATACTGGACAGAATACTGATAGGTGGTCTGCTGTTGATTCACCGGCTCCCCATTGTACACCGGAGGCTGCTGGGACTGACCGGCGTCCGTCTGGGACGCACCGCTCTGGGCGGAATCAGCCTGGGCAGGCTGGACGGATTGGCCGCAATCCGGGCAGAAAACCGATTCATCCGGAATCTGATGGCCGCAGTTAGGACAAAACATAATGCTCTTTCTCCTTCACAAGCAGAAATTTTCTGCTTTTTCTTTTAGTTTGCCATGAAAGTGTAGATTTGTCAAGTGAAATCATTGGGAATACTTCATGATTCCATATCATCCTTGCCAGAAAAGGGCTGAACTTCTGCCCGACCAATTTGATATAAAAATTTTTAATGCAAAATTTGCCTTGCCGTTTCATCGCTGCCATTTAAAGAGATTTGCAACCTTTGAAGGAAAATTTCTTGTAAAAGCCAAAAGAATCTTCGATCATAAAGAAAACAATACACCACGCAAAGCCCTATCAAGCTTTCGCTTGCGCACCCATGAAAAGTGCCGGGAATAATCCGCCTGCATCCCGCCATACTAACCCATGACAGCATTCTGTCACTTTTCAAGGAGGTTCATGCTATGAAAAAAATGATCCTTGCCCTGTCTCTGTGCCTCTGTCTGTTGGTGGGAACGGGCTGTTCCGCCGCCGGGGACACCGCAGAAGATATTGGCGACGGGGCCAGCCGGCTGTTGGAAGACGGCGGCGATATGGTCAGCGATCTGGGGGATACCGCCAGCGACCTGCTGGAGGACGGCGGCGATGCCGCCAGCGAGATCGGCGATGACCTTAACAGCGCCGTCAGCAATACCAACAGCAATTTGAACACCCCGGCTAATACCACCGCCCAGGTCCCCCTGGGCGATCTGTCCGGGTATTCCACCGTGGCCCAGGGCTGGGGCCAGGGGCACAATGTGGACCAGGAAAACCGTCCCCAGGCCTGCCTGCAGTACCAGGCGGAATACGGCAGCCTGGGCGGTGTTTTTTTGGGGGCGGATCAGCCGGTCATGACCCTCACCTTTGACGAAGGTTACGAAAACGGGTACACGGCGCAGATCCTGGACACCTTGCAGGAAAAACAGGTCAGCGCCGTATTTTTCTGTACTTTGGATTATATCGAAGCCAATCCAGAACTGGTCCGGCGGATGATCGACGAAGGCCATGTGGTGGCCAACCATTCTGCCAGCCACGCCTCGACCCCCACCCTCACGGCAGCGGAGGTGGCGCAGGAAATTCAGGATGTGCACCAGGTGGTGCAGGAGGAGTTTGGCTACACCATGACCCTGTTCCGCAATCCGGAGGGAAGCTTCTGCGAGCGGGACCTGGCCATTGCCCAGGCGCTGGGATACCAGAGCGTTTTTTGGAGCTTTGCCTATGTGGACTGGGTGGTGGATGATCAGCCCGACCCGGCGGAAAGCCTCACCCGGCTGGTGGAAGCCATTCACCCCGGCGCCATCTATCTGCTCCATCCGGTGAGTTCCACCAACGCCGCCATTTTAGGCGATTTCATCGACCAGGCCCGGGGCCAGGGATATGAGTTTACCAGTGAAATTACGCCGCTGGAAATGTAAAGTTTTTGGTCCAGCTTTTTTCAAAAAGGTGGCGGGTGCAGGGCAGAGCCCTGCAAAGAATGCGGAGTCCATTTGAAGGGTCCGTGGCAGTGCGCCAATGTAGCCCAGTCGGTGGAAACCGGAACCAGAATCCGCCAATCCAATGGCCGCAGGCCGGGGATTGGTCCAGCCGGAAACCATAAAAACATAACCACGAAAAAGCCCTCTGTGCCCATAAAACACAGAGGGTTTGAAAATTTTATCAAGAGCATTCCGGACAGGCCCTTGCTGGCTGCCTTTGGCAGCTTCGCCGGGCGGCTTCCGGCTCCGGCATCCACCAGCTGGGCTACATGAGCCATCTGCCTAAGACCTTTCAAAACATTTAAGGATTCTTTGCGGGGTTTCACCCCGCACCCCAGAAGCTTTTTTGAAAAAAAGCTTCACCAAAAAACTTCAAATTTCCCCCAGCACCATGGGCTGAATTTGCTTCCCCTCCAGCGCCGCCCACAACGTTTGTTCCAGTTGTTGGAAGTCCGCCACCAGGCTGGTGGGCTTTTTTTCGCTGTTGTCCTGCCGATAGGGGACAAAATAATAGTGCTTGCGGTTTTGCAGCGCCGCCAGATTTTGAGCGGCTCCCGCCAGGGCATCGTTGGTGGATACCCCCACCACCACCGGCTTTCCATTGCGCAGATGGCTCTTGACCGCCATGGTCACCGGAGTGTCCACAATGGAATTGGCCAGTTTCGCCAGGGTATTTCCGGTGCAGGGCGTTACCGCCAAAATATCGGTCAGCCCTTTGGGGCCGATGGGTTCCGCCTGGGGAATGGTGAGGATGGGCTCCCTTCCGCTGATGGCCCGCAGCCGGTCCAGATGATCCCCGGCCCGGCCGAACCGGGTGTCCAATCCGGAGGCGTTAAAGGAAAAGATGGGCAGCAGGGAAAAATGCCGGGCCAGCTTTTCCAGTTGGGCGAACACCGTCTCGAAGGTGCAGAACGACCCGGTGATGCAGACTCCCAAAACAGGCTTGCTCACGGCTGTTCGCCCCCTTCCTGCCAATGTTCTTCCAGGATCTGCCCAACCGTTTCGGCCAGCAGCCGTCCCGCCTGCACCGGGAACCATTTTCCCGGCAGCCCCGGTTCCAGCCGGGCAGCGATGCCAAGCCGTTCAGCGGCGGCAAAATCCACCCCGCCGGGCGCCGAGGCCAGATCCAGCACCAGCGTTTCCGGCAAAAGCCGGGAAAGCTCCTTTTTCCCCAGCACCGGAGCGGGAATGGTATTGATCACCAAGTCCGCCTGCTCCAGCGCCGAATCCATCCGATCCAGAAAAACGACCTCCGCCCCCGCCTGCTCCGCCAAAGAAAGCTGATCCGGATTCCGTGCCGCAGCAGTGACTGTGGCGCCACGCTCCTTCAGCACCGGCCAAAGGGCGCCTGCCACCCGGCCGCCCCCCAGCACCAGCACCCGCTTTCCTTTCAGGAACATACCGTCCTTCATGCCAAGCAGAACCGGCACCGCCTGGGCGGTAAGTTTGGCGTTTTCCCAAACCAAAGTTTCCCGGTCCATAACATCCTCTACCGGATAGCCCAAAGATTGGATGGTTTGGCGCTGAGCAGGGGAAAAGGCGCCCCCCACCACCAGCCCGCCGGGTTTGATCCGGCTGAGCAGGGGGATCAGCTCCAGCGCCGGGCCCTCCAGGGTGGGCACCTGTCCCCCCCGAAGGGCGGGAAGGGGCAGTAAAAGCCCGTCGTAAGAAAAGCCGGAGGGTTCCCCCTCCCCCAGGCCAAGGGTATCCAGCCGCCAAGGTCCCCGCCGGAGCAAAGGCAGCAGCGCCAGCTGGCGGCGGTCGCCCCCGGCCGCCAAAAGGGTTTTGCAAATCAAGAAAATCTCCTCCCATGGGAAAGAAATGTAGTTTCGTTTTTGGATATCCTATGAGAAGAAGGGCGAAAATGTGCATTTGCGCAGTTTCGTTCCAGGGCGGTTTTTCACTTTGCAGCGCAAACGAAACAGAAGGCGTGCCTTAAAAGACACGCCTTCTTCGTTTTGCTACAATATCAATTTACAGGCTCCTTGCCGCCCGTTATCTCAATTCAGTCCTGGGAAGGTTCGCCGTCAGGGGAAACGCCGGCCTGCTCCACTGCCTGGTGATAGGCGGCCAGAATACTTTCTTCCAGTTCCTTGCGTCCCTGTGCGGAGATGGGATGTACCACATCCCGATAGATTCCGGTCTCCTCTCGCCGGCTTGGCATGGCCACAAACAAGCGGTTTTGTCCTTCAATCACCTTGATGTCATGTATGGCAAGGGAATGATCCACCGTAATAGACACAACGGCCCGCAGGCGGCCTTCATTCATCAGCTTGCGAATTTTGATATCGGTGATGTTCAACATAAGTTTACCTCCAAAAAGTGCTTATACAGGCCGTGTTCGGCGGCCTGAATAGTCTATTCCGTCTCAGGAAAGTACTTCAGGAGTTGTATACACTATGATGTCCAACGCCAATCCATCCGATGATTCCTCTCGAGTGTCAATCTGTGAAGTGGGTTACAGAGGAGTACGGCAGCACTCCAAAACCTGGTTTTGTTTCAGCGGTCCGCCGAACAGATCCAGCGCACTGCCAATGGTAATATGTATCCGATCATCTCCCAATCGTTTGATCTGCCGGATATCCTCCAAACTGTGAATACCGCCGGCATAAGTGCAGGGGATTTTACCCCAGCAGGACAAAAGTTTTATCAAACCCAGCTCCACGCCGGACTGCTTGCCTTCTACATCCACACCGTGCACCAGAAATTCGTCGCAGTACCGGCTCAAACGATCCAGTAAGGCGGAAGTCAGGGGGACCCGGGTAAATTTCTGCCAGCGGTCGGTAACGATATAGTATTCTCCTTCCCGCTTTCGGCAGCTGACATCCAGCACCAAACGGTGCTTCCCACAGACCTGTTCCAGCCGGCGCAGCCGATCCCAGTTCACTTCACCGTCGGAAAAAACGTAACTGGTGACGATGACATGGCTGGCGCCCCAGTCCAAAAACCGGGGGGCGTTTTCGGGGGTCACGCCGCCTCCCAGCTGCAACCCGCCTGGGAACGCAGACAAAGCCGACCTGGCCTGTTCCAGATCCGCCGGATAATAGGGGCTGGTTTTGGGGTTGAGCAGGATCACATGGCCGCCTTTTAAGCCCAAATCCCGGTACAGAGAGGCATAGTAGGCGCCGCTGCGAAGCGAAACAAAATTTTCCTGCGCCTGATCCCCCTCGTCCACGAGGGCGCCGCCCACGATCTGCTTCACCTGCCCGTTATGAATGTCGATGCATGGGCGAAATTCCAACGTATGTTCTCCCTTCTTCCGGTTCCTGCCTGGGGGATTTGGTACCCCGTTCTCCGGTGTAAAAAACAAGTTTGTCCTTCTATTTATATATTACCCGGTTCGTCCCAAAAAAGCAAGAGATTTTCTGTTCTTTGGCATTTTTCACAACATTTTTGTTTCTTTTTGGTATCACCTTTGTTTTTCAAAAAAATTACATCTCGAACAAAAAATGTGCAGAACCCATTTGTCCTGCACATTTTACAGAAAAACAGAGTCGATGAAAACTCACCGCAGTTGTCCCCGGAACACAGGGGTCAGCGGTTTGTAGATGAAGAACACCACAACCCCGCTGAGCAAGCCCTTTACCAAAGTAAAGGGGGCGTTAAAGACGCACAAACACTGCAGTAGATCCCCGGCTCCCGGCCAGATGGCACGGTACATCCCCAGAATGGTTTCCTCCGGCATAAAGTTCATGTACATGGGATAGCTGATGAAGAAGTTTACCGGAATACTCACCAAAGCCATGAACACAGCCCCGGCCACTGCCGCCAGCACGGCACCGGTGCGGTTTTGCATCTTTTTGTAAATCAGGCCTGCGGGGATCATCATGGCGGCCCCCATCAAAAAGTTGCACAGCTCCCCTACTCCGGCGGTGGTGGTGAAACAGAGGTTCACCAGGTTCTTTACCAGGCAGACAATCATTCCTTCCACCGGCCCCAGGGTAAAGGCAGCCAGCAAAGCGGGCAGCTCCGACAGGTCCATCTTGATGAAACTGGGCACCAGGGGGACGGAAAAGCTGAGAAACATCAGCACACTTGCCACGGCGGAAAGCATGGCGCAGACGGCGATGTTCCGGACACTGAAATGATAGTTGCGGGTTTGGACTTTTGCCAACATGATTATACCTTCTCCTTTCGATAGCGGGGCATCCGCATCAGCCGGTTTGCCCCATGAAAAAAGCCTGCCGCCGGATGGCAACAGGGCATGCTAATGGGAAAAACCTGGTCCTATCGAAAACCCATATTCTAAGGCGCCTTAAAAAGGGCTTTTCGCTAGGTCGAACAGTTCTTCTTTCATCCGGACTATACCGTTGGTCGGGGAGTTGCACCCCATCGGCCGAGGTTCTCTCGGTTCGCGGACTATACCGCCAGTCAAGAATTGCGGCGAAAACGCCGCTCACTTTGCCCTGAAGAATTGGGAGAATGGCTGGTTCTTCTCAATCCTTGATT
>CASDQY010000139.1 GCA_949282975.1 uncultured Oscillospiraceae bacterium | reverse complement strand
AGACGATGAGGTAGATAGGCTCCGGGTGTAAGTGCGGTGACGCATTGAGCCGGGGAGTACTAATCGGTCGAGGGCTTGACCTCAAGGTCGAGCGAGAAACACAATGCGCAAAGGTTCGTTGTTCAGTTTTGAAGGTCCTAGTAAGGATTTTCTTTCTTATGCACCACTAGCTCAGTTGGTTAGAGCAACTGACTCTTAATCAGTAGGTTCAGGGTTCGACTCCCTGGTGGTGTACCATAGACGGTGTCGATGGCGGTGAGGATCCACCTGTTCCCATCCCGAACACAGAAGTTAAGCTCACCAGTGTCGACAATACTTGGCTGGCGACGGCCCGGGAAGATAGAGCGACGCCGTCTCAAATGGAATCGGAAGCACAGTTTCTACCTGTGCTTCGATTCTGTTTTATTGTGAGCCATTTGGAGCAACTTGGGCCTTTAGCTCAGCTGGTCAGAGCCACCGGCTCATAACCGGTCGGTCCCGGGTTCGAATCCCTGAAGGCCCACCAATCTAGGGGTATAGCTCAGTTGGTAGAGCAGCGGTCTCCAAAACCGCGTGTCGAGTGTTCGAGTCGCTTTGCCCCTGCCAAAAAGCACGAGATTCTTTGGGCTGCCAAAGTTTTCGTGCTTTTTCTTTTGTCCGCACTGCTAAAATACTCCATTGCAATGTAAAGAAGGGAACTGCCATGGGAAAACAAATTCTGCTTATCAATGATCTGCCCGGGTACGGCAAAGTGGCTTTGGCCGCCATGCTGCCTATCCTCTCCCAAATGGGGCACCATGTATTTAATCTGCCCACCGCCCTGGTGTCCAACACCTTGGACTACGGCAAGTTTGATATTCTGGAAACCACCGAGTATCTGTCAAACACCATCCGGGTTTGGGACGAATTGGGCTTTTCCTTCGATGCCGTTTCCACCGGCTTTATTGTGTCGGAACGGCAGGCGGAGCTGGTGGCTGATTATTGCCGTACCTGCAAGGAAAGGGGCAGCATCGTGTTTGTGGACCCGATTATGGGGGACGAAGGGAAGCTGTATAACGGCATTACCGAAAAAACAGTGGAACATATGCGCAAGCTGATCGGCGCTTCCGATTACATGGTTCCCAATTATACCGAAGCCGCTTATCTGGCCGGGGTGGAATACCGCCCCCAGGGAATTAGCAAGGGGGAAGCACAGATGCTGGTGGATCGACTCCGCACCCAAGGCGCCGGTTCGGTGGTAATCACCAGCGCCAAAGTGGAGGGACAGGATACGGTAATTGTCTGGGATCGGGACAGCATGGTTTTGGAATTTCTCCCCTTTGAGATGCTGCCGGTGCGTTTTCCCGGCACAGGGGATATTTTTTCTGCCCTGTTTATGGGGCGGATTCTCTCCGGCGTTTCATTGCGGGCAAGTACGCAATATGCGATGGATGTTACCAAAAAGCTCATTGAGCTCAGCCGGGATCTGCCGGACAAATACAAAGGGATCCCCATCGAAGGAATGCTGGAGGTGTTGCAGCCGTGAGCCGTCCGAAAATCCGCATTACCTTAATCGACCGAAAGGGGGACACCCCCTGCCACCGAGGCCACAAGGTGGGGGACAGCTTTGATTTTGATACCCAGCGGGGAAACCTTTGCCCCATGGCCATGCATGTTGCCTTTCCCTATATTGACATCCTCCGCTACGGCGGGGAAATTCCCGGCAATCCGCCGGGGACGGCAGTATTTGCCTGCCCGGATGTGGACACCTTGAATGTTTTTCGGATTGAGCGGGTGGAAACTTTCGAAACTCCGTGATTGTAACTTGTTTACCGGCCCTGGATGATTCCAGGGTCTCAGTCTGTTAAAAAAGTATTTGCAATCTCCTTCGCCGCTTTTTACACAAACTTCTCTGCGGGTTGTCTGCAATCGACCTCACCCCCATAGAGAAGGATGAAAAAGGAATGCCGGGACAAAGGCTTCCCCCTGGGGGGAAGCTGTCGTCGAAGGCGACTGATGAGGGGAAAAGCAAAATATTTCACCGGTATAAACCATGACGTACAACAAAAATTGTCTATTCCATTTTCCTGAGAGGAAACCTATTATCCATGTCGCCACCTCATCCGTCAAGGCGCAGCCTTTGTCGGGGCGGTTTGCAGAAAAGCAAAAAAGAGGGTTTCGCAACAGTAAAAGGCCCTGGATGATTCCAGGGCCGGCTTTTATGGTTAGGAAGAAAGAAGCGGTAAATCTTTCGGACAAAACGGAGCCTTTTCATATTGCCTTTTTTCGGGATTGGTTTATAATAATTTGGTAGAAAGTAAATTCGGAGGGATCATGATGGCATACCGTATCGGCGACCTGTCCAAACTGTTTCACATTTCCAACGAAATGATCCGTTATTATGAAAAGCAGGGGATCATCCGGTCGGTACGCCAGCCCAATAACAATTACCGCACCTACAGCATCTGGGACATTTTTTCCTTTCTGGAAATGCTGCAATTTCGGGAACTGGGCATTTCCGCCAAGAACATCGCCAGCATGAAGCAGGAGCATTATTCTCAGCATCTCCGCCGTTATCTGGCAGAATACTATGAGAAAATCAACCGTGAGATTGAATATAAAATTCTCTGCCGCCAGCGGGCGGAGGAGCTTATCGAACGCACAGAATGTTATGAGATGAACGAAAATAATTTCTGGGTGCGGAAGATCCCCAAACAGTACCTTTTCCACCTGGTATCCTCTAAAGACGATGAGTATGAGAAGATTCAGATTTCGGATGAAGTCAGCGCAGGAATCTTTTCCCCCCAGATTGTCAATTTTCTGGACCCTCTGGTGGAGTTTGGAGAAAAGCAGGAATGGTGGTACAGCATTTCCCAGAAGTATGCCGACCACCTGACGATGCCTTTTCTTTCCCAGGCCAGGGTGATGGAGGAGCAGTACTGCTTGTGCACCGTGGTGAATATGGGGGAGATCGGTGAATTTTCCGACGCCTGTATGCAGGCGGCCTGCCGGTATGCCCAAAGCAAGCAGTATATGCAGACCGGTTCCGTAACCGGCGTGATTCTGGGAAGGGGATACGAGCAGGACCGGTTTGCCCGTTATCTGGAAATCCGTGTTCCCATTCGACCCCTTCCCCTTTAATCTTTTCCCAAAACAGCTTCCATGGTTCAAAATTTTGCAACCTTAAAAGCCTTTCAGGGTTTTAAGCCTGCCGGTTTGCCCGGATTTGGGCAGTTTGACGAAACTGCCCCCGGGAATACCCGGCTTTTTCTTTTGCCGATTTGTGTACTTTTTTGCGGTTGACCCTGCAATATTTTGATTTGGTATAATAGAAAAAAACTTCAGGAGGCAACCTGTATGGAACTGAACACTGTATTTTCTCCTATGAAAATCGGAAGCTGTGAAATTCCCAACCGTTTGGTGGTTCCGGCTATGGTGACCAACTATTGCACCAAAGACGGCATTCTCACCGACCGCTATCTCAAGTACATGGAAGAGAAAGCCAAGGGCGGCTGGGGCTTGATCATCACCGAGGATTATGCTGTGCAGGAACACGGCAAAGGTTATGAACGGATTCCCGGCTTCTGGAAGCCGGAGCATGTGGCCCGGAATAAAGAGCTTACAGCCCTGATTCACCGGTATCCTTCCAAAATTTTCTGTCAGATGTACCATCCCGGCCGTCAATCCTCCATGGCGGTAAATGGCGGAGTCATGCCGGTGGCTCCTTCCGGCACCAAGGATCCCATGTGCTTTGAATTTACCCGTGGGATGACGGTGGAAGAGATTCATCAGCTGGTGGAGGATTTCGGTACGGCGGCGGCCCGCTGCAAGGAATCCGGTTTTGACGGCATCGAGCTGCACTGCGCCCATGGTTATCTGCTGGCGGAATTTCTCTCCCCCTATGTCAATAAACGCACCGATCAGTACGGCGGATGTTTCCAAAACCGGGTCCGGATTGTAGACGAGATTTATGCCAGCATGCGCAAGGCGGTGGGCCCGGATTTTCCCCTGATTGTTCGTTTCTCCCGGAAGGAATTTGTGGAAGGCGGGCGCACCGAAGCGGAAAGCTATGAACTGGCGCTGCATTTCCAGGAACTGGGCTTCGATGCCGTTCACGTTTCCAACGGCGTTTATGCCGCTCATCCCCGCAACCAGATCATTGCGCCCATGTTCACCGACCATGCCTTTAATATGGATGCAGCTGAGCAGATCAAAAAGCTGCTGGATGTGCCGGTGATTCTCACCAACCGTATCAACGACCCCCAGATGGCGGAAACCCTGCTGCGTATGGGCAAAGCCGATTTCATCGGCATGGGCCGTGGTTCCTTGGCGGACCCCTTCCTGCCCCAGAAAGCAAAGGAAGGGAAATACGATCAGATTCAGTACAGCATCGGCTGTCTCCAGGGATGTGAAATGCCCTTGTTCTTAAACGACTGCGTTACCTGTTTGATCAATCCCCGGGTAGGGCGGGAGTTTGAGGTGGATCTGACGCCTGCTCCCGTCTCCAAAAAGGTTATGGTCATCGGCGGCGGCCCTGCCGGACTGGTGGCGGCCCGGACCGCTGCCCTGCGTGGCCATCAAGTCACCGTTTATGAGGCACAGGAAGAGCTGGGCGGCCAGTTCCGTTCTGCCGCTTATCCTATGGGGAAGGGCGAACTGTCTACTCTGACCTCCTCTTTGCGGGCACAGCTGAAAGAACTTCAGGTCCCGGTGCTGCTGAATACGGCGGTGGATGAGGCGCTGATTCAGGCAGAAAAGCCCGACGCTGTTGTAATCGCCACCGGCGCCAAGCCTCTCACGCCGGCGATTCCCGGTATGGAGGGAAGCAATGTGCTCACAGCAGAAGAGGTGCTGCTGGGCAAGAAAGACATTGGAAACGGCCCCTGCGTGGTCTGCGGCGGCGGTGAAGTAGGGGGCGAGACAGCTCAGTTTTTGGCGGAACGCAACCACGATGTCACCATTCTGGAAATGCAAGGGGATATTCTCAACGACATGATGCCCATGACCCGCACCTGTTTGATGGAAATGCTGGCACAGGTCGGCGTAAAGGTGATGACCGGCTGCAAGGTCAGCCAAATCAACCAGGACAGCGTCAGCTATCAGGATGCCCAGGGACAAATTCAGACCATTCCCGCCGACAGCGTGATTTCCGCTTTCGGTTATCAGGCCTATAACCCGCTGGAAGCTGTTGCCCGAAGCCATTGCGGAGAAGTGTATGTGATCGGCGGCGCTGTAAAAGCGGGCAACGCCATTACTGCCACCAAAGAAGGCTATGAAACCGGGCTGAAGCTTTAAGTTTGCAAACCGTTTTTGTGATCCAATCTCCATGAAAAACTCCCCGCAGCGGGCCCGGATTCGGGCTTCCCTGCGGGGAGCATTTGTTTTTATTGGGGTTGGGAATATTTATGCCTCTCTACCTCTTTGGTAAACCAGCGGTGCACGGTTAAGTCATGGGTAAATTCCGGGTGAAAGCTGGTGGCCAGCATGTTGTCCTGCCTGGCGGCCACGGCGTGGCCGTTGACCCGGCAGATCACCTGGGCCTTTTCTCCCACGGCTTCAATCCAGGGCGCCCGGATAAACACCAGTTCCACCGGCGTTTCGCTGATGCCGTGGATGGGGGCATATTCGGTAAAGCTGTCGATCTGACGGCCGTAGGCATTGCGCCGCACAGTCAAATCCATTACCGCCAGATGGTGCTGTTCCCCCACGATTTCTTTGGCCAAAAGAATCTCGCCGGCACAGGTGCCCCACACCGGCATTCCCTGTAAAATCCGCTGCCGCAGTGGTTCCATCAGTTCAAAGATATCCAGCAGCTTGGCAATGGTGGTGCTTTCTCCTCCGGGCAGGATCAGTCCGTCCACCGCTTCCAGGGCGGGCAGGGTCTTAACCTCCATGGGCGTGACTCCCTCCAGTTTGGAGAGGGCCTGGATGTGTTCAATTACCGTGCCCTGATAGGACAATACCCCGATGGTAACGGGTCGCATTGGAAAACCGTCCTTTCGATAGGTTTTATGTCTGGAAGGGAAATTTGTGCTTTGTCGGAAACCTTTCTTTTCCCTCCTGCTTTCCTCTGTGGCAAAACCAGGCAAGTTCACCCGGTTTTTGCGAAGCAAAATGCCGCCCCTCGTCTTTGGGCGGCAAGGGTGGACTTGAAAAGGTCAGCAAGCTGACCTTTCGGTTACCATCCCCGCTCTGCCATCCGGTTTTCCGGGGCGATTTCACTGAGTTCAATGCCACGCATAGCTTCCCCCAGCCCTTCGCTGACTTGTGCTAAAATGTCAGGATCGTTGTAATAAGCGGTGGCTTTCACAATGGCCCGGGCCATCTTTTCCGGATTGGAGGATTTAAAGATGCCGCTGCCCACAAAGATACCTTCGCTGCCCAGCTGCATCATCAGGGCGGCGTCGGCAGGGGTGGCAATGCCCCCGGCGGCAAAGTTCACCACCGGCAGCTTGCCGGTTTTTGCCACTTCTACCACCAGATCATAGGGGGCGCCGTTGTCCTTGGCAAAGGTCATCAGCTCTTCAGCAGGCATATTCTGCAAACGCCGAATGTCCGCCATGACGGTGCGCATATGCCGCACAGCTTCCACCACGTTGCCAGTGCCGGCTTCGCCTTTGGTGCGGATCATGGCAGCACCTTCCCCAATCCGGCGGAGCGCTTCGCCGATGTTCCGTGCGCCGCAGACAAAAGGCACCTTGAAATCGAATTTGTTGAGATGATAGGCATCGTCCGCCGGGGTGAGCACTTCGCTTTCATCGATGTAGTCGATGCCCAGCGCCTCCAATATCTGGGCTTCCGCAATGTGCCCGATCCGGGCCTTTGCCATCACCGGGATCGATACCGCCTGCTGGATCCCCTTGATCATTTTGGGGTCGCTCATTCGGGCAACGCCGCCCTGCTTGCGGATGTCGCTGGGAACCCGCTCCAATGCCATGACTGCTACGGCTCCCGCCGCTTCGGCGATTTTGGCCTGTTCCGGATTGGTGACGTCCATAATTACCCCGCCCTTTAAGGACTGGGCCAGTTGTTTGTTCCGTTCATGACGCTGTAAATCCATGATAACTGCCTCCGTAAA
>CASDQY010000138.1 GCA_949282975.1 uncultured Oscillospiraceae bacterium | reverse complement strand
ACTCGTCAGACCGTTTCCAAATGGGAACTGGGCAGCACCACCCCGGAGTTGGAAAAGCTGCTTGCTTTGAGCAGGCTGCTTCAGGTTTCGCTGGATGAACTGACCGGCAATCAACCTTCCCCCGCCCAATCTCCGTCGGAACCGCAGCCCACGGTAAATGGCGCCGGTTTCTTTTGGGGCATGGGCATGCGCCCCTATTTTAACTATGAATATAAAAGCAAGCGCACCCTTTTCGGCCTGCCCCTGGTGCATATCCATCTGGGCTGGGGATTTTGCCGGGCGAAGGGGATTCTGGCCGTTGGAAATGTTGCCACCGGCCTGTTCGCTTTTGGCGGGGTAGCGTTGGGCCTGTTATCTCTGGGTGGGGTTTCCCTGGGGCTATTGGCTTTGGGCGGCATTGCTTTCGGATTGTTGGCTGCCATTGGCGGGCTGGCTGTGGGCGCATTGGCCATCGGCGGTTTGGCAGTGGGGCTGCTGGCCATGGGTGGACTGGCCGTTGGAATGTACGCCATGGGCGGCGCTGCCATTGCGTCGCAGATTGCCGCCGGAGATTACGCCCAAGGGGCGGTAGCCATTGGCAATACCGGTTTGGGGGATGCCCTGATTTCCCCGGGAGCGCTTTCACCCCAACAGCTGATTTCGGCGCTGAAGGCCGCCTCTCCCCACACGCCCGATTGGATTTGCAATCTGTTTTCCCTTTTTTGCAGCGGATAACAAAAATTTTTACTCCCTCTCAGGCCCCGCTTTCTGTTATGGACAGAAGGCGGGGCCGCTTTTTGTCTTTTCTTAGATTTTCATTCTGCATCCAAATAAACGCTTATTTATAAACCTTCTTTTCTCCGAAAAACAGGGTAAGGCGCCTTTTTTCAGGAAGGTTTGGACAAGAAAGCAAAGTTTTCCATGGCTTTTCTTGCAGAAAGAGCCGAAAATTATGAAAATGGTTTTACAATTCTAACTTAGTATGCTATAATGAACCAAAATAGCGTAGAGCAACTAGGTTATCAAAAACAAACGAAACAAAACAAGGCGGGACACACTATGATGATTCACAAACGGCTGATCGGCACTGTGCGGGAAAGCAAAAAATACATCGCCGGCAATGTGCTCCTTCAGTGGTGCTCTCTGGCGGCCAACATTGTGCTGATGGCCAGCATTTCCTGGCTTCTGGCCGGCCTGTTTACCGATACGGCGGCAGTTGATTCGCTCCTCTGGACAGCGCTCATCGCACTGCTTTCTCTGCTGGTGCGTTTTGTCTGCACCATCGGGGCTTCCAAAATGGGATATCTTTCCTCCAAAGCGGTGAAAAAGACCCTGCGCAGCATGATTTACCGAAAGCTGCTGCGGCTGGGCGCCTCTTATCAGGAACAGGTAAAGACCTCTGAAGTGGTGCAGGTGGCGGTGGAAGGGGTGGATCAGCTGGAAACCTATTTCGGCGCCTATCTGCCCCAGTTTTTCTATGCCATGCTGGCTCCGGTTACCCTGTTTTGCGTGCTCTGTACCGTGAACCTTCCTTCGGCCATTGTGCTGCTTGTCTGTGTGCCCCTGATTCCGGTGGCCATTGCGGCGGTGCAGACCTGGGCAAAGAAGCTGCTGGGAAAATACTGGGGGCAGTACACCGCATTGGGGGATACCTTTTTGGAAAACCTTCAGGGTTTGACCACCTTGAAAATCTATCAGGCGGACGAATACAAAAACCAAGTGATGAACCGGGAAGCAGAAAAATTCCGCAAAATCACCATGAAAGTGCTGACCATGCAGCTTAACTCCATCACCATCATGGATTTGATTGCTTACGGCGGGGCGGCCCTGGGGGTGATTTTGGCGGCCACACAATTCGCCGCCGGGCAGGTGAGCCTGTTCGGCTGTTTGTTGATCATTCTTTTGGCTGCGGACTTTTTCCTTCCCATGCGGCAGTTGGGCAGCTTCTTTCATGTGGCCATGAACGGCATGGCGGCCAGCGATAAAATTTTCCGCCTGCTGGATCTTCCGGTGGAAGAAAACCGGAATTCCGGGCCTTTCCCGGCGCAAGGGGATATTCGCTGCCGGAACCTGCATTTTTCCTATGAGAAAGACCGGGAAATCCTTCACGGAATCCATCTGGATTTTCCCCGGGGCAGTTTTACTGCCCTGGTGGGGGAAAGCGGCTGCGGAAAATCCACCATTGCCTCCATCCTTATGGGGCGGAATAAACATTTTACCGGTTCGGTAACGGTGGGGGACACCTCTCTGCCGGACATTTCCGAAGAGGATTTGATGCAAAATATTACTTATATCAGCCATAACAGCTATCTGTTCCGGGGCACCGTCCGGGAAAATTTACAGATGGCATACCCCGATGGGCAGGACAGCGATCTTTGGCGTGTGCTGGATCAGGTGAATCTGGGGGACTTTTTGCGTCAGGAACAGGGGCTGGATACCCCGCTGCTGGAGCAGGGCTCCAATCTTTCCGGCGGCCAGCGGCAGCGGCTGGCGCTGGCTCGGGCGCTGCTGCACGACAGCCCGGTTTACCTGTTCGATGAAGCCACTTCCAACATTGATGTGGAAAGTGAAAATGATATTATGGAGCAGGTTCACGCTCTGGCCCGGAAAAAGACGGTGATCCTGATCTCCCATCGTTTGGCAAACGTGGTGAATGCGGATCACATTTATGTGCTGGATCACGGCCGGGTAACCGAGCAGGGAACCCATTCTCAGCTTCTGGCGCAGCAGGGGGCGTACGCCGCTTTGTGGAACGCCCAGCAACAACTGGAAAATTATAAAAGGGAGGTGCCTCAGGAATGAAACGACGCAGCGGATTAAAGGTTATGACAAAACTAATCGGCTTGGTCAAGCCCCTTACCGGCTTTATGCTGCTGGCGGTTTTTATGGGGCTGCTGGGGCATCTCTGCGCCAGCTTTATCACCATCCTGGGCGGTTACGCCGTGTTGGATCTGCTGAATTTTTCCACCCCGGTTTCCCTGACCGCAGTGTTTGTGCTGGTGGTGGTGTTTGCCGTCTGCCGGGCGGGCCTGCGCTATGGGGAGCAGTCCTGCAACCACTTCATCGCCTTCAAACTGCTGGCCCTGATCCGGGATAAGGTGTTCCGGGCATTGCGGCGGCTCAGCCCCGCCAAGCTGGAGGGGCGGGGCAAGGGAGATTTGATTTCGGTGCTTACTTCCGACATCGAATTGCTGGAGGTGTTTTACGCCCACACCATTTCTCCCGCCGCCATCGCTCTGTTGTTTACGGTGATTCTCTGCCTGTTCATCGGCTCTTTCCACTGGGCTTTGGGTTTGCTGGCGCTGTTGGCGTATCTGGTGGTGGGCCTGCTGATCCCCTGGGTCACGTCCAGGCTTGCCGGAGAGGATGGGATGCAGTTCCGCTCCAAGTCCGGGCAGCTTTCCAGCTTTGTGCTGGACAGTCTTCGGGGCCTTTCTGAAACCATTCAGTACGGCCGGGGCAGCCGGCGGCTGGAGAAAATGGAGCAAAAAACCGATGACCTTTCCCGGGATGAAAAGCGGATGAAACGCACCTCCGGCATCAACGCCGCCGTGGCCAATACCGTCATCCTGCTTTTTGATTTGGCGATGCTTTTTGCCTCCACCCTGCTGTATCAAAATGGGGCCGTAGGGCTGGATGGTGTTTTGATCCCCACCATCGCCCTATTTTCCTCCTTCGGCCCTACGGTGGCTTTGGCAAATCTGGGCAGCACCCTGCAAAATACCTTTGCCGCCGGCAACCGGGTTTTAGATCTGCTGGAGGAAGAACCGGTGGTGGAAGAGATTACCGGGAAACCGGAGATCGGCTTTTTGGGTGCAGAAGTCAGTCACGTCACCTTTGCTTATGGGCAGGAGACCATCCTTCGGGACTTTTCTCTGAAGATTCCCCTTCATTCCGTTGTGAGCATTGTGGGCAAAAGCGGCAGCGGAAAATCCACGCTGCTGAAACTGCTGATGCGGTTTTGGAAGGTGGACCGGGGCGAGGTTTCCCTGTCCGGCCGGTCGGTGGAGGAGATCAACACCGCAAACCTGAGGGATCTGGAAAGCTTTGTGACCCAGGAAACCTATCTCTTCCACGACAGCATCCGCAACAACCTTTTGATTGCCAAGCTGGACGCCACCCAGGAGGAATTGGAAGCCGCCTGCCGAAAAGCGTCGGTGCACCACTTTATCCAGAGCCTCCCCCAAGGCTACGATACCCCTGTGGGAGAATTGGGGGATACCCTCTCCGGCGGGGAGCGGCAGCGTTTGGGTTTGGCCCGTGCCTTCCTGCACGATGCGCCGTTTTTGCTGTTGGACGAACCCACCAGCAATTTGGATAGCTTGAATGAAGGGGTAATCCTCCGCTCGCTGGACGAAGAACGGGAGGACAAAACGGTGGTATTGGTGTCTCACCGGCAGTCCACCATGCGGATTGCCGACACCGTCTATTCGGTGGAGCAGGGGAGGATGAGTTAAATGGCAAAAACCAGGGACCTGCAAACCAAACGGGAACGGGAAAAAGCGATGGTCAGCCAGATGATCGCCCTGTACTGCAAAAAACAGCATCATTCCAAACAAGGCCTCTGCTCGGAATGCGCCGCCCTGGATGCGTATGCCCGCCAGCGCAGCGACCGCTGCCCCTTTATGGAAACCAAAACATTCTGCTCCAACTGTCGGGTTCATTGCTATCAACCCCAAATGCGGGAAAAGATCCGCCGGGTGATGCGCTTTTCCGGCCCCAGAATGCTCTTTCATCATCCCGTTGCCGCCATTCGACATGTGATAGAAACCAACAAAGAAAAGAAACGATTGGAGAGAGAAGATGAAACTTAAAAAGATTATTTACATCACACTGGGCTGCATCGGCGTCGGGTTGGGCGCTGTGGGAGCGGTGCTGCCCCTGCTCCCCGCATTTCCCTTCCTGCTTTTGGCGGCAATCTGCTTTGCCAAAAGCTCGGAGAAGCTCCATAACTGGTTTATCAACACCAAGCTCTATAAAAACAACCTGGAAACCTTTGTCCGGGGCCAGGGGATGACCTGGAAAACCAAGATCCGGGTGATGGTCACCGTCACCATCCTTATGACCATTGGCTTTATCATTATGAAACAGCTTTGGGTGGGTCAGATTATCCTGGGCTGCGTTTGGCTGTTTCACATTTTCTTTTTCATTTTCGGTGTCAAAACCTTTAAGCCCCAGACCGTTGTGCCCCAACCTGAATCCAAATCCAATTGAGGCAGTCCGGCGGCCTGAACCGGGTGTTTTCTGCGCCGGTTTGGGCCGGGATTTTTGCGGCAGAAGTTAGTTTAAACTAACAAAAAGGAGCAACAACTAAAATGGGAAAATCCACTGATTTTTTGAAGATGCGGATCCTGCTTTGCTTTTGGAAAGAAAACGGCGGCACAGTCACCGGTATTTCCAAAACTCTGGGGGAGGAAAAATATACCGTCAGCCGAATGCTGATCGCATTGGAGCAGGAAGGTTTGGTAGACCGCAGCGACAACCGCACCCCTCACCTTACTGAACAGGGCGCCGGCTTGGCCCGGCGCTATGAAGAGCGGATCGACACCAGTTTGAATCACCTGTTGTACGAAGGGGTGGACCCGGAAAGCGCCCGCCGGGATGCCTTTTACTGGGCGCTTTACTGCTCGGAGCAGACCATGGAAACCATTCGAGCCACCGAAGCCCGGTACCGGGTGAAGTATGATTTGCGCAGCCGAAAGCAATTTGGGGGAAGCCTGCTCTGCCGCCGGCTGCGGGAGGGAAGCTATGCTTTCCCCTTTTTGATGTACCGTGAAACCGTGGTCAACGGCAGCAACCTGTCCATGAGCAACGAAGGTTTTGAGCATCCCTGCACCCTGATTGTCCACCAAGGGGTCGGAGTCATTCAGCTTCGTGCGCTGAGCCTGACCGCTCGTTCTGCGTCCACCGGCCGGGAAATGACCGGCAAAATCCAAACCATGAAATATTTGGAGGGGGAAAACTTTTATGCAGCAGAGCAAAGCGGGGATCTGTTCCGCTTTCCTGCCTCCGCCCTGCAATTCGTCAATGTGGGAAACGGGGTGGGCCAGGTGCTTCATGGCAGCGTTTGTTTGAAGATGACCTGCAGCGCCGGATTGCAGCATATGCCGGAGTCCACCGCTATCTTTACCATCCTGATCT
>CASDQY010000137.1 GCA_949282975.1 uncultured Oscillospiraceae bacterium | reverse complement strand
CAGGTGTCTTTTTTGTCTAGCTTTATTGCGGTCAAATTTTTTCACCATTGACTCGTCACTCCTTTCCCATTACTTGCCCTTACCGGCTTTGCCTTCCTTGCGGGCGACATATTCGCCGGCATAGCGGATGCCCTTGCCCTTATAGGGTTCGGGAGGACGCTTTTCTCTCACTTCAGCAGCGAACTGACCGACTTTCTGCTTGTCGCAGCCCCGAACCACAACGTGGGTGGCGTCCGGAACATCCAGCTTGATATCGTCGGTTTCGCTGATGATCACCTGATGAGAGAAGCCCAGGTTCAGCACAACATTGGTGCCCTGCTTCTGGGCACGGTAACCGATGCCCTGGATCTCCAAAGTCTTGGAGAAACCTTCGCTGGCGCCGACCACCATGTTGTGAACCAGGCTGCGGGTCAGGCCGTGGAGGGAACGATGCATTTTGTCGTCGCTGGGACGGGTCACCAGCAGCTTGCCGTCCTCCATGGTCACGGTGATGTCTTTATGAATATTTTGCTCCAGGGTTCCCTTAGGACCTTTCACGGTAATGTGATGGCCGTCGATTTTGACTTCGACTCCGGAGGGAACGTCAATAGGCGCTCTGCCAATACGAGACATGGTATCTTTCCTCCTTATCTTACCAAACGAAAGCCAGCACTTCGCCGCCGACCTTCTGCTTTCTGGCCTGGCGGTCGGTCATCAGTCCTTTGGATGTGGAGACGATGGCAATACCCAGGCCCTTCATCACTTTGGGCATATCGGCGCTGGATGCGTAGATCCGCAGACCGGGCTTGGAAACCCGGCGCAGGCCGGTGATGACCTGGCTCTTGTTTTCGCCGTACTTCAGGGTCAAACGAATGATGCCCTGCTTGCCGTCTTCTACCACGGTGAACCCTTTGATGTAGCCTTCATCCACCAGGATCTGGGCCATAGCCTTTTTCAGGTTGGAAGCGGGAACATCAACGGTTTCGTGTTTCGCTGCGTTTGCGTTCCGGATGCGGGTCAGAAAATCCGCAATGGGATCCGTAATTTGCATGGCGCTAAACCTCCTAATGCTTTTTTACCAGTTGTTTGCACACCGTCATGAAAGGTGTGTGCAGGAAAACTCCTGCCGATTGGGGCAGTATCCGCTCTTTCTTAGCGGACTTACCAGCTTGCTTTCTTCACGCCGGGGATCTGACCCTTGTAAGCCAGTTCACGGAAGCAAATACGGCAGATGCCGTACTTTCTCAGGTAAGCGTGAGGCCGGCCGCAGATTTTGCATCTGTTATAGGCACGGGTAGAAAACTTAGGCTCTCTTTTCTGCTTGGCAATCATGCTCTTTTTCGCCATGTGTTTTTCTTCCTCCTCTTACTTCGTGGTGAAGGGGGCGCCCATGAGCGTCAGCAGCTCCCGGCCCTCTTCATCGGTGTTGGCTGTGGTGATCAGGGTGATGTCCATGCCCCGCAGCTTATCGATCTTATCGTATTCAATTTCCGGGAAGATCAACTGTTCCTTCAGGCCGATGGAGTAGTTGCCACGGCCGTCAAAGGAATTGGGGTTGATGCCACGGAAGTCACGAACCCGGGGCAGGGCCACGTTGAAGAAGCGATCCAAAAACTCGTACATCTTCTCGCCCCGCAGGGTTACTTTGGCGCCGATGGGCATTCCTTCCCGAAGTTTAAAGTTTGCCACGCTCTTCTTTGCTTTGCAGACCATCGCCTTCTGGCCGGTGATCTTGGCCAGGTCGCCGCATACGGCGTCCATCATCTTGGAGTTGGCGGTAGCTTCTCCGCAGGCAACGTTTACGACGATCTTCTCCAGCTTCGGAATCTGCATGACACTCTTGTAGCCAAACTTGCTCATCAAAGCAGGCGCTACTTCGCTTTTGTAGTAGTCTTTCAATCTTGCCATACTGTTTTCTCCTTACTCAGAATGTTTCGCCGCAGCCGGCATGCTTGCAGACACGAACCTTCTTATCGCCCTTCATGACATAACCAACCCGGGTGGGTTTCTTGCACTTGGGGCAGACAGGCATAACCTTGCAGGCATACAGCGGGCCTTCCGCCTTTACGATGCCGCCGGTCTCGCCCATACGGCGGGGTTTCACATGCTTGGTGACGATGTTCAGCCCTTCCACAATAACCTTGCCTTCTTTGGGGCTGACTTCCAGCACCTTGCCGGTTTTGCCTTTATCTTTGCCGGAGATGATCATGACGGTATCGCCGGTTTTTACGTGCATTTTACTCATCAGACTACCTCCATCACAGTACTTCGGGAGCCAGAGACAGGATCTTCATATATTCCTTATCTCTCAGCTCTCTGGCCACAGGCCCGAAAATACGAGTGCCTCTGGGGTTTTTATCTTCACGGATGATTACGGCCGCATTGTCGTCGAAACGGATGTAAGAACCGTCTTCACGACGCAGACCCTTTGCCGAACGAACGATAACTGCTTTCACAACGTCGCCTTTTTTCACAACGCCGCCGGGTGCTGCTTTTTTTACGGAAGCAACCACCACGTCGCCGATGTTGGCATACCGTCTACGGGAGCCGCCCAAAACACGAATGCACATCAGTTCCTTAGCACCGGTGTTGTCGGCAACCTTCAGGTAAGTTTGCATCTGAATCACAGTGCGTTCCTCCTTTCAGTCTTAAGACGTAACTTTAAATCTTACTTGGCCTTTTCGATGATCTCGGCCAAACGCCATCTCTTGTCCTTGGACAGCGGACGGGTTTCCATCACCCGGACACGGTCGCCCACACGGCACTCGTTGTTTTCATCGTGTGCCTTCAGGCGGATGGTGCGGGGGATGATCTTCTTATACAGAGGGTGCTTTACATTGTCCTTGATCGCAACCACAATGGTTTTGTCCATTTTGTCGCTGACCACGGTGCCCACTCTGGTCTTTCTCAGATTTCTTTCGCTCATCAGTCAAATCCTCCTTATTCCGCCTTCAGCTCTTGTTCCCGCAGAACGGTTTTGATCCGTGCGATGTCTTTCTTCACGGCCTTCAGGCGCATGGGATTATCAAGCTGGTTGACGGCAAGCTGGAAACGGAGATTGAACAACTCGCCCTTTAAGTCTTTCAGTTTTTCATTGAGCTCCACGGTGCTCAAATCACGAATTTCGGCGATTTTCATGCTTGCTCACCACCCTCTTCTTTTTTAACAAACTTGCACTTGATGGGCAACTTGTGTGCTGCCAGACGCAGCGCTTCCCGGGCAACGGCTTCGTCCACACCGGCGATTTCAAACATCACACGGCCCGGCTTTACCACGGCCACCCAGTATTCCGGAGAACCTTTACCTTTACCCATTCGGGTTTCAGCAGGCTGTTCGGTATCCGGTTTGTCGGGGAAAATTTTGATCCAAACCTGACCGCCACGCTTGATATAACGGGTCATAGCCACACGGGCTGCCTCGATCTGGTTGGAGGTGATCCATGCGGGCTCCAGCGCCTGCAGGCCGTATTCGCCATTGCTGACGAAGTTGCCCCGGAGCGCTTTGCCCTTCATCCGCCCTCTCTGCTGACGGCGGTATTTCACGCGCTTGGGTAATAACATTATCGGTTTCCTCCTTCTCTGCGAGGTCTTCTGCGGCGGCGGTCATCGGGACGACGCTGCTGACGTTCTTCCATAGCAGGCTTTTTGATGTCGCCCTTGAGCACTTCGCCTTTGTAGATCCACACCTTCACGCCGATGCGGCCGTAGGTGGTGTTGGCTTCTGCAAAACCGTAGTCGATGTCGGCACGCAGGGTCTGCAGCGGGATGGTGCCTTCGTGATACTCTTCGCTCCGGGCGATTTCAGCGCCGCCCAGACGGCCGGAGCATTTGCACTTGATGCCCTTGGCGCCCAGCCGCATGGTGCGGCCGATGCTCAGCTTCATGGCACGACGGAAGGATACCCGGCGTTCCAGCTGGCCGGCAATGTTTTCGGCCACCAGCTGAGCGTTCAGATCAGGCTGCTTGATCTCCACAATGGTGAGCAGCACGGTCTTGCCCAGCATCTTTTCCATTTCTTTTTTCAGCTCGTCAATCTGAGCGCCGGCTTTGCCGATCACCAGACCGGGCTTAGCGCAGTGGATGTGGATGCGGATTTTCACAGCATCCCGTTCAATCTCAATGCGGCTGATGCCGGCGGCATAGAGCTTCTTCTTCAAAAACTTGCGGATATTGTAATCTTCCACCAAGGTATCGCCGAAGTTACGATCGTCAGCATACCAACGGGAATCCCAATCCTTGATAATGCCCACTCGCAGGCCGTGGGGATTTACTTTTTGTCCCATTACTTAACCTCCTCTTCAGCTTTCCTTTTCGCTCACAGCGATGGTAACGTGGGATGTTCTCTTGAGCACCCGGAAGGCTCTTCCCTGTGCTCTGGGACGAATCCGCTTCAGGGTAGGACCGGGGCAAACGTAGCAGGTGCTGACGTACAGGCTTTCCGGATCCATGTTGTGGTTATTTTCCGCATTGGCCATGGCAGACTTCAACAGCTTGGCCAGAGGTTCGCTGGCAGCCTTGGGAGTGTGCTTCAAAATGGCCATTGCCAATTTAGCGTCTTTCCCACGGATGAGATCCAACACGATCTGCACCTTGCGGGGAGAGATGCGCAGGTAATTAAGCTGTGCTTTTGCTTCCATTGAAAGTCCTCCTTCCGGCTTACTTGCCATTGTTGGTGGTCTTGGAGCCGGCATGACCCTTGTAGGTGCGGGTGGGAGCAAACTCACCCAGCTTGTGACCTACCATATCTTCGGTAACATACACCGGAACGTGTTTGCGTCCATCATGGACGGCGAATGTGTGTCCCACGAAATCAGGGAAGATGGTGGAGGAACGGCTCCAGGTCTTGAGAACCCTCTTTTCTCCTTTTTCGTTCATCTCCATGACTCTCTTTAACAGGACCGGCTGTACAAAAGGTCCCTTCTTTACGCTTCTGCCCATTGATCATCTTCCTCCTTTCAATTACTTGTCGTTTCTACGCTTGACAATGAACTTGTCGGAACGATGATGCTTGGCTCTGGTCTTGTAACCCAAGGTGGGCTTGCCCCAAGGAGTTACAGGGCCGGGACGGCCAACCGGGCTCTTGCCTTCGCCGCCGCCGTGGGGGTGGTCGCAGGGGTTCATAACAGAACCACGCACAGTGGGTCTCCAACCCATGTGGCGCTTCCGGCCGGCTTTACCATAGTTCACGTTTTCGTGATCCACGTTGCCAACCTGGCCCACAGTAGCGTAGCAGGCTACCGGAACATTTCTCAATTCACCGCTGGGCAGACGAATCAGGGCATAGTTGCCTTCTCTGGCCATGAGCTGTGCCATGTTGCCGGCAGCCCGAACCAGCTGAGCGCCCTTGCCGGGGTACAGTTCCACATTGTGGATGAAGGTACCAACCGGAATTGCAGTGAGGGGCAGGGCGTTACCGGGCTTGATGTCGGCATGTTCGCCGCTGCTCACCACGTCCCCAACCTTCAAGCCGTTGGGAGCGATGATGTATCTCTTCTCCCCATCTTCATATTGCAGCAGGGCAATGTGAGCGGAACGGTTGGGATCGTACTCCAGGCTGATGACGGTGGCGTTCATTCCCACCTTATCCCGCTTGAAGTCGATGATGCGGTATTTTCTGCGGTTTCCGCCGCCACGATGACGGACGGTGATCCGGCCATAGCTGTTGCGGCCGGAATTCTTCTTCAACGGGGCCAGCAGGCTCCGTTCCGGACCGTTTTTGCTCAACTGGCTGTAATCGGTCACGGTCATACCCCGACGGCCGGGGGTAGTCGGCTTGTAAGACTTAATCGCCATTACGATTCACTCTCCTTGATTCGGTTTAGCGATCGCCGGCGCAGGAGCATTTTGTCCTGTCAGCGATCATACATCACCTGGGGATTGGTGTTTATTACAGCATGCCTTCGAAGAATTCGATGGTCTTGGAGCCCTCAGTGAGGGTTACAATTGCTTTTTTCCAATCCGGCTGATAGCCCATGGTCCGGCCCTGACGCTTCAGGCGGCCCCGCATGGAAATGGTGTTTACCTTCGCCACCTTCACGCCGAACAGTTCTTCCACCGCTTTGGCGATTTCTACTTTGTTGGCATCGGAGGCAACTTTGAAGGTGTATTTCTTCATCTGGATGTTTTCCATGCTGCGCTCGGTAATCACCGGCTTGAGGATAATGTCTTGTGCAGCTTTCATTATGCATACACCTCCTCGATTTTCTTCACGGCTTCCTTGGTAAGAATCAGGCTGCCGTGGTTGAGAATGTCATACACATTCAGGGTGTTCACCAGAGTGGTCTTAACGCCGGGAATGTTCGCAGCGCTCTTGATGACCTTCTGATCCACCTCAGGCATCACAATCAGAGCCTTCTTTTCCGCATTGACAGCAGTGAGCATCTTGATCATGTCCTTGGTCTTGTAGTCTTCCATGGTGATGTTGTCCAGCACCAGCAGGGTGTTGTCCAGCACCTTGGAGGATAACGCACTCTTCATCGCCAGACGGCGCACCTTCTTATTTAAGGTGTAGCGGTAGCTTCTGGGCTTGGGTCCCAGAGCGATGCCGCCGTGGGTCCACTGGGGAGCACGAATGGAACCCTGTCTTGCATGGCCGGTTCCTTTCTGTCTCCAGGGCTTCTTGCCGCCGCCCCGCACTTCGGTACGGGTCAGGGTGGACTGAGTGCCCTGCCGCTGATTGGCCAGATAGTTGACCACCACAGCGTGCATCACAGCTTCGTTGGGAGCAACGCCAAACACAGCTTCATTCAGTTCCAGGTCTTCCAGCTTTTTGCCGGTCATATCCATTACCTGTACAGTAGGCATCTTGCTTCCTCCTTCCCTTACGCTTTCTTCACGCTGTTAATAATGGTAACAATCCCCTTCTTGGGACCGGGGATGGCACCCTTTACAGCGATCAGGTTGTTTTCTGCATCAATCTTGACCACAGTCAAGTTCTGCACCGTGACCTTCTCAGCACCCATCTGACCGGGCATCTTCTTTCCTTTGAAGATCCGGGAGGGGGTGGAGCAGGCGCCCATGGAGCCGGACTGCCGGGCAACCGGACCGGTACCGTGGGTTTCCTTTAAACGGTGGTTATTGTAGCGCTTAATCACGCCGGCGAAACCTTTACCTTTGCTGATGCCGCTGACATCCACATAGTCGCCGGTTTCAAACACGTCGGCCTTGATGATGTCGCCAACATTCAGCACGGAGCAGTCGTCCATCCGAAATTCCTTCAGATGCTTCTTGGGGGCAACATCACCTTTGGCGAAATGGCCCTTCATGGGCTTGTTCACCCGATTGGGCTTCAGATCGCCGTAGCCCATCTGGACCGCTTCATAGCCGTCGGTTTCCATGGTCTTCTTCTGCACCACCACGCAGGGACCTGCTTCGATGACGGTGACAGGAGTGACCTTACCGGTTTCGTCAAAAATCTGCGTCATGCCGATTTTCTTGCCGATAATCGCTTTTTTCATTTACTTTGTCCTCCTTACGGTTATTGGTTGGCATTGCCAACATGACCCTGTGGCGCTTCCTTTTTCGAAATCAGAGCTTGATTTCAAAGTCTACGCCGGCAGGAAGTTCCAGACCCTGAAGCGCTTCGATGGTCCGGTCGCTGGGCCGGATGATGTCGATCAGGCGCTTATGAGTCCGCATCTCAAACTGTTCCCGGCTGTCCTTATACTTGTGAACAGCACGCAGGATGGTGACCACTTCTTTCTGGGTGGGCAGCGGAACCGGCCCACTGACCGCAGCACCGGTCTTCTTCGCAGTTTCTACGATCTTGGCCGCAGCAGCATCCACCAGAGTGTGATCGTAACCTTTCAGTCTGATTCTGATTTTTTCTTTGACTGCCACTTACGTTTCCTCCTTAAAATTCATTTGGGGGAACCATGTTTTTTAAACACGCAGCCGGGTGTTTCTTGCAGCACCCTGAAAAAAATACCGAAAACGCAAGTTTTTTCGGTACGCCAAAAGGCACACAAGCGTTATGGCAATCACATCTGCCCCTTGCCGGTTGGGAGCGGCATGGCAGGGATATTGCTGGCCTGGTTTGCTGCCTGTTCAAAATTGGTCGCCCGGTTTAAAATCGGACATACTCCACGGAAACACCGGCCTCTGCCTTTGGCAGGGCCGCAACCTCCCGCTTCATCGCATATCGGTCGCAGTCGCGCAAGTGTTATTTTACCATATTCCCACCGGCATTTCAATACGGAGTTTTTCCTTTTTCTGCCGGTCCATGCAGAGAACTTTCCAGCAACTTTCCTTTCGGTTTTGGTATATCTGCACAAAGAAAGCTCCGAATTTTACGATTTGTATATTTTGCTTTAAATATCACATAACATGCCGGCCCGGATAAAAAAAGAAAGCCCTGCCGAAGCAGAGCTTATCTTTATTACCATCATTAGGCGTTGTCTTCCACGTACTTCACAATGTCGCCAACGGTCTTGATGTTTTCCACCTGATCGTCGGGAATTTCAATGTCGAACGCCTCTTCCAGAGACATGACCAAGTCCACAACATCCAGGGAGTCGGCACCCAGGTCGTCAAAAATGGAAGCGTCCATAGTTACTTTGTCTTCATCCACATCAAGCTGATCGATCAGGATCGCCTTTACCTTGTCGAAAGTCATGTGAGTTTTCCTCCTTAATATTTCTATTGGGTTTTATATCAACAGAGCGGATGCCCTGTTCATATCATTCGTCAACGTCGCCGACATTTCTGAACTTATTATAGCGATTCGCCAGCAACTTTTCAATAGGTACCTGGGATAATTTTTTCACAGTGCTTACCAAATATTCCTGAAGATTTTCGGCCATTTGCACAGGATTGTTGTGCGCACCGCCTACCGGCTCGGAAATAATGGTGTCTGCAACGTCCAGCATCTTCAAATCATCGGCAGTAATCTTCAGCGCTTCCGCTGCGTCCTGCTCCCGAGCGGGATCCTTCCAGAGAATGCTGGCTGCACCACGGGGAGAAATAACCGAATACACTGCATTCTCCAGCATAGCCAATTCATCGCAGATGCTCAAGGCCAGTGCGCCGCCGCTTCCGCCTTCCCCCAATACCACTGTAATAATGGGGGTGGGCAGCGTGATCAGCTCATACAGGTTCCGGGCAATGGCCTCGCCCTGGCCCCGTTCTTCCGCTTCCACACCGCAGTAAGCGCCGGGCGTGTCCACAAAGCAGATCACCGGACGGCCGAATTTTGCAGCCTGCTTTGCCAGCCGCAATGCTTTGCGGTAACCTTCGGGGTGGGGCATAGCAAAGTTGCTCTTCTGGTTCTCTTCAAAATTCCGCCCTTTGACCTCGGCAATCACCGTCACCGGCACGCCTTTGAGATGGGCAATCCCCGCCATAATCGCTGCATCATCGCCGTAATACCGGTCGCCGTGCATTTCATAAAAATCCGTAAAAATCGCAGGAATATAATCCAGTACCGTGGGACGATCCTTATGGCGGATAATTTCCATTTTGTTCCATGCGTTGCTCATCAGGCCGTTTCCCCCTTATATCCGTGGAGCCGCAGCAGCTTGGACAAGGTCCGGCGCATATTCTTGCGTTCCACAATCATGTCTACAAAGCCATGCTGCAACAAAAATTCTGCCGACTGGAAATCATCGGGCAGTCTCTGCCGAATGGTTCCTTCAATAACCCGCCGTCCGGCAAAGCCGATCAGCACCTTGGGTTCGGCAATGATAATGTCGCCCAAAGAGGCAAAGCTGGCGGTGACGCCACCTGTCGTGGGGTCCGTCAAAACGGTAATATAAAGAAGTCCCGCATCGCTGTGCTTCTTCACCGCCGCACTGGTCTTGGCCATCTGCATCAGGGATAAAATCCCCTCCTGCATCCGGGCGCCGCCAGAAGCGGTGAACAAAATCACCGGCAACCGCTTTTCGGTGGCCCGGTCAAAGGCTCTGGCGATCTTTTCGCCCACCACGCTGCCCATGCTGGCCATCATAAAGTGAGAATCCATGACGCCGACAACGCAGGGTTTGGTCTTGATGGTGCATTCTCCAGTGATAACAGCATCCCGCATGCCGGTTTTTTCCTGCAAAGACGCCACCTTTTCCTCATAACCTTCAAAGTTAATAGGGTTTTTACTTGTCATCGTTGCATCGTACTCCACCAAGGAGTCCTTGTCGATGGTGATTTTCAGCCGTTCTTTGGCGGTGAGCCGGGCATGGTAATTGCAGTTGGAGCAAACCTTGCTGGCCCCCAGAAAATCATCCATAAACATTACGTGGCCGCAGCGGGGACACTTAAACATCAAGTCCTGGGGAATGGCGACCTTGCTGCTTTTTCGATCCGCAGCTGAATCCGCTTCAAAGCGGGATTTTACTGTTTTAAATAAATCCTCTAACAAAACCGCTTCCTCCTTGCCTAAAATCCAATTCTTCTCTTAGTGTACCCTATCTGGAAGGGTTTGTCCAGTAGAAAATAGAAATTTTCTGCCATTGCCTGCAAAAATCGGCGTTTAATAGTCCAGCAGATCCTTGCGGCGGTCCAGATAGCTGTTGTCGATCCGGCCCTCTACAAAGGCTTCATCTCGAAGAATGGCCAAATGATAGTCAATGTTGGTGTCCACTCCCTCGACCAGAAATTCCGCCAGAGCAGATTTCATCTTTCGAATGGCGGATTCCCGGTTGTGGGCATGTACAATCAACTTGGCAATCATACTGTCATAGTAAGGAGAAATTTCGCAGCCCTGATAAGCGGCGCTGTCAATCCGTACTCCGGGTCCGCCGGGCAGGTTCAAAGAGGTAATCCGGCCGGGGCTGGGCAAAAAGCCCATCTTGGGATTCTCCGCATTGATCCGGCACTCAATGGCATGGCCGGTAACGTGGATGTCCTCCTGCCGGAACGCCAAAGGCAGTCCCGCAGCAATGCGGATCTGTTCTTTGACGATATCCACACCGGTAACGGCTTCGGTAACCGGGTGTTCCACCTGGATTCTGGTGTTCATCTCCATAAAATAGAAATCATTATTGATGTCCAGCAGAAACTCCACCGTACCGGCATTTTCATAGCCGCTGGCCTTTGCCGCCAACACAGCGGCATTGCCCATTTTTTCCCGCAGCTCCGGCGTCATAACCGGGCAGGGAGATTCCTCCAGCACCTTTTGATGGCGGCGCTGCACCGAGCAGTCCCGTTCACCCAAATGGATCACGTTACCGTGGCTGTCCGCCAGCAACTGCACCTCCACATGCCGGGGGTTGACGATAAACTTTTCCAGATACAAGCCCGGATTGCCGAAGAAGTTTTTGGCTTCCTCCGCCGCCGTTGCCATGGCTTCTTCCAGGTCTTCTTCCTTGGCGACATAACGGATTCCCCGTCCGCCGCCGCCGGCGCTGGCTTTCACCATCACGGGATAACCGATCCGTGCGGCAATTTCCTTGGCCTGCTCCACGCTTTCCAGTTCACCGTCGGAACCGGGAATCACCGGAACACCGGCCCGCTTCATGGTGGCCTTTGCTTCGGCTTTGTCCCCCATCAGATCAATGGATTCGTGCCGGGGGCCGATGAATTTGATGCCGCACTTTTCACAAGCCTGGCAGAACTTGCTGCTTTCGCTTAAAAACCCAAACCCGGGATGGATTGCTTCGGCATTGGTGATGCTGCACGCCGACAGAATGGCAGGGATGTTCAGGTAGCTGTCCTTGGTAGCGGCAGGACCAATGCACACCGCTTCGTTAGCCAGCTGCACATGCAGAGCGTTTTTATCGGCCGTGGAATACACCGCCACCGTCCGAATGCCCATCTCCCGACAGGCCCGGATGATCCGCACCGCAATTTCACCCCGGTTTGCAATCAAAACCTTATTAAACATTGCGCTGAAACCTTCTTTCCGGTGAAATCAGTTGCCCAATGCAAAGCTGATCTCCGCTACAACCACTTTCTTGCCGTCCTGGTTGGTGGCGACCGCTTTGCCGAATCCGATGGGACCCCGCCACCGTTCCATGGTGACTTCCAGGGTCAGGGTATCGCCGGGCAGAACCATGCCCTTAAACCGGGCTTTGTCAATGCCGGCAAAGAAGCCGATCTTTCCTTTGTTTTCCGGCAAAGACAAAGCGCAGACGCAGCCTGCCTGAGCCAGCATTTCGATCATCAGCACACCGGGGGTTACCGGCTTTTGGGGAAAGTGTCCCTTAAACCAGAATTCGTCTTCCTTCATGTGCTTTTTCGCCACCACCCGAACGCCGGGTTCCAGCTCTTCCACTTCATCAATCAGCAGAAACGGATCACGGTGAGGGATGATTTCCTTGATCTGTTCCAGATTTAACAGGGCCATAATGGTTCCTCCTCTCTTACACAATGGTGAGGATCGGCTGGCCGAATTCCACCGGATCGCCATTCTTCACAAAGATCTTGCCGATGGTGCCGTCCATTTCGCTCTTGATCTCATTCATGACCTTCATGGCTTCAATGATGTACAGCACGTCTCCCTTGCCCACTGCCTGGCCGGGCTTTACAAACGCCGGTTTATCCGGGCCGGGTGCGGAATAGAAGGTGCCCACCGTGGGAGCGGTCACTACAGTGCCCTCATCCTCTTTGGCGGCCTCTTCGGTCTCTTCCTCATCGGTTTGCGCAGCAGCGGCAGCAGAAGGGGTCGCCGCTACCGGAGCAGCCGCCAACGGGGCGGCGCTGACCACAGTGGCGGGAGCGGTGGGCGCCATCACTACGTTTTCCACCGTCTTTTTGGCTTTTTTGGCAGAGAGCTTCAGGGTGTAGCCTTCGTCTTCCACTTCCAGCTCGCCCAGGCCGGTCTGCTGCATCTTGTCCATCAAATCTTTAATTTCTTTTACCGAGAACCCCATGATCTTTCCATCCTTTCTTTCCAAATCCTGTTTGCTGTGAAATCAGCCTTCGTACTTTTTCAGGCAGAGAGTGGCGTTGTGTCCGCCGAAGCCCAGAGAATTGGACAAGGCATAGTGAATGTCCTTTTCCACCGGGCCGTCAAACATATTGTTCAGATCACATTCCGGATCGGGAATGCTGGAATTGGTGGTGCCGGGAACAAAGCCTTCCTCCAGGGCCTTGGCGCAGATGATGGCTTCGATGCCGCCGGCAGCGCCCAGCATGTGCCCGGTGAGGGATTTGGTGGAGCTGACCATAACTTTATAAGCCGCTTCTTCCCCCAGAGCCTTTTTAATGGCGATGGTTTCGTATTTTTCGTTCAGATGGGTGGAGGTACCGTGAGCATTGATGTAATCAATCTGATCGGGAGTGATGCCCGCTTCCTGATAAGCCAGCTTCATGCCCATGGCGGCGCCTTCTCCTTCCGGATCCGGGCTGGTCATGTGGTAGGCATCGCCGGTGGCGCCGTAACCCACAACTTCCGCATAGATATGGGCGCCGCGCTTTTTGGCGTGCTCCAGCTCTTCCAACATCACAATGCCGGCGCCTTCGCCCATGACGAAGCCGGAGCGTTCGGCGTCAAAGGGGATGGAAGCCCGGTTGGGATCGGTGGCGTGGGTCAAAGCCTGCATATTGTCAAATCCGGCAATGGAAAAGCGGATGATGGCCGCTTCGCTGCCACCCGCCACACAGGCATCCAGATAGCCGTGCTTAATGTTGCGGAAAGCTTCACCGATGGCGTGGCTGCCGGTGGCGCAGGCAGTTACCGGAGCATAGTTGACCCCCTTAAAGCCGGTGCGGATGGCGATGGTGCCGGCCGCCATATTGGCAATCATTTCGGGGATGTAGAACACGCTGACCCGGCGGGGGCCCTTTTCCAAAAACTTGGGGAACTCAGCGTCGGTGGAATGGAAACCGCCGATGCCGCTGCCCACGATGACGCCGATGCGGAAGGGATCCAGATCTTCAAATTTGGTTCCGCAGTCTTCCACCGCCTGCAGGGCGGCATCCACAGCATACTGGGTGAAGGGGTCGGTGCGGCGGACTTCTTTTTTGTCAAAGCAGCGCAGGGGATCGAAATCCAAAACCTGAGCCGCCACCTTTACCGGCAGATCGGATACGTCGATGTTTTCAATGGGACGAATCCCGCAGACACCGTTTTTCACATTGTTCCAAAAGGTTTCCTTGTCGTTTCCGATGGGGCTGACCATACCGATACCGGTAATGACTACTCGATTCATCTTGCTGCCTCCTTGATCTTCTTTTATAAATAGGGTTAAATGGACATGGCGCCGTCAATGACGATGACCTGTCCGGACACATAGCTGGAATCCGGTCCCGCCAGGAAAGAAACCACGCTGGCAACCTCTTCCGGTTCCCCAAACCGCTTCAGGGCCACTACGCTTTCGGCGGCTTTCTTCTGCTCATCGGTGAGCACGTCGGTCATGGGGGTGCGGATGAAGCCGGGAGCAATGGCGTTTACATTGATGTTTCGGCCGCCCAGCTCCTTGGCGGCGGTGAGGGTCATGCCCACAATGCCCGCCTTGGTGGCGGAGTAGTTGAACTGGCCGGGGTTGCCGTACACGCCGGAAACGCTGGACACATTGATGATCCGGCCGCTGCGCTGCTTCATCATCACCGGGGTTACGTGGCGGATCATGTTGAACACGCTCTTATAGTTCACAGAGGTGACGATATCAAACTGTTCTTCGCTCATCCGGGCAATGAGGCCGTCCTTGGTAATGCCGGCATTGTTGACCAACACGTCAATAGTGCCGAATCGCTCTTTGACAGCCGCTACCATTTCTTTGCAGGCTTCAAATTTGGAAACGTCACACAGGAAGCATTCTGCTTCCACGCCAAATTCCTGGCAAGCCTGCTGGGTCTGCTTGCCGCCGTTTTCCAGTTCGTACTCGCCACGGCAGTTGATGGCAATGTTAAAGCCGTCTTTCGCCAAACGAAGGGCCATGGCTGCGCCCAGACCTTGCGATGCGCCGGTGATCAATGCAGTCTTACTCATAACTTCTGACTCCTTTTCATGTTGTTTTACAAAGATTTTATTTGTTCA
Source organism: uncultured Oscillospiraceae bacterium (assembly GCA_949282975.1). Lineage (GTDB taxonomy): Bacteria > Bacillota > Clostridia > Oscillospirales > Ruminococcaceae > Egerieicola. The sequence continues at coordinate 7,108 of CASDQY010000137.1, read as the reverse complement.
GCATTACCATTCCAATACGGCGGCGCCGTAGGTCAATCCGGAACCGAAGCCCACCAGGCAGATCTTATCACCCGGATGGAGTTCGCCGGACTGCTCCAGCTCCCAGAGGGACAGGGGAATGCAGGCGCTGGAAATATTGCCGTAATGCTGAATGTTGATGTGTACCTTTTCCTCCGGCAAACCCAGATGCTTCATGGCAGTGCGGATAATCCGCAGGTTCGCCTGGTGGGGAATGATCCGGTCCAGCTGGTCCGGAGTGATGCCGGCTTTTTCGCAGCAGCGCTGCACGGCTTCGGGCATGGCCTGTGTGGCAAAACGATAGACTTCGTTTCCCGCCATCTCCATCAAGCCGGGCTGCATATGGGACACCTCTTCCGGCCAGTCGAAATCCTTCTGACGGAAGGGGTTCTCCGAACTGGTGGCTTTGGAGAAAATTTTATACCGGCCGTCCAAATTACAGGCCAGCCAGGAATGATACATCTTGTCCGACGGACCTACCACCACAGCGGCGGCGCCATCGCCGAACAGCACGCAGCTGGAACGATCTTTAAAATTGACGATCCGGCTCATCATCTCGGCGGAAAGGATCAGGATTTTTTTAGCTGCGCCAACCCGGAGATACTTTTCCGCCACATCCAGCGCATAGACAAAACCGGTGCAGGCGGCGTTTAAATCCATGCAGGGTGCGGTTCGAATTCCCACTTCCGCCGCAGCCAGACAGGCCAGGCTGGGGGTGGTGGTATCTGCGGTGACGGTGGTAGCGATGACCATGTCAATCTCTTCCGGCGCTGTGCCGGCGTTTTTTAACGCCTGTCGGGCAGCCTCTGCCCCCATCTGATAGGTCAAGATCCCATCGGAGATCCGCCGGCACTGAATGCCGGTGCGGGTGGTGATCCATTCATCCGAAGTTTCGATAAAAGACTCGAACGCATGGTTGTCCACCTGTTGCTGCGGCAGACAACTGCCTGCCCCCAAAATGGAAATGCCCATAGTGTTCCTCCCTTGTCAGGATTCTCTTTCTTTGGTGTATCTGCTGATCGATTCCGATAAATTAAGTATAGCACAAATCCATTGAAGTTGCCAACCCTTTCCAATGCGGAAACGACAGCTTTTTTGCTCCAAAAAGCATCGAGATATTAGACACTTTTTTTCTTCTTGTCCATTATAACATATTTTTGAGTGGTTGCAACCACCAGAACGACGGTATTTTTTTCAGATTTTCCCCAGATGTAGGCAGATTACCTAAAAACCGGGCCGAATTTTTGGGAGGGTGCCCAGTTTTCGGGAACGGGGTTTCTTTTTTGTTTTGGTTTCGGTATAATATAGGTATCGGCCAAGCCGAATCCATGATCCCCTCTCCCGCCGGCCAAGCACCGGAAAAGCGATTGCAAAATCCAGAGGGAATCACATAACATCACAAAATAAAAAGCGTCCCGACGGAAAGGAAGGCAAAAAAATGAGCAAAACAATGTTATTGTGCTCCGGACAAGGCTCTCAGTATGAGGGGATGGGCAAACAGCTTTTAGCCCTCTGCCCGGAAGCAGAGGCTATTTATGAGTGCGGCAGCGACATTACCGGCATGGATTTAAAGCAGCTCTGCCTGGAAGCTGATGCCGCCACCCTGGCCCAAACCAAAATCAGCCAGCCCGCCATCTTCACCACCAGCCTGGTGGCTTTAAAAGCCATGGAAAAAGCCGGCTTTACCTTCGACGGCGCCGCCGGGCATTCCCTGGGCGAATACGCCGCCATGGTGGCCGCCGGCATGGTAAGCATGGAGGACGGTTTCCGCCTGATCAAAGAACGGGCGGCCTGTATGCAGGAATGCGCCGAACACCAGTCCGGCAGCATGTGCGCCATTTTGAGCCTTACCCCCCAGCAGGTGGAGGAAGGCTGTGCCCAGGTGGAGGGGTATGTGGTTCCCGTCAACTACAACAGCCCGGTGCAAACCGTCATTGCCGGCGAAACCGCCGCTGTAGACGCCGCCATTGCCAAATTTACCGAAATGGGTGCACGGCGCTGTGTGAAGCTGGCCGTAAGCGCCGCCTTCCATTCCAAACTGATGCAGCCTGCGGGGGATGCTTTCTATGAAAAAATCAAGGACATCCCCTTCTCCGCCCCCAAGAAAGATTTTTACTGCAACCTGACCGGCGAACTTCTCACCGACGTGAGCGATATGCCGGGCTATCTGGCAAAACACATCGTCTCCCCGGTGCGGTTCACCACGGAACTGGGCAATATGCAGCAGGCAGGCTACGACACCTTTGTGGAATGCGGCCCCGGCAAGGTTCTCACCGGCCTGGTGAAAAAGACCCTCAGCGGTGTGGAAGCCATGAACGTGGAAGATGAAAAGAGCTACCAAAAAGCGCTGGAGGTTCTGGGACTGTGACAACCAATTCGCAAATTCCCGGCCACGGGCTGTTGGGGCATCCTTTAGGGCACTCCATGTCCCCATTCATTCACCAGGCATTATTTGAGCTGTCCGGGCGGCCCCAGCCGTATGACCTGTACGATGTGCCGCCGGAAAACCTGGAAACGGAAGTGCCGAAACTGCTCACCCGGGCGGGGTTCAACATCACCATTCCTTACAAGGTGGCGGTTATCCCCTTCCTGACCCAGCTGTCGGAAAAAGCCGAACTCTATCAGTCGGTAAACACGGTAGAGATAAAGGACGGCGGATACATCGGCCACAACACCGATGTAGACGGATTTCTTCACGGCATCCGCAGCTTAGGCGCAGAACTTTCTCAAGGGCCGGTGCTGATGCTGGGCAGCGGCGGCGTGGCCAACATGATTGCCACGGAAGTGATTTTGGCAGGTTCTCCCCTTACCATTGCGGTGCGCAAAGAGGACGTGGAACAGGCCGCCGCTTTAAAACAGCGGCTTCTGACCATCTGCCCCGATGCGGAAATTCAAAACTGCCTGCTGGATGAGCCAAACGGTTCCTACCGGCTTCTGATCAACGCCACTCCGGTGGGGATGTATCCTCACGTGGACGGCTGTCCGGTCACGCCGGAGGTGATCCAAAAAGCGGAAGCGGTATTTGATCTGGTATACAATCCATACGAAACCAAATTGGTGCAGACCGCACTGTCCCTGGGTATTCCCGCCAAAGGCGGCTTGTCCATGCTGGTTTGGCAGGCAGCGGTGGCCCATGAAATCTGGTACGGGGACCACTTTATCGACCAGCAGATTCATCAGGTCACCCTCAAAGCAAAGGAATATATGGAAGCCCATTTCCAGGCTTAAATTCAAATTTGTACCAAACCCGGAAGCAATTCAGCTTCCGGGTTTTCCTGTCAAAAAAGAAAACCTCCCCCGGGCCACTGTTTCCAGCCGCCGAAGAAGGTCCTTTTAGTAAAAATTTCAGTTGTTATTACAGAACGTAAACATCCACAGTTTTCGCACCGAACTGTACGCTTTCCTCATAGGTGTTGAAGAAGCAGTCCACCAAAACGCCGCTGCCGTTGTACACAAAAGCGCCGGTATCCCGCACCACAGAGTAACCGTAAACATAGCTGCCATCGCTGGAAACGATGTACAACTCAGTTCCCTTGGGGTATTTGCTCAAATCCATCGCCACAGCGCCGGGGGTAAGAGAAGTGGGCCGGCCCAGGGCAGAGTATGCCGTTGCCTTACCGGTGACCTTGCTTCTATAGTTCACAGGGATCCCGTTTGCATCCAACTCAACCGGAGAGGTTTCCGCCTGTACCAGTTCGCCACCTACATAATACTGTTCCATCACATCCAGAACTCGGCTTACCGGCTGCTTGGTCACCACTTCATTGATGACTTCGCTGTCGGTCAGCACACCGTCCACATAACGGTACTGGGTGGTAACCACCTTTTCGCCGTTTTCACCGGCAACGGTTTCTACATAGGTACTGTAGGGAGTGGAAAGGGTACCGTTTTCCACGGTGTCGTAAGGAATGGATTCCACCGTATCTTCCTGGGTATAGGTCACCCGGTTGACCACAATGGTCATGCCGGAAAACACCGCTTCATCCATGGCAACATTGATGAGGTCATCTTCCCCAACCGTAATGTTGGCTTTCGCCAAAGCGTCAGCCACAGTACCGCTGGCCATCTTTACTTCGGTGGTCTGGCCGTCTGCCTGGACATCCACACGGAACGCACGCATAACGGTAAGATCTGCCACGCCGTCTTCAAAACCGGAGAAGACATATTCGTCTCCCTCTTCCAAAACGATGCCCTGGCTTTCCAGAATCTTTTCCGGATCGGTGTACACCGTATAACGGGAATAAACCGTTCCGTTTTCATGAATGTTTACTTCCTGTTCCGCAGCGGTCAGGCCGGTAAGCACTGTGGTCATAATAGCAACCATCAGAACCGCAGAGACAACTTTGCAGAGGATCTCTTTGTGGGCCTTGAGCCATTTGCATTCCAGTCTCATGATAATAAACTCCTTATTTCCTGTGTTTCGTAATGTTGGAGAGTTGTAAGTTAAATCTTCGCTTACGTGTTTTTGTAATTCTTGTTACCAATTTGCAATCATTATAGTAATCCGCTTCCATCTTGTCAAGTTTTTCGGTTTCCTTTTTCTGTGAATAATTCCCATTTATTAGGTGATTTTTGGGGCGAAATCCTGATTTTTTTCGTATTTTTGCAGGATGATTCTTGAATTTGCACAACAATCGACAATATCTTTTGTGCATTCCTACAAAAAAGCATCCAAATTTAAAATCCGAAAAATTCGCTTCTTTTTGTAATTATATTATACTTATAGTATGTTCTTTCTTTTATTATACAAATAGTATGTATGAAAAAGTTGGTTTTGCGGTGTGATTTTCCCGCTTTCCTTCAAAATCGCATTCGGTGCCCTGAAAAAAGTTACAATCTTTGTTATTCTTTTTGGAAAACGCCGGGCATTCTGTTACTCTTTTGGAAACAAAACATACCGGCACTGGCTCAAAAGGCCGGTACCGGTATGCTTTTGCTTCCATATATAATTGAAGTTTATTTCTTCGCTCTCTGCTTTGCCCGCTGCACGTTATCCAAAATTGCTTTGCGGATCCGCAGATGATGGGGAGTAACCTCCACCAATTCATCGTCGTTGATAAATTCCAGGCACTGTTCCAGGCTCATTACCTTGGGCGGAATCAACCGCAAGGCATCATCGCTGCCGGAAGCCCGGGTGTTAGTAAGCTGCTTCTTCTTGCAGACATTCACCACCAGATCCTCCGCTTTGGGAGACTGGCCCACGACCATACCTTCATACACCGGAACGCCTGCACCGATAAACAGGGTGCCCCGTTCCTGGGCGTTGAACAGGCCATAGGTAACGCTTTCGCCGGCTTCATAGGCAATCAGGGAGCCGGTGGTCCGTTTGGCGATCTCTCCTTTATAAGGCTCATACCGCTCAAACACCGAGCTCATAATTCCCTCCCCTTTGGTATCGGTGAGGAATTCGCTCTTGTAACCGAACAGGCCCCGAGAGGGCACCAGAAATTCAATCCGCATCCGGCTGCCTTGAGGGGTCATATGCTGAAGCTCGCCCTTGCGCACCCCCATCTTCTCCATCACGGCGCCCATATATTCTTCCGGCACATCCACCACCAGCCGCTCAATGGGCTCGCACTGTTTGCCGTTGATGGTGCGGTACAGCACACGGGGGGTGCTCACCTGAAGCTCATACCCCTCCCGGCGCATATTTTCAATGAGAACGGAAAGATGCATTTCTCCCCGGCCGGACACAACAAACTTATCGGTGCTGTCGGTTTCCTCCACCCGAAGGGAAACATCCCGAAGCAGTTCCTTCATCAGCCGTTCCCGAAGCTGCCGGGACGTAACGTATTTGCCATCCTGCCCGGCAAAGGGGGAATCATTTACGGAAAAGGTCATTTCCACAGTGGGCTGGCTGATCTGCACAAATTCCACCGGCTCCACATCGTTGGGATCACAGAGGGTGTCCCCGATGGTGAGATCATCAATGCCGGAGATGCAGACAATATCGCCTACCGTTGCTTCGGTGCAGGGTACCCGCTTCAGGGATTCGATCTGATACATGTTCACCACTTTGCTCTTATAACGGCGCTTGGGGTTGTGGTAGTCGCAGACCATGACCTCCTGATTCTGGCGCAGCGTTCCCCGGCTGATCCGGCCGATGGCGATCCGGCCCACATAATCGTTGTAATCCACCGAAGAAATCAGCATCTGGAAGGGAGCTGTTTCCTCCCCTTCCGGCGCCGGAATGTGTTCCAAAATAGCGTCAAAGAGAGGCGTCAGATCCGCACCCTTCTGATGATAGTCCAAAGTGGCAATTCCCTCCCGGCCGGAACAGTACACCACCGGGCTGTCCAACTGCTCGTCGGTGGCGTCCAGATCCATCAGCAGCTCCAGTACTTCGTCCTCCACCTCGTCCAAACGGGCGTCGGGACGGTCAATTTTATTGACTACAATGATAATCTTATGGCCCAGTTCCAGCGCTTTTTGCAGCACAAACCGGGTCTGAGGCATCGTGCCTTCAAAGGAGTCCACCAACAGCAGAACTCCATCCACCATTTTCAGCACCCGTTCCACCTCTCCGCCGAAATCGGCGTGGCCGGGGGTGTCGATGATATTGATCTTGGTTCCCTTATAGTGGACGGAAGTGTTTTTGGCTAAAATGGTAATGCCCCGTTCCCGTTCCTGGGCGTTGCTGTCCATGACACGGTCCTGCACCACCTGGTTTTCCCGGAAGGCGCCGCCCTGCTTGAGCATTTCGTCCACCAAAGTTGTCTTGCCGTGGTCCACGTGGGCCACAATAGCAATGTTTCTCACGTCGCTGCGAATCAAGTCCATTCTCCTTTGCACAGGTCTTTGCTTAACTATATTCTTCCTTATTATATCCTTTCCCGCATTTTTTTCCATGGTTTTTTCCGCATTTCGTAACAGTGAATAAATTCTCTTTTTCCTTTGCGGGTTTGTTTGGCAAAAAAGGGGGTTCTGCTTTCCCTTTCATCTTGTCAGAGGAATATAAATATGATAAAATGTAGTAAACTGGCTTATGGCTTATGCGCCTGTGCCGAAAACATCATTCCTTCTTCGCCATAGTCAACAAGGAGAATTATTATGGAAACCAACATGAATCCAAACACCAATCCCCAGCCGG
>CASDQY010000136.1 GCA_949282975.1 uncultured Oscillospiraceae bacterium | reverse complement strand
GTTACGGCTTTCAGTCCGCTCTTGTTGCCCGGAAAGCATGGGCAACCTTTTGCTGCGCAAAAACCGAGCGAACTTGCCTACTGGTTTTACCAGGGCAGAAGGGTGAAAGAATAACGGCAGCGGTTAAGCCTTCATTCATCTTTTTTCTTGCCACGTTTGCGGCGTGAGACGGATGAAAGGAGGTGTTTCGATGATGTTCGGTACATCGATTCTTCCTTTCTCAGGAAGGGAGAATCGGAATGTCTTATGTGACATGGGACCAAGTACTGCAGATTATTTTGATTGCAGTATCCATTTGGGCTCTTGTGCAAAACCGGACAAAAAAGAAGTAGCCGCTCATTTGGCACTTAGAGCGGCTACTTATTAGTCCATCTGAGGCTTAACCGTTATAGATAGATGTTCAGAATCTATCCAGTTTCGCCCTTCTGTTTTTATTATACTGATTTCCCACAACTTTGTCAAGTTGGGATTTTCATCCGAATGGAGCAAGGAGGTGTTCCCATGGCATTGCGAAAACAAGAACTGGACCAGCTTTCCGGCGTGGTGGAAGAGGTGGTGTTTGCCAATGCGGACACCGGCTTTGCCGTCATCGAGCTGGACGCCCAGGGCACCCTGATCAGCGCCGTGGGAGAGATGCCCCAGATCACCCAGGGGGAGGAGGTCACCCTTCGGGGGCGGTTCACCCAGCACCCGGTGTACGGGGAACAGTTTAAGGTGGAGCTCTGCACCCGCACCCTACCCAGCACCGCCAAGGCCATTGAAAAGTATCTGGCCGGCGGGGTGATCAAGGGGATCGGCCCCAAGCTGGCCCGGCAGCTGGTGGAGGCCTTTGGGGACGATACCCTGATGGTGATGGACCAAACCCCTCAGCGGCTATTGGAGATCAAAGGCATTTCCCAGCAGAAGCTGGATGGATTTTTGGAGCAGTTCCGCCAGGTGTTCGGGGTGCAGAGCCTGCTTTTGCTGCTCACCCCCTATGGGGTGAGTTCCGCCCAGGCGGTGAGCCTCTTTAAAGCTTATGGGGAGATGGCGGTCACCCTGCTGAAAAAGAATCCCTATCTGGCCTGCGACGTGCGGTTCGGGGTGCCTTTTCCCACCTGCGACGCCATGGCCAAAGCCTTCGGCCTTCCCATGGACAGCCAGGAGCGGCTCATTGCCGGGCTGCGGTACACCCTGACCCACAACCTGCAAAACGGCCACACCACCCTACCCCAGGACCGGCTGGCGGCCACCGCCGCCAAGCTTTTGGAGCAGCCTTTGGAACTGGTGGAGCAGGCTTTGGAAACCGGATTGGAACAGCAGCAGCTTTGCCGCTGTGAATTGGGCAGGGCCACGGTGTCTTTGCCGGAATATTATCTGGCGGAGCAGTACATTGCCGCCCGGATAGCGGGTATGCTCCGGGTGGAACTGACGCCCCCCAGGGGGCTGGAACAGGCGGTGGACGATTGGGAAGCCGCCCACGGGATCCGGTATGAGACCCTTCAGCGCCGGGCTATTTTGGACTGCTTTTCCTGGGGGGTGCTGATCCTCACCGGCGGCCCCGGCACCGGCAAAACCACCACCCTAAACGGAATGCTGGACCTGTTGGAGCAGCATGGCTGCGCCCTGGCCCTGTGCGCCCCCACCGGCCGGGCGGCCAAGCGGATGAGCGAGATCACCGGCCGGGAAGCCAAAACCGTCCACCGCTTGCTGGAGGTGGATTTTGATGGGGAGCTGCTCTCCTTCCGGCGCAACGAGAAAAATCCGTTGAAGGCGGATGTAGTGGTGGTGGACGAGATGTCCATGGTGGATACCCTGTTGATGGAAGCGCTGCTAAGGGGGGTTAAGCCCGGCGGACGGTTGATCCTGGTGGGGGATTACCACCAGCTTCCCAGCGTGGGGGCGGGAAATGTGCTGTGGGATCTGCTGCAGCAGCAGGCCATCCCCACCGTGCGGCTGACCCAGGTGTTCCGCCAGGCGGCCAAAAGCCGGATCATCACCAATGCCCACGCCGTGGTGGCGGGGCAGATGCCGGATCTTTCCCGGCAGGGAGCGGAGGATTTCTTTTTTCTTCCCCAGAAAAATCCCGTGGCGGCCGCCGGGCTGGTGGCGGATCTGGCGGCGCACCGGCTGCCGAAAGCTTACGACCTGGACGCCATGGAGCAGGTACAGGTGCTCTGCCCCCAGCGCAAAGGCAGCGTGGGCACCATGCAGCTGAACACCATGCTGCAAAATCTGCTCAATCCCCCGAGCCCTTCCAAGGGGGAATTCCAGAGCATGGGATACCTTTACCGGGAGCAGGATAAGGTCATGCAGACCAAAAACAATTACAACATTCCCTGGAAGCGGGGCAGCGAAGACGGGGAGGGGATCTTTAACGGGGACATCGGCATTATCCGAATGATTGACCCCGGCAGCAAAACCGCCGCCATTGACTTCGACGGGCGGATCGCCTATTATACCTTCCAGATGGCCGCCGAACTGGAACTGGCCTATGCCATCACCGTCCACAAAAGCCAGGGGAGCGAATTTGACGCTGTTGTGATGCCCATTTTGGGAGGATACGACAAATTATATTACCGCAACCTGCTGTACACCGCCATGACCCGGGCCAAGAAGCTGCTGGTGCTGGTGGGGGATGTGGGGCGGCTGAAATTTATGGTGGAAAACAACCGCAAAAGCGTGCGGTTTACCAACCTGGGAAAGCTGCTGGAAGCGTATCTGGAGAGTTGACGAAAGGTCGGGAAATATGCTACAATACAAATATCCGTAACACGAATATTTCAGACTGTAGAAAAACCTTTCTTTGCCGTAAATTTTGCCCTCTCAGTCCGGCCTCTTCGAGCCCGGCCAGCTCCCCCAATGGGGGAGCCCCTGGTTGAATTGTTTTATATAATCATACTTTTTTGCAGGGAAAAAGATTTTCTGTCAATGCCTCTCCCTATGGGCAACATGGCAAAGCCATGCTTAGGTGCCCAGCGCAGTGAGGCGGAGAGGGTTTCTGCGCCATCGAACTTTTTCGACAAGCTGAAACATCCGTAAAACAAATATTTGCGGTTTTCCTCTGGAATCGTTTGGGATTTTCACAGAAAGGAAGCAGTTTTTATGGCTTCATTTGATATCGGTATCGACTTAGGCACGACCAAGATCATGATCTGCCGCAGTGATAAAGGGATCGTACTCAACGAGCCCAGCATTGTGGCCTACAACAAAAAAACAGAAGAAGTGGTGGCGGTGGGCAAAAAGGCCTACGATATGCTGGGCAAAACCCCGGAATACATCGTGGCGGAAAAGCCCCTGAAGGACGGGGTCATCAGCAACCACAAGCTTACCGAATGGATGATTCGGGACTTCATCAAGCAGGTCTGCGGCAACTTTGTAATCAAGCCCCGGATCGTGATCTGCATCCCCAGCGTCACCACCGACGTGGAACGCCGGGCGGTGGTGGAGGCGGCCCTGGCGGCGGGCGCCCGCAAGGTGTACCTGATCGAAGAGCCCATTGCGGCAGCGCTGGGCGCCGGCATTGATATTTTGGAGCCCAGAGGCAATCTTCTGGTGGACATCGGCGGCGGCACCACCGACGTGGCGGTGATCAGCATGAACGGCATTGTCCTTAGCCAGTCGCTGAAGGTGGCGGGCAACAGCTTTGACGAAGAGATCATCCGGTTTTTCCTCAACCGCTACAAGCTTTCCATCGGCCAGCGAATGGCGGAAAATGTGAAAAAGCAGATCGGCTGCGTCTACCGGCCCGATCCCTCCGTGACCTGCACCGTAAAGGGGCGGAACCTGTTGACGGTGTATCCCCAGGCGATTCAGGTGGACCAAGCTTCCCTCTGCGAAGTGCTCCGGCCTTTGGCGGACAAGATTGTGGAAAAGATCAAGCAGGTGCTGGAACAGACTCCGCCGGAACTGGTGGGGGACATTTACACCAGCGGCATTCATATGACCGGCGGCGGCAGCCTGATCAAAGGGCTGGATGATTTGATCCGGGACGAGATCAAGATCCCGGTGGAAGTGGTGGAGGACCCCATCGGCGCTGTCAGCCGGGGAACGGGTTTGAGCTTCAAGTATCTGGAATCCTTCCAGGAAGGATTCACCGATGCGGATACCTATCATTGATGGTTGACTTAACCCGCAGGGTTGCGGCGCAGCCTTGACAAGGCTTCCTAAAATGGGTATAATAAAAACAGAAGGGTAAAACTGATAACAGTTGGCCCTGTTTATATGGTTAAAAGAGTAACCGCTAAACTTGCCTGGTCAAGCGGTTACTTCTTTTTTGTCCAGTAAGCTGTTACCAAAGCCGCAGCCGAGCATAAAACGCCCCAGAATTGCACTTGCAATGTCCAAAGCTGGATCAGCTGCTCCCATTGGATGTAGCTCATGACTTCCCTCTCCTTGCAGAAAATGAGAAGCCAACTCCCTGTTCATATTCAGAAATCGCTCACCTTCATTTCTGCAAAATCTCACGTCTTATCCGTGGCACGAATTTTGCATATGAGGGAGCCAACCGCTATCGCTGTTTGTTTTATCCTTCTGCCCCGGCAAAAACCGGTAGGCAAACGCCATAGGGCGATTATAGCAGAAAATGTTGCTTTTTGTCAAGAAATAACGCCTTGAAATCAATGCCGGAGCAGCAAAAACCCCACACGGCCATAGAGTACCGTGTGGGGTGATTTTATGGGATTTGTTATGCGCTTTTCGAGACAGTCTTACCCTTCCTGTCCCACCGCAGCTTCCAGCCGGGCGATGCCGTCCTTCATCCGGGCAATGGTTTCTTTCTTGCCCAGGATCTCCGCCAGGTCGATGCCGCCGCCGGGGGTGAACTGCTTGCCGGAGATGGCGGTGCGCAAAGGCCACAGCACCACCCCGTTTTTCACGCCCAATTTGCCGATGACCTCAAAGCAGACCTCATGGATCTTTTCCAGGTTCCAGTGGGCCTGGTCGATGGCGTCCAGGGCGGGGAGCAGTTCTTTCAGGCTGACCAGGGAGTTTTCCGGATTGGTTTTCATCTTCTTGTGCCGGTACATCTCCACATCATAGTCCGGCAGAGCGTCGATGAAGTCCACCTGGTCGGGAATATCGGTGAACAGCTCGGTGCGGGGCTGGAGCATCTGGGCCAACAGTTTCAGGTCGATGTCTTCCCGCTTGCAGGTCTGGCGGATATAGGGCAGGGCCTTTTCCAAAAACTCGTCCACGCTCAGCTTGCGGATGTAGGCGCCGTTGATGGCTTTCAGCTTCTGTGTGTCGAAGATGGCGGGGGATTTGCTGATTCCTGCTACGTCGAATTCCTGAGCCAGTTCATCTAACGTAAAGATTTCGTTTTCTCCCTTGGGGGCCCAGCCCAGCAGGGCAATGTAGTTCACCACCGCTTCGGTGAGATAGCCCTTGGCGATGAGATCCTCAAAGGAGGCGTCGCCATTGCGCTTCGAGAGCTTATGGGTGGCGTCCTTCATCACCGGAGGGCAGTGGATATACACCGGGATATCCCAGCCGAAGGCCTGGTACAGCAGGTTGTATTTGGGGGTAGAGGAAAGATATTCGTTGCCCCGGATCACGTGGGTAATGCCCATGGTGTGGTCGTCCACCACATTGGCGAAGTTGTAGGTGGGCATGCCGTCGGTTTTAATCAAAATCTGATCGTCCAGGGTGGAGTTGTCCACGGTAATGGTGCCGAACACAGCGTCCTCAAAGGAGGTGGTGCCTTCCCGGGGGCACTTCTGCCGGATCACATAGGGGATCCCGGCGTCCAGCTTTTGCTGGATCTCTTCTTTGGACAGGTTGCGGCAGTGCCCGTCATACATGGGGGGAATGCCGCTGGCCTGCTGGATTTCCCGCAGCTCGGTAAGCCGGTCTTTGTCGCAGAAGCAGTAGTAAGCGTGGCCGCTTTCCACCAGCTGCAGGGCGTAGTCCTTGAACATCCCCATCCGCTGGCTTTGGATGTAGGGCCCCACCGGGCCGCCTACGTCCGGGCCTTCGTCCCAGTTCAGGCCGGCCTGGCGCAGGGTGTTGTAGATGATGTCCACCGCCCCTTCCACATACCGTTCCTGGTCGGTGTCCTCAATGCGGAGGATGAAGGAGCCGTGATTCTTTTTCGCCAGCAGATAGGCGTATAACGCAGTGCGCAGATTGCCCACATGCATGTACCCGGTGGGGCTGGGGGCAAATCTGGTGCGGACTGTATTGGACATAGAAATTCCCTCTCTTTATTTGGTAAGATATTCAGCAACATTGTAACAGCCGCCGGTGGATTTGTCAAATCTCTCAAAGACAGAAAACCGCCGTCCCGGCTCTGGAACAGCGGTTTTTCCCAAAATCAAATCCCTATTTTATTTCAATCCTTTTCCGCCTGAAAAAGAGACAACTTTTCCCCAAAAACCGAAAACTTTGGCCCTTTGCACAAAAACAAGGAAAAACTTTGGCTCACCAAAAAACGTCTACTGTGTTATACTTAAGATAGGGAAAATCCACGGAAAGAATTCCGGATTTTCAGAAAGGACGTGACCCCTATGACCATGACCAAGAAAAAGAAGCGCATTCTGCTCATCGCTGTTCCCGCCGCCCTGCTGGTAGCTGCCGCCGGGGTCATCCTCTGGCTGGTGCTGGGGCGGGGGGAACCGGAAAAGCCCTTTTTGGTTCTTCGGGACCAGCAGACCAACCAGATCGTGGGAGTTACCCTTCAAACCGGGTTGGAGACCGGGGAGGAGATCCAAAGGCCGCTGGCCTTTTATGGCTTCAACGCCCCGGAGGGTTGGACCCACCCATGCAATGCGGAAAAAACAGCCAGCCGGTACAGCACAGGGTACATCGACGATTATTCGGATGAAAATGACTGCACGGTTACTTTGGAACAGAGAGTCCCCTACAAGATGGACATGATGGAATCTTCGGATCACCTTCAGGAAATCCAGTTTGGAGACACCCAGGTCATCTACCTACAGGATTTGGATGAGGAAGGGGAGGTCGCCCAAACCATGGTGTACTGGGTGCATGAAAACTCCCTGCTCAGTATTACCTACCAGGCGGATGTCCCGGTGAACCAAATGCTGGAACTGCTGGGCAGGATGGACTATGAAACCATTCGGGAGCCGGAGTATTCCCCTTTGACGCTGCAAATCAGCGGCTTTCTCACCGAAATTGAGCGAACAACCCATTACATTGATCTGGGCACCTACTATTACCATTCTCAGGGAAATCCCCAGGTGACTGCCCCGGCAGAGCTTCCGTCCCTGTCACAACCGCCCCAGGGATATACGCTTACGTCGGAGCGCTCCGACACAGAAAGTGCCTCCGGTTTCTTTTTCCGAGAAAGCCGGTATGAAAATGAAGAGGGAGAGGTCATTCAGTTTTACTGTCACGGAATGGCCATGGCATTTTTCAACCGGGATGATTATCCGTTTTCAGCCATGACCTATGAAGAATTGCAGGATCCCGCCTCGGTAAAGACCGTCACCATGGACGACGGCCGCTCCGCCTTTGTGCATATCAACCAGGATGTGGCGGAGATCGGCTGGATCGACGGATACTGCACCCTGGAAATCCGCTGCACCGCCCCTATGACGGAGGAAGAACTGATTGCCTTGGCCCAGAAAGTGAAGTAACCCAAAGGAAAGGACGTGACCCCTATGACCATGACCAAGAAAAAGAAGCGCATCCTGCTCATCGCTGTTCCCGCCGCCCTGCTGGTGGCTGCCGCCGGGGTCATCCTCTGGCTGGTATTGGGACGAAGCGAACCCTACCAGCCCTTTGAAGTTTGGCGCAGCGACGACGGCAACTCCATTGTTTACTGCGCCGTGAAGGGAGAGATGGAAGAAACCGTTTCTTATGAGGAAGATCCCCCCTTTTACACCTTTACCCCGCCGTCGGAATGGATCATGACCCAGGACGCCATGGAGCGGAACGAGTACGGCTATTACGACAACGCAGACGAATACCAAACCGAGGACGGCGCTGTGCTGACCTTCACCCAATATTTTGCCACCCATCGGATTCTGGCGGCCAATACCGAGTCCGGCCCCCAAATCACTTCCTACAACAATTATCTGGACCCCTCCGTGGTGTCGGAGGTGTGGTTCGGGGATACCCAGGTGATCTACTACCAATATCCGTCCACCCAGCGGGACGAGAACTGGGAAGAGGTGGAGATCACCCGCACCGGGGTGTATTGGGTGCATGACAAGTCCCTGCTTCAATTATCCTGCAACCGGGCCATGGACATCAACCAGATGCTGGAACTTCTGGCCTGCGTGGACTACAACACCCTCCGCCAGCGGGTGGAACAGCCGGCGGAGCCCCTGCGCCTGGAGAGGGGCGGGGTATGGACCGAGACGTTGGAGAATGGCCGGACCATGTCCCAGGTGGAGGATTACGGCTCCCGGGGCAATCCGGAGATTCCGGAAGATGCAGAATTTCTCTATCTTTCCGCTCCTCCCCAGGGATATACGCTGGAAGATACCGATTCCAACGAACCGGGGCGTTACGGCTATTACTGTGAAAAGTATGTGGACCAGCAGGGAGAACTGATCTCCTATACCTGCACCATGGGGGAAAGCAGCCTGTTTTCCTACGGCACCGGGCACGGCGCTTTGTATTTCCCCTTCCATCAGATGAGCTGGGAGGAATTGCAGGACCCGAATACGGTTCTGGATGCCCAGGTCAACGGCAATCCCGCTTTTCTGCACATTGACGAGGACGAAGCCTCCATCGGCTGGATCGACGGGTACTGCACCCTGGAGATCCGCTGCACCGCCCCCATGACCGCCGAAGAGCTGATTGCTTTGGCCGAAACCGTTTCATAATATTCCGACTTTTGCCGGCGCTGCTTTGTTTGGAAGCAGCGCCGGTTTTTCCGCCCGGAACGAGGCTTTTGCCTTTTGGCGAAGGCTTTCCTCATGGAAATCCATTTTTAAGAAAGCCCATGGGATTTCTTAGGAGTCACGCAATGGGTACGGCAGTATTCCCCTTAAGGGGAGATGTGAATGAATCGGGACAAAGCCTTCCCCTTGTAGGGGATAAGGTCGATGCCCAGGCATCCGGATGAGGTGGAAAGGAAAAAGTTCCGTCTACAGAAAAGCATTCGGAAACCGGCCACCTCATCAGTCTGGGCTTCGCCCAGCCAGCTTCCCCTTGTAGGGGAAGCCTTTTCACCTGTGATAAAATCTCAAAACTGCTTTCCGAAGGCTTTTCCCTGTTTCGGTTGCCTTTTTATATTTTTTGTAGTATAATAACCATAATTGCGGGCGGAGGGCTGCCCGGTACTTCCACTTGGGAAAAAGGAGCATGACCATGGAACCCACTGGATTCAAATCCGCCTTGTTTGGCTTTAAGAAAGCCGACGTTACCAATTTCATCGCCGAGGCCAACCGGGAATATCAGCAGCAGCTGGACGAAGAAAAACAGCGCACCGAATCGGTGCGCCGGCAGTTGGAACAAACCCGGCAGGAAATGGAATCCCTGCGCCAGCAGCTTTCCCGCCAGCAGCAGCGGGCGGACAAAATGGACGGGCTGATTAAGCAGCAGAACGCCGACAATGAACGGCTCAAGCAGTCCGGCATCTCGATGGAAAAAAACCTGCTGGAGCTGCGCAATGAAAATACCCGGCTCACCTCCCAGATCAACGAGCAGAAAAAGAAGTCCCAGGCGCTGGAAAAGGCGGGGTACGACGCCAATTCCCTGTTGGAGGAAGCGAAAAAGCGGGCCGCCCAGCTTACCGACCAGGCGCAAAAGGACGCCGATGCCCTGCTGGAACAGGCCAGGCAGCAGGCCCAGACCGGCTTGGCTGCCGCCAAGGAAAAGGCCGCCCAGCTGGAGGAGGAGGGGCGGCAGGCCGCTGCCCGGCTCCAACAGGAAGCTATGCAGAAAGCCGCCCAGGTCAGCCAGCAGCTTTTGGAGCAGCAGGAGCAGCAGGCCACCGGCCAGATCATCCAGGACGCCCAGCAGGAGGTTCAGCGGATTTTAAGCGGGGTGCAGTCCCGTTCCGCCCAGGCCAACCGGCGGTTTGACGCCTTCTATCAGGAAATGGAGCAGTCCATCACCAAGGTGATGGGACAACTGGAAGAGATGGAACAGCGGATGCATTCCCTGGACCAAAGCATGGCCAAAGCCCAGCAGCCCGCCGGTAAAATCGATTCCCAGCCGGAAGAGGACAGCCTCAACCGCTTCCTCTCCCATCTATTTTAAATTACCTCAGCATACATCGAAAGGAGCCGACCACATCGTGGCAACCTATCATCTCACCACCGGGCAGCTGCCGGAATTTGCCCCCAAGCTTCGCATTTTGGACCGGGTATTTTTAAGCGGCACTGTCTACACCGCAAGGGACGCCGCCCACAAACGGATTTTTGCTTTGCTGGAGGAGGGAAAAGAACCTCCCTTTCCCTTAAAAGGCAGCGTGGTCTATTACGCCGGGCCCACACCGGAACCGGAAGGACTGCCCATCGGGTCCTGCGGCCCCACCACCTCCGGCCGGATGGACCCTTACGCCCCCCGGCTGATGGATCTGGGGATGTGCGCCATGGTGGGCAAAGGGGAGCGCTCCCAGGCGGTGAAGGATGCTGTGGAGCGAAACGGCGGAGTGTACTTCTGCGCCATCGGCGGGGCGGGGGCTCTGGCCTGCCGGTGCATCAAAGACTGTCAGGTCATCGCCTTTGAAGATCTGGGCTGCGAGTCGGTGAAGAAGCTGGAGTTTCATGAGTTCCCCCTGATTGTGGCCATCGATGCCGCCGGCGGGGACATCTTTGAACAAGGGCCCAAAGCGTATTTGGAGCAGCGGGAACAGGCGGGGGCGTGAACAAGCCCGGTGCCGTTGTTTTGGAATCATATCTATAAGGCAAAAAGGACGCTGCGAGGCGTCCTTTCAGCTTGTCGAGAAACCCCGCACCGCAAAAATGCAGCAAAAAAATCAAGAGATTGGAGCATTTTCCAATCTTCTTGTTTGAGCCATGGGTTCCAAATTGGCTCCATGGCTGCATTTTTGCTCCCGTCGTCAAAAACAGCTTGACGTATCTGCATACGCCTGACGCCGTTTTTTCCTAGGTTGCGGGTGGCTCTCGACTTCTGCCCGCTTGTCGAGAAACCCCGCACCGCAAAAATGCAGTAAAGCAATCAATGGATTGACATGAAATGCCGTTTTTTGCTATAATACCATCATGGCTTCTGCCTACTGGTATTTACCGGGGCAGAAGGATGAACGTGGCAGGTTTTATCTGCCAAACGGTTAGCGGTTGGCTCCCTGATACATTTTTTCACTTCTTCGTGCTAGGCACAGAATGTCGAAAAGGGGGGCAGCTTTTGATTCCCTCTTTTCGTCAAGAAGGGAGGGGAAAGGTAGATGGAATGGGGAGACCTTTTCACTTATACCTTGGTTTTGCTGGGTGTAGCCACTTTGGTGTTGCAACTGACAAAAAGAAAGTAACCGCTCATGGCCAAATAAGCGGTTACTTCTCTTAGTAACTTCTTAGGGGACCACCGTTTCCGGCTTCGTCCTTCTGTTTTTATTATACCCATTTTTCCGAATTTGTCAAGGCCGGCCCTTGTCCGGGGAATCTTAAAATCGACTTCTGCTTTCTTCCCTTTCAAAGTTCTCCCCCAACCATCTTGCAAATTTTCCTTCCATGCCTTACAATAAAGGTATCATTTCCGGAAGGGGCGCATCCACCGCCGCCTCTTCCTGCAATAACAGGAGGGGAATCCCGGTATGTCTACCGATCTATTGGGAGAATTGAAACAACGCTATCACCAGTTTTCCAAAAGCCAGCGGCGGATTGCCGACTATATTTTGGAGCATTACAGCAAGGCCGCCTATCTCACCGCCGCCCGTCTGGGGCAGCAGGCCCAGGTCAGCGAGTCCACTGTGGTGCGGTTTGCCTTTGAATTGGGGTACGACGGGTATCCCGCCCTGCAGGCCGCCTTGCAGGAAACGGTGCGCAGCAAGCTCACCAGCCTTCAGCGGATGGAGGTGGCCGAAAAGCGCCAGGAAGAAGGGGAGCCGGTGCTGGACCAGGTGCTGAATAAGGACGTGGAACAGATCTACCGCACCCTGGAGCAAACCGACCGTGCCGCCTTTGCCGGGGCGGTGGAGTCCATCCACCAGGCCAAAACCGTCTACCTGCTGGCCAGCGGCAGCGCCGCCTTTCTGGCCGGATTCCTCAATTTCTATTTTCGCCTGGTGCTGCCCAATGTGCGCCTGATTCAAAGCGCCTCCGCTTCGGAGCTGTTTGAGCAGATTCTCCGGGTGGGGAAGGGGGATATTGTCATCGGCATTTCCTTCCCCCGGTATTCCAAAAAGACGGTAAACGCCCTGCGCTATGCCCGGAAAAACGGCGCCCAGGTGGTGGCCATTACCGACAGCGAATTTTCTCCCCTGGCGGCCCAGGCGGATTACCTGCTGCTGGCCCGCAGCGATATGGTGTCCTTTGCGGACAGTCTGGTGGCTCCGCTGAGCTTAATCAACGCCCTGATTGCCGCCGTGGGCCAGCGCCGGCAGGAGGAAACCCGCCGGGTGTTCGACCGGTTGGAGGAGATCTGGGCGGAATACGATGTCTATGCCAAAGCGGAGGAATCGGATGGAATATGATGTCATCGTCGTGGGGGCGGGCCCGGCCGGAATGATGGCGGCGGCCACTGCCGCCCAGTACGGCAGGCGGGTGCTGCTGTTGGAGCACAAAGACCGCCCCGGCCGCAAGCTTTCCATTACCGGCAAGGGAAGGTGCAACCTGACCAATCACACCGGCATGGAGCAGATCATCGCCGCCTTTCCCCGGGGGGGAAGGTTTCTTTTCAGCGCCGTCAGCCGGTTTTCCCCGGAGGATGTGATGGCGCTGTTTGAACGGCTGGGCGTTGCGCTGAAAACCGAGCGGGGGAATCGGGTGTTTCCCCAAAGCGACCGGGCAAGCGATGTGGTCAGGGCGCTGACGCAGTATGTGAAGGACAGCGGGGCCGTCCTGCTCAACCGGGCCCATGTCCATAAGCTGCTGCTGCAAAACGGGCAGGCCCAGGGCGTCCTCTGCCGCACCGAGCAGGGGGAGGAAACCTTTCTTGCCCCCAGGATTTTGCTGGCCGGGGGCGGCCTTTCCTATCCGGCTACCGGCAGCGACGGAAGCTGCTACACCCTGGCCAAGCAGGCGGGGCATACCCTTACCCCGCCGGTGGCCAGCCTGGTGCCCATTGTGACCAAAGAGGACTGGCCAAAGCAGGCCCAGGGGCTGAGCTTAAAAAACGTCGCCCTCACCGTGACCGACAATCAAACCGGCAAAAGGGTGTTTGCAAAACAGGGGGAGATGCTGTTCACCCACTTTGGCGTTTCCGGGCCGCTGGTGCTCTCCGCTTCGGTGTGGATGCGGCCCATGGAAGAAGGGCGGTACGCCCTTTCCATCGACCTGAAACCCGCCCTGACCCCCCAGCAGCTGGACGCAAGGCTGGTGCGGGATTTTTCCGACCAGCCAAACCGGGATTTCTGCAATGCCCTGGACGGGCTGCTGCCCAAAAAGCTCATTGACCCGGTGGTGGCCCTTTCCGGCATCCCGCCCCATGAAAAGGTGAACGCCGTCACCAAGGCCCAGCGGCAGAGGCTGGGCGAGCTGTTAAAAGCGCTGCCCCTGACGGCCCAAAAATTCCGCCCCATTGCCGAAGCCATTGTCACCGGGGGCGGGGTGGCCCTTTCGGAGGTCTCGCCGAAAACCATGGAAAGCAAACTGGTAAAGGGACTGTACTTTGCCGGAGAGATTCTGGATGTGGACGGCTACACCGGAGGGTTCCACCTGCAAATGGCCTTTTCCACCGGCTATGCCGCCGGAGAGGCCATGGGCAGCTGGGACTGAGCGCCGGGGCGCAAGGGGTCAAACAAGGATAAGGCTGTAACACCGGAAGGAGAATGATTATGAAACGTTATCTGAATGCCGCTTGGTTTGCAGTGGTGCTGGTTCTGCTGGGAATCACCTGGCTGCTGCCGGAGGAGCTGCTCTGGCTGGCGGTGAAAACGGTGCTGCTGGTGCTGGTGATCGCACTGCTGGTTTGGCGGATGGTCACCGGCCGGAACAACCGAATCCGGCAGGAGCAAAAGCCGCCCCGGGTGTACACCTGGCAGTATAAGCTTTACCGGGTGCTGTCCACTTTGTCGGTGATACTCTACCTGGTGGGCGGGGTGATCACCATTGTGGCTGGTTTTCTGCTTCTGGATGCCGGCTGGTGTATTTGGATGTTTGCGGCGGGACTGGCGCTGGGTGTGTTCTCTCTGGCGCTGTCTGTCTGGGACGAAACCATTGATCCGGCGTAACAAAAAGGAGCAGAAATATGAAAAAACACTTTAACGAAGATCTTTATTACCCTATCGTGGCCCTGCTCATGGGGGTGGTGCGGCTGCTGCCCGATTCCGGCACCTGGTGGCTGATTGTGGAGCTGGTTATCGACCTCTGTTTGGCGCTGATGGTGGGGCTGAGTTTGGGGGTTTTGCTCAAACGCAGGGAGGAACCTGCCAAAAGCAAACCGGCGGCCATGGCGCTTGTGGCGCTGTCCTGCCTGGATTTCAGCGTGTTTGCTGCCTTGCAGTTAGCCGGAGTGGACGCCGGACAGTGGAACACCGTGGGGACGGTGTGCGGCCTGGTGTTGGGGGCGGCGGCGCTGGTGCTGACCATTGTGTATCTGGTGGGGAAAAAGTCCCCTTCGCCCAAGCAGTAAAGGAGGGGGAACCATGAATCCGGCACAGTCTTTTTGCAGCTGCACCGATCTAAGCTGCCCCTGCCATCCTTCCCGGCATTCCCTCGGGTGCACCCCCTGCATTCAGAAAAATCTCCGTCAGGGGGAGATCCCTTCCTGCTTTTTCAAAAAAGTGGACGACAGCGCAAAGCCGGAGGCGTATTTCTTTGAAAACTTCGCCGATTGGGTTAAGCAGCACCCAAAAAAGGAAAACCCGGCGTAAAAGCCGGAAAAAGAGAATGGCTCTGTGATCGTTTGGGTTGACAGAGTCATCGAATTTGAGTATAATAAAATCAGAAGGACGAAACTGCTAACAGTTGGCTCCTGTAATGGTTAGAAAAAGTAACCGCTTACTTTGCCGGTCAAGCGGTTACTTTCTTTTTGTCAGTTGCAGCACCAAAGTGGCTACACCCAGCAAAACCAGGGTATAGGCGAAAAGGTCTCCCCATTCCATTTACCCGCCCTCCTTTCCTGCCGAAAAGAGGGTGTTCCCGAAAGCTGCCCCAATTTCCGACGTTCTATGCCGAGCACGGTGAAGTGGAGTTCTGATGTACAGTGGGGCCAACCGCTATGCTGTTTGTTTCGTCCTCCCCTCGAAGAGAATCTTCGAGTAAATCTTATTATATCAAAATCAGTTCCTTTCTGTCAATATAAAGTATTTTGGTGGCAGCTGTTCCGCAGAAGATTTCCGGCTTGAGCGATGGAAAAATGCCGCCTGCTCTTGACAGATTCCCCAAAACCCGCTATCCTGAAAGAACACTGTTTTTTGAAATTTTCCCAAGACGGAGGGCTTTTTTCATGCGAATGCGCAACAAACCCTGGGCAAAAGGGGAGCTGGAGGCCTGCCCCTATTATCTGGCAGATCCCTTTCCCATTCGGGAACACCTGCATTCCCTGTTTTCCAAACCCCAGCCGGTGCATCTGGAGCTGGGCTGCGGCAAAGGAGTGTTTCTGGCCAGCCTGGCGGTGGAGCACCCCGAGATCAACTATCTGGGCATCGACATCAAAAGCCTGGTGCTGGCCAGCGCCATCCGGAACATCAACGCCGCCTACGCAAAGGCCCACCGCCCGGTGGACAATGTGCTGCTGACCCCCTATGACATCAGCCGCATCACCAACATCCTTTCCCCGGCGGATACGGTGGAGCGGATCTACATCAATTTCTGCAATCCCTGGGACCACCCCAAACAGTTTAAAAAGCGGCTGACCCATCCCCGGCAGCTGGCCCAGTACGCCACCTTTTTCCCCCAAGGGGAGATCTGGTTTAAAACCGACGACAAGATGCTCTTTGAGCACAGTTTAGGCTATTTTCAAGAGACGGGTTACACCTTAAAGGCTGTGGAGCGGGACCTGTACCACTCCCCCTGGCTGGAACAGAATCACCCCACCGAACACGAACTGCGGTTTGTGGAGCAGGGGCTGCCCATTCATTTCTGCATTGCAGCGAAAGCGCAGCAGGACTGACCGGTTTCATCGCAAAAATCATGGACGGGTCCTGTGGGCACCGGGAAAGGTTTCCCCTTCTAGGGGAAGCTGTCAGACACTGACGAAGTCGTGTCTGACTGATGAGGTAACTGGTTTACGTCACGATGCTGACGGCCGAAAATGATTTGCCTGCACCTCATCCGGGCGAGCTGAGCTCGCCCCCTTCCCCGAAAAGAGGAAATCTTTGTCCTGCTTTTTCTAACAGAAAGACCAAAAGCAAAGACCTGCCGCCGCTGATTGCGGAGCAGGTCCTTTTTCTTTGGGATTATTCGGCGTCGGAGGCGGGTTTGGAGGGGGGCGCTCCTTCCAAACCGGATTGTTTGGCCGCCGCCTTTTTTTCTTTCTCCGGGTCGGGGATGACAATGGCGCTGATCAAAGCGGCCACTGCCACCGCCAGCCCTATGCCCAGCACCGGGGTGCGCAGATCGGCCGGGGCAAAAAACCATCCCGCCAGCATGATCAGCACGGCTGCGGCGAGCAGAAGGTAGGTCAGGTATTTTTTCATGCTCTCTCTCCTTTGCGGTAAAAATCTCTCTCCCTTGGGGAAGCTGCCTGCCCCGGGGATTTTATCCGAACGGTTCTTCCATCTGGAACTTGTCTTTTATTTTACCACCTTTTTTTGCTTTGGTCAACCTCAATAAAAAAGCAGGATTTTTGTCGAAAAATATGTGGAAGAGGGGGCTTCTGCGCTCCCTTCGCCGCTGCCCCAACCGGTTGCAAACCCATTGCGTTCTATGCTATAATCATGGTCTAAGACAATGATCGGGATTTCCCTTTGCCGCCTGTGGGCAGGGGCGGCATCCGCCTTGCAAAACCGGGAAGATCCGGCACAACACACCATCGCTGCACCGAGGCAAAGAGCCTCTTCACCTCTGCCCAAAGGGGGATTTTTATGATTACCATCCTGCTGGCCTGCTTTAACGGCAGGGAGTACCTTCCTGCCCAACTGGATTCCATCTTGAGCCAAACCACTAAGGAGTCTTTTTCGGTGTTGATCCGGGATGACGGCTCCACCGACGGTTCGGAGCAGGTGCTGGCCGACTATGCCCGCCGGTATCCGGAGCAAATCACCCTGTTGGAACAGGGATCGCCCACCGGCAGCGCTAAGGGAAACTTTTTCGCCCTGCTGGACGCCGTCCGAGCAAAAGACCTCTGCCGGCCCGGGGATTATCTGATGTTTTCCGATCAGGACGACGTCTGGCTGCCGGACAAGGTGGAGCGAACCCTGGCCCTGATGCGGCAGACGGAAGGGGACCCTGCGGTTCCCGCTTTGGTACACGGCAACCTGAAGGTGGTGGACAGGGACTTGAAGGTGATCAATCCCTCCTTTTTCGCCTTTCAGGGCATCAGCCCCCAGCGGTGCAGCCTGACCAATCTGCTGGTGCAAAACTGCATCACGGGCTGCACCGTGATGATCAACCAGCCCCTCTTCGCCCTGGCGGACAAGACCCCGCCCCTCTGCGCCATGCACGACTGGTGGCTGGGGCTGCTGGCAGCCTGCTTCGGAAAAATCGGGTACACCGTGGAACCCCTGATGCTCTACCGCCAGCATGGGGACAATTCCGTGGGGGCCAAGGATATCCGGGACCTGTCCTTTTACACCCACAAGCTCTCCCAAAAGGAGCAGATTCAAAAAAATTACCGGGAGATGTTTGCCCAGGCGGAGTTTCTCCGCAAAGAATACGACGGTCGGTTAAGCGAACAGCAGAAGGAGATTCTGGAAGCTTGGTACACCATCCCCCAGCTGAGCCGGATCGGCAAGGCCCGGCGGATCGTGAAATACGGTTTTACCAAAAACACCTGGCTGCGAACCCTGGGGCAGTTTTTCAGCATCTAATGGCGCCCGTCGGGAATTGGGCGAAAAGGATATTTCATCATTTGCCGCAAAAACGCCTTTTATTCCGGCAGGCTCTATCCATTTTTCACACCCCGTCTGTGCTTAAATAACAGAAATCTGGTGAAATGGGAAAACTTGCCCCCGGGGCAGTACCCTAATAAACCAAATTCAGGTATACTGTTTTTAGATTGATTTACCCATCCTATCTAAGGAGGTCACACCATGTGCGGTTTTGTTGGCTTTGCCGACCACATTCACAATAAACGGGACGTTCTCACCAACATGATGAACGCCATCATCCACCGTGGCCCGGACAGCGCAGGCACCTATATCGACGATCAGGTTGCCCTGGGCTTTCGGCGGCTGTCCATCATCGACCTGGGGGGCGGCGACCAGCCCCTGTACAATGAGGACAACTCCATTGTTCTGGTGTTCAACGGGGAGATTTACAACTATCAGGAGCTGCGCCCCGATCTGATTGCCCAGGGGCACCGGTTCCGCACCGAAAGCGACTCGGAGGTGCTGATCCACCTTTACGAGCAGTACGGCACCGAGATGCTGAACAAGCTTCGGGGCATGTTTGCTTTCGTCCTCTGGGACCAAAATAAGGAACTGCTGTTTATGGCCCACGACTACTTCGGCATCAAGCCGCTGTATTATGCCAAGATGGGGGGCAGCTTCCTCTTTGCCAGCGAAATCAAGGCGTTTCTGCACCATCCCAACTTTAAAAAGGAGCTGAACCTGCCCATTCTGGAGCAGTATCTCTCCTTCCAGTATTCCCCCTGCGAAGAGACCTTCTTTAAAAACGTCTATAAGCTTCCCCCGGCCCATTACCTCATCTGCTACAAGGGTAAGATTGAGGTCAAGCGGTACTGGGAACCCAAGTTCCAGGACGACAACAGCAAGGATCTGGACGGCTGGGTGGAGGAAATCACCAAGGTGATGAAGGACTCCATCGCCCACCACAAGATCGCCGATGTGGAGGTAGGCTCCTTCCTGTCCAGCGGGGTGGACTCCTCCTATGTGGCCTGCCTGGCCAAGGTGGATAAAACCTTCACCGTGGGCTTTGGCGAGGATGAACGGTACAACGAAATCGGCTGGGCCAAGGAGTTTAGCCAGTATATCAATGTCCAGAACATCAACCACATCATTACCCCGGAGGAATACTGGGACAACCTGGGCAAGATCCAGTACCATATGGACGAGCCTTTGGCGGACCCGGCGGCGGTGGCCCTTTACTTTGTCAGCCGGGAGGCGGCCAAGCATGTAAAGGTGGCCCTGTCCGGGGAAGGGGCGGACGAATTCTTCGGCGGCTACAATATTTATCGGGAGCCGTTGGAGCACCGGGGCTTTGACATTATCCCCATGCCCATCCGTCGGGCCATGGGCTGGGCGGCGGACCGGCTGCCCCATGTGCGGGGGCTGAACTTCATCATCCGCCATTCCAAAACCCTTCAAGAACGGTACATCGGCAACGCCTTTATCTTTGACGATTACGAGAAGAAAAAACTGCTCAAGCGCCGGGTGGCCACCTTTGACACCCAGGACATTACCCGCCCCTTCTTTGACAAAGTCCAGGACAAAGACCCGGTGACCCAGATGCAGTATTTGGACATCCATCTTTGGATGGCCTATGATATCCTGCTGAAGGCGGATAAAATGAGCATGGCAAACTCCTTGGAGGTCCGGGTGCCCTTCCTGGACCGGAAGGTGCTGGAACTGGCCCAGACCATCCCCCAGCGCTACCGGGTGCAGGGAACCACCACCAAGCTGGCCATGCGCAAAGCCGCCGAGCAGGTCATCCCCCAAAAGACTGCCGGCAAGAAAAAGCTGGGCTTCCCGGTGCCCATCCGGGTGTGGCTGAAGCAGGACAAATACTACAGCCTGGTAAAGGGGTATTTCACCAGCGCCACCGCCAGCGAATTCTTTAACAGCGAATATCTGGTGCAGCTTTTGGATCAGCACCGGGCCGGAAAGTTCGACAACAGCCGGAAAATCTGGACGGTGTTTATGTTCTTGAAGTGGTACGAGGAGTTTTTTGTGAAGCGGTAACCTCCTCTTTTCGATTTTTACTTTACGGAAATCAATTTTCATGAGAATCCCTGAGATTTCTTAAGAATCACGCAATGAGTGCGGCGGCCGTCCAATTTAAGGGAAAATGTGAATGAGTCGGGACAAAGCCTTCCCCTTGAGGGGAAGGTGTCAGCGCAAGCTGACGGATGAGGTGGACCAATTTCCATGACTTTTTTGTGGGTGGAAATTTTCTGTTTTCCCCTCATCAGCCGCCTGCGGCGACAGCTTCCCCCATAGGGGGAAGCCTTTGTCCCGGCGCTCCTTTTCCGCCCCTATAGGGGAGGGCTGTTTCCCATCGCCAACCGGTTTGCGCCCCAACCGGGACAAAAATTGATTTGCAAATAACAGAACCGGCTTTTTTCAACGGGAATGCCACAATTTCCATTAGGTGGTTTTTGATCAATCCCATGGGCTTTCTTAAAAATTGATTTCCCTGCTTTTGCTTTTGTATCCTTAACACAACGGCAGAAAAAAAGATATGCAAAAAGAAAAGGACGAAACCGGAAACGGTTAACCCTTTTCAAACAGTTTATTCAGCAACCGCTCCTGTGGCCGGGAGCGGCTGCTTTTTTGTCCGTGGCCGGAGTGGGCAGGGAAGGTTGGAAAACGGGTTGCCTGGGGGAATTTTTCCCGAACTCAGGCGGGAACCGGCAATCCCAAAAACGGGAGTAGGATCAAACGCACCATATTTTCATTGACTTTACCTTTTTATTTTGCTAGAATAATATCAGGAAAAAGGTCTCAATTGAAAATCCCGACTCAGGAAAGGGGGAAAATCTCATGGGCCCCATTTCGGTGAAAAAGAAGATCAAAATCGTAACGGTGCTGTTGATTGTGGCGGTGGTGTGCCTTTTGATTACCCTGCTGGGCATTTATTGGCCAAAGGGCTGGCAGAAGCTGGAAGAGATTCCACGATACCAGGGGATTTTGGATGCCTCTGTCACTCAGGTCATCCTGGTGGAGCGGGGAGAACAGTCGGTGACTTTCACTGACCAGGACCTTCTTCAGCAGTGGGAAGAAGGGCTTTCCCAGCTGGAGGTGAAGCAGCTGCCGGAGCGTCAGGGCGATGCGGAGTACCTTCAGGCCATGGAATCTCCGGGCGCCCGCACGGCTTATGTGTATCTGGGGGAAAAGGAGTACAACTTTCTCATCGGGGGAGAGGTGCTGCTGACCCAATACGGTTACTATTCCTTTCGTCCGTCGGAAGGGCTTCCCTACGAGGAAACCTTCGATGCTGCCGTCCAGCGCCACGGACTGGATGATCCGTGATCCGAAAGGGAACGAAGCGGCTTGCCTTGGGGCAGGCCGTTTTTGGTGGGGACAGGTTGACCGGAACGCCGATAAGGCATTTCACCCGGCATTTTGCTTTCTTTTAACCATGATTTTCCTTGATTCTCACCCTTCGCAGTGTTATAATGGTACAGTGAACGATTGTTGATTATTGCCATAGTACACGGGAGAGAGGAGAATCCTAGGTGATTGCTATCGCCATCGACGGCCCCGCCGGAGCCGGAAAGAGCACCATCGCCCGCCTCACCGCCAAAAAGCTGGGGTATCTTTATGTGGATACCGGGGCCTTGTACCGCACGGTAGGATACGCTGCCCGGCTGCGGGACATCGACCCCGCCGACCCGGAACAGGTAGCCGCTATGCTCAAGGATATTGCGGTGGATCTGGACTTTGATTCGGACGGGGTGCAACGAACCCTTCTCAACGGAAAAGACGTTTCGGGGCAGATCCGTTCCCCGGAAATGAGCCGGTATGCTTCTTTGGTTTCCGCCCACAAAGCGGTGCGGGAATACCTGTTATGGCTGCAGCGCAAGCTGGCCAAGGAGCACAATGTCATTATGGACGGCCGGGACATCGGCACCACAGTGCTGCCGGACGCCGATTTGAAGATCTACCTTACCGCCACCCCCGAGGACCGGGCCCGGCGGCGGTTTGACGAATACCTCTCCAAAGGGGTTTCGGTGGATTACGATCAATTGTTAAACGACATCAAGCAGCGGGATTACGACGATTCCCATCGGGAAGTCTCCCCCCTGCGCCGGGCGGAAGACGCAAAGCTGGTGGATACCTCCGGCAACACCTTGGAGGAATCCCTGGAGTTGATGGAAGCCATGATTCGCCGGCATCTGGGAATTTGAGAGAGGAGCTGCTTTATGAGTTTACGGTTTTACCGCTTTGCCAAAGTGGTCTGCAATGTGGTCTGCAAGCTGTGGTTTAAGCTGGAATATTACGGGATGGAAAATCTTCCCACCGATCGGGGATACATCCTGGTGGGCAACCATCAGTCCTATTGGGACCCGGTGATGATGGGCTTGAAGCTGGACACCACCCTGACCTTTATGGCCAACGAAAAGTTGTTTCACAAGCCGGTGCTGGCGCCGGTGATCCGGGGGCTGGGGGCTTTTCCGGTAAACCTGAAAAAGCCGGATATGACCGCCATCCGCACCGCCAAAAAGGTGGTGAAGGAGGGCAAGGTTCTGGCCCTGTTCCCGGAAGGCACCCGCAGCCACGACGGAAAGCTGTTGAAGTTCAAAGGCGGGGTGATTTATATCGCTTCGGTCACCGGGGAGGACGTGGTTCCGGTGTGCATTACCTACCAAAACGGCGGGAAGTTCCGCAGCCGGATCCTGATTCGTTACGGCCGGGTCATCCCCAACCATGAGGTGCTGGAAGGCAAAAAGAAGGACACCGAATCCATGCGCCTGGCCGCCGCCAAGCTTCAGGATGTGGTGCAGCAGCTTCAGGATGAAAATCTGGCGGTGATGGGGCAATGACCGTTCGGCTGGCCGAAAGCGCCGGGTTCTGCTTTGGGGTGAACCGGGCGGTGGATTTGGTGTACCAGCTTACCGAAACCGGCGGCTCCATCAAAACCCTGGGCCCCATTATCCACAACCCCCAGGTGGTGGAGGATCTGGAGCAAAAAGGGGTGGAGATCATCGACTCTCCGGAGCAAGCCGGCCCCGGGGATACGGTGGTGATCCGTTCCCATGGGGTGGATGCGAAAACCGAAGAACAGCTTCGCCAAACCGGAGCTCAGGTGGTGGACGCCACCTGCCCTTTCGTGTCCAAAATTCACCGAATTGTCCGCACCGCTTCCGAAGCGGGAAAAATCGTGCTCATTGCCGGCAATCCCGATCATCCTGAGGTTCAGGGCATTGTGGGGCACTGCAAAGGCGAATGCTATGTGGCCCAGACGCCCCAGGAACTGGAAAAGATTCGAAAGGAAACCGGGGCGGGAAGTGTCAAAAATGCAATATTGGTAGCCCAAACTACCTTCAATACTGAAATTTGGGAAAAATTCATAAATTCGTCAAAAAAACTATGTACAAAACTTGAGTTTTTTGATACAATATGTAATGCGACAAACCAGCGCCAAAAGGAGGCCATCCGGTTGGCGCAGGAAAGTGACAGAATGATCGTCATCGGGGGGCGGCACAGTTCCAACACCCACAAGCTCTATGAGGTGTGCAGCCGGTATTGCCCCACTGTTCTGGTGGAAACCGCAGGGGAACTGGGTACGGTCGATCTGTCCGGCGCCGAACGCATCGGCGTCACTGCCGGGGCGTCTACCCCGGCGCACATAATCAAGGAGGTTCTACAAACCATGAGTGAAATCACAAGCAACGAAAACTTTGCGGAAATGCTGGAGCAAAACCTGAGCGACGATGCCAAGCTCTACACAGGCAAGCGGGTCAAGGGTGTGGTCATCGACATCCGTCCCAACGAAGTCGTGGTGGATTTGGGCGCAAAACAAACCGGCTTTGTGGCCAAAGACGAAATGACCGACAACTCCGACCAGAGCCTGGATGAGCTGGTAAGCAAGGGCGACGAAATCAATCTGATCGTGCTGAAGGTCAACGATCAGGAGGGAACGGTAGCCTGTTCCAAGAAGCGTTGCGATGCACAGGCCGGTTACGAAGAAATCAAGAAAGCCTTTGAGGAAGGCGCCGTACTGGAAGGCGTGATCACTAACGTGGTGAAGGGCGGCGTATTGGTGCTGTCCCACAATACAAAGGTCTTTATCCCTGCTTCCCAGGTGAGCGATCACCGGGTGGAGGATCTGAATACCGTGCTCAAGCAGGAAGTCCGCTTTAAGATTTTGGAGATCAACGAAAAGCGGGGCCGTGCCCTGGGCTCCATCCGTGCCGTTCTCAATGAAGAGAGAAAGGCCAAAGAGGAAGAATTCTGGAAAACCGTCGAGGTGGGCAAGAAGTACACCGGCGAAGTGAAGAGCCTGACCAGCTACGGTGCCTTTGTGGATCTGGGCGGTGTGGACGGCATGATCCACATCACCGAACTGAGCTGGGGCAAGCTGAAGCACCCCTCTGAAGTGGTGAACGTGGGCGACGTGGTGGAAGTGTATGTGAAGGATCTGGATCCCGAACGCCGCCGCATCTCCCTGGGCTACAAAAAGAGCGAAGACAATCCCTGGAACATCTTTATGACCAAGTACCACATCGGCGATGTGGTGAAGGTGAAGATCGTTTCCTTTACCAACTACGGCGCTTTTGCCACCATCATCCCTGGCATTGACGGACTGATTCACATTTCCCAGATCGCCAACCAGAGAGTGGAAAAGATCTCCGACATCCTCACTCTGGGCGACGAGGTGGATGTGAAGATCATCGACATCAACCCCGAAAACAAGCGGGTCAGCCTTTCCATGCGGGCCCTTCTGCCGGAAACGGATCAGAAGATCGTCCGCAGCAGCGATGAGAATGAAGACGCCGACGAAGAGGCATAATAAGAACACAATGGGATAGTGTTGTTACGCTCCCGCTAAATCGGAGCAGGCAGGAGGTTTTCTTGCCTGCTCCTTTCTTATCGCTTATAGGAGGTTTCTTATGGCTGATAG
Organism: uncultured Oscillospiraceae bacterium; assembly: GCA_949282975.1. Classification (GTDB taxonomy): domain Bacteria; phylum Bacillota; class Clostridia; order Oscillospirales; family Ruminococcaceae; genus Egerieicola. The sequence goes on along the minus strand of CASDQY010000136.1, from coordinate 2,543 downwards.
ATCCAATCAAAAAAGCAAGCGGCGTACCAGCCAGGTGGAGTTTTGGGGGTATACCATCCTTTACTTTGTGCTGGGGCTGTTGTTTCTGATTTTTAGTCAACAGATCACCCTGATCATCTGCTATATTCTGGGCGCCGCCCTGCTGCTGGGCGGTGTGGTGCAGGTGATATCCTTTCTGGTCAACCGCCGGGAAACCACCCTTTCCGATCGGTTCGCCCTCTGCCTGGGGGTGCTCATCGGGGTGGGCGGCGGCGTGATCCTGGCGATGCCCGGCCTGCTCAGCGGCGTCATCAACTGGCTGTTCGGCATTGTGCTGATGGTGGATGGCATCATCAAGCTGAAAACCGCCCTGGAAGCCAAACAGAGCAGCACCGGCTGGTGGCTGAGCTTGATTTTTGCCCTGGCGGCCTTCCTGCTGGGGGTGGCGCTGATCTTTATGCCGGTGGACCAATCGGTGCTCACCATCTTTACCGGCATCTTTTTGATCATTGTTGCGGTGCTCAACGGGGTATCCTATGGGTATATCCGTAAGACAGCCAAAAAGATGGAACAGGCGTTAAGCGAAGTGCAGTTTCCTCAAAACTGACTTTGCCCGTCCGGAAAGGAAGTGCTGCCATGGAACCTGGCCAATCGGCTCCGCCCAAGACCAAAAGTCAAACCGGCCTTCCCGCATCCAGCCCGTACACCAGTTTTGCCAGTATGCCCGGCGGCTTGATTGCCGTGATGGAATATGCTCCCGGAAGGGTATTTCAATCCATGCTGCTGGGGGACCGTACTGTGACCAATTCTTAATTTCAAATTCCCTTGAGTACGGCATCTACTTTGGGGAAAACCGTAAAAAGGAGATTACCAATGGAACAAATGGAAAAAAAGTGCATTCACTGCGGCACCTCTTTAGCGCCCGGCGAAAAATTCTGCCCCAACTGCGGCACTCCGGCGCCTGCGCCTGAACCGGTGCAATCTGCGCCTCAACCGGCGCCCGCTCCCGAACCGGTGCAGCCCGCACCTCAACCGGCGCCCGCTCCTGAACCGGTGCAATCTGCACCTCAACCGGCGCCCGCTCCCGAACCGGTGCAGCCCGCACCTCAACCGGCGCCCGCTCCCGAACCGGTGCAGCCTGCGCCTCAGCCGGCGCCCGCTCCCGAACCGGTGCAGCCTGCGCCTCAACCGGTCCCTGCGCCCCAACCCACATCCATTCCGGAACCGGTGCAGCCTGCACCCCAGGCGGCACAGCCGGCGCAGCCCAATGTACCTCCGGCGCAGCCCGGCCAGCCTGTCTATCCCCAGCCACCCTATCCCGGGCAAGGCGCTCCCGGGGGCTATGGACAGCCCCCTTACCAGGGCGGCAGTTACTCGGCCCCCGGCTACATCCCCAATCCCATTAACGGCATGAACCCGGCGGCGAATCAGGGCGTTACCCAGCCTCAGTTTGTGCCCCAACCTCCGAAAAAGAAGAAAACCGGCTTGATCGTCGGCCTGTCGGTGGGCGGCGGCGTGTTGCTGCTGGCCATTGTGGCTGTGGTGGTGTGGTTTGTTGTGCTGGGCGGCAGACTGCCCGGCTCCGGCGGTGTCGGCTCCGGCGTTCAGGTGGGCAGCGTGATGCAGAACGGGCAGTACAATGTCTCCTGTGATGAATACATCGATGCCTTTGAAACCCAGTTGTCCGCCATCGAAGGGGCTTCCATCACCGTGGAACCCTACGAAGAGGAAGAGATGGATTACGTCATCCTCCGGGACGGAGTGGAAACCGAGGTTCGGCTCTGCTTCTATGACGGACTGTACCAGGTGGAGGGCAGCGAAACCTTCAACAGCGTGATGGTGGATTCCTGGGAGATTGAACCCATGAGTCCTCTGGTGGAAAATGTCTGCGCTGCGGCTATGATGCTGGCGGATCCCAGCATGAATCAAAATGCAGCGGTGGAACAGATTCGCCAATGGGATGAGGACAACAATGGCTACGACCGCACCCGCACCCTCAACGGCATTTCCTATGATTTCAACTACCTGGACAGCGGCTCGTTTTCCACGCTGGACGTGTTGGACAGCACCGACACTTCCATTTTAGACAGCAGCACGACCTCTTCCGGCAGCGGCAGCACTTCTTCCGGCAGCAGCAGCGGCGGATACAACTACACCGTGCCGCTGGGCGAATATGTGCCGGATACGGTGTACTTTGACGACGGCAGCACCATGACCTACCGCAGTTTTCTGGAAGCCTATCTGGAACAAAACGGCCTGGACCCCAACAGCACCGAAGGCCAGGCGGAGCTCCAAACCGGTTTGGACACCAGCTATTACTTCCATTCCGACGGCACTGTGGAATTGACGGCGGCAGGAACGGTTACGGCGGAAGGCACCTACACGATGAGCGGCAGCTCGGTGCAGGTTACCATCAGCGGCCAGACGATCCGGATGGATTACGATGGTTCCACCGATGAAGTCACGGTATATAACGATGCCCAAGGGCTGTACACCGTCTTTGTGTACAACGGAATGTAAACGAAGAAGCGAAAGGCCGGCGAAAGCCGGCCTTTCCGATTGTA
>CASDQY010000135.1 GCA_949282975.1 uncultured Oscillospiraceae bacterium | reverse complement strand
GATTTTCTAAAACAAACTCTCTATTGGGAGAAAATGAAAGAATTGCAAGGAGGTTATTTGCAACATGAGCAAATCCAAATTTTCTCTGGGAAAACGGCTCTTGTCCATGGCCGCAGCGGCTGTGATGGCGGTTTCTTTGGGCGCCGCAGGAGTATCGGCACAGGAAACCGCTACTGCCGAACCCGCCATGGCCCCCGGCACGTATCAGGTGGCCATCACTTCTCTGGTAAGCGCAGCCCCGCTGCCGGCCGTGCAGACGGCGTTTGCTGAAGCAATGGGCGATTCTGTAACCCTTACCGTGGCGGAGGACGGCACCGCTGCCGTCACTGCGGAGCTGCAGCATATGGTTATCGACATGATGGGCAGCTATCATGCCAACATCACGGTTGTGCAGGGGGCTGATGTACTGGAAACCCGGGAGGATATTTATTCCTCCACCTTTGGCGCACCGGACACCTATGTGGACATCACCGTTCCCTCCAAGGTTGAATTTGCCTGGAATGATTTGTCCTCCAACAGCCAGGTGCTCACCATCAATGTGGATTTCATGAACGCCTTTTTGGGGGGCGGCAATGCTTATGACACCAACGTTACCCTGACTTTGGATCTGGAAAATGCCGCAGCGGATACTTCCCAACTTTCCGCTTTGGTAAATGAGTATTCTCAAATCGCCGGGGAGGGCTACACCGAAGATTCCTATCAGGCGCTTCAGGATGCTCTGGCCCAGGCCAATACCTTGCTGGAAGGAACCCCCACCATGGCGGAAATCAACGCCATGATGGTAACTCTGGAAACCGCTTACCACGGCTTGACCTTGGCCCCGGCCACCGATCCCGATGTTCTGGATAAGGATCACCTGGCGGACGGTACCTATTCCGTCAATGTCTATCTCTGGCATGCGGACCGGGATCAGGCCTCCATGGCCGCTTCCTCTCTGCTGGAGGAAGCCCGGATCGTAGTGGAAGACGGGGTCTACACCATGTACATCTACACTCAGCCCATGACCATCGGCGCAATTACCGCCAGCCTTCAGGAACTTCAGGTTGCGGATAACGCCGGGAATTATATGGACGGCACGGTGGAAAGCCGGGACAGCGAAGGCAATCCCACCAGCTTTTCCTTCGTGATGCCCAACACCGAGGAATACATCACGGTGAAGGTCAATCCCATGGTGGCCATTATGGGCAACCAGGCTCTGGACGCCCGAATCAAGGTGGATTATTCCACTCTGGCCGTGGCCGGCGGTGATGTGAACCTTCCCACGGAAACGCCCGATGATTCTGTGTCCCAGCCGGAAACCGACGCTCCTGCCGGAGAAGAAAACCCTCAGACCGGTGATGATGCGGCGCCTGGGGCACTGGCTGTGGTAATGGTGCTGGCCGCCGGTGCAATGGCGGCGCTGGCGTTTAAAAAGCGCCGGGAAGGCTAAGGGGAATCACCATGAGAACGACAGCAACTTTGACGAAGCTGTGCAAAATGGTATTCACCGGGGTTCTGGCAGTCGCTTTGGCGACTGCCGGTTTCTTGCCGGTGTCGGCTTTGTCCGATGGCGCTTATGTAGTAAACCGCACCACCTCCTACACCAACCCGGAAACCGGCCAGACGGTGGACGGCGGCACCAACATCGCCTTGGGCGACAGCATGGCGGACAGCATTGTGGAAGATCAGGTTCTGGTAGAACAGACGGGGGGAAAAACCTACGTCACCATTGGGCTGGGCCTGATGTCCAGCATTTCCAATGTGCGCATCCAGGTGCAGAGCGCTGACGGCAGCTATCGGGATGCCGCCATCACCCAAACCGGAAGCTGCACTCGTATTGGGGACACCTGCAATCATTACCGGTTCGAGGTGGAAAGCCTGGACCGCCTGATCAGCCCCATTATTTATGTGGATCCCATGGGGCGGGATGTGCAGTTTTTTGTTCAGTTGGACCCATCCTCGGCCCAGGCGGGTACCGGCAATTTCGTCAGTGAAATGATCGGGGCTCAAACCACCACCCAAACCCAGCAGCCTGCCGCTTCCGAACCCGCTCAAACCACCACGGCTTCTTCGGCTTCGGAACCGGCGGATCCCCCGGAAGAAACTTCTTCCACAGCTTCTCAGCCGGAAGAAACCTCTCAAGCAGAATCGGCCTTGTGGGAAACCGAAAGTGAATTGGAAGAAACTTCTGCGCCTTCCGGCGCAGTAACCTCTTCCGGTTTGTCTGCTGCCGCTTCATCGGCAGGGAGCGGGATGATTGCCGTAATCGTAATCATTGCAGTGGTGATCGTGGCCGGCGGGGTGGTGCTGACGGTAATTCTGGTGCGAAAAAAGAAGGGGAAATGATGAAGATAAAAAAGTTTGTCCTGGCTGCGGCAGCCTCTCTGCTGAGCTTAGGGGTGCTTACCGGCTGTGTGGATCAGTCCGGGGGACAGGCCGCTCTCAGCCAGTCCGGAGAAATCCGCATCGTTGCCACTTCGGTGGCTACCTGTGAGATTTTGGATCGGCTGGGCGTGCCGGCAGATCAGGTGGTGGGGGTGCCCCATTCCGACAGCTACATCGTGCCGGAGCAGTACGCTGACGCTACCAGCGTGGGCAATCCCATGGCCCCGGATATGGAGATTGTCAGCAGCTTAAACCCCACCATTGTCCTTTCCCCCAATTCTCTGGAAGGGGACTTGAAACCCCAGTATGACAACATTGGCGTTGACAGTTATTTTCTGAATCTCAAAAGTGTAGACGGAATGTTTCAGTCTATTCAACAGTTGGGCGAAATGCTGGGTTGCCGGGAGGCAGCGGCCCGGCTCTGCCAGGAATATGAGGATTTTAAAACCTCCTATGATCAGCAGGTTTCTTCCCAGGAAGCGCCCACCGTGCTGATCCTTATGGGCCTGCCCGGCTCCTATGTGGTTGCTACCGAAAGCAGCTATGTGGGAAGCCTGGTAAAGCTGGCGGGAGGAATCAATGTTTACGGCGATGGGGAAGGCACGGATTTTCTCAATGTCAATACCGAAGATATGCTTTCCAAAGAGCCGGACATCATTTTAAGAACCTCTCACGCCATGCCGGAGCAGGTTGCCGTTATGTTTGCGGAGGAATTTTCTACCAACGATATCTGGAGCCATTTCCGTGCGGTACAGGAAGGCCGGGTTTATGATCTGGATAACGAAAAATTCGGTATGAGCGCTACGTTCCGCTATCAGGATGCGCTGGCAGAGCTTCAACCCATTCTTTACGGCGAAGCATAACTCAAAGCAGCCGGGTACTGTCCCTTGGACAACCGCCCGGCTGTTTTTCCTGAAAGGAGGATGTCCATAGTGATCAGTCGACGAAAAAAAATCCTCTCTTTTGTGATCACGGCGGTGGGGCTGTTGGTGCTGTTCCTTTTTTCCGTTAATACCGGAAGTTTGCAGGTAACGCCCGGCCAGCTCTTTTCCGGCCTGTTCATCCGGTTTGATGAAACGGTCGCCACCATTTTTGATCTGCGTTTTCCCCGGATCTTTATCGCCATGCTGGGCGGCGCAGCCATTGCGGTGTCCGGCGTGCTGCTGCAGGCCGTGATGAAAAACCCCTTGGCGGATCCCGGCATCATCGGCGTCAGCTCCGGCGCCAGCCTGACGGCCGTGTTGATCACCGCCTTTTTCCCGGCGCTGTATTTTGTGACCCCCCTTCTGGCGTTTTTAGGGGGCATGGTGGCCTTTGCCTTGGTATACAGCCTTTCCTGGAAGGGGGGATTGTCCCCCCTGCGGATTATCCTGGTGGGTGTGGCGGTAAATGCCATGTTCACCGGCCTGATGAGCGCCTTTAATTCCGGCACCGGCAGCAGCTATTCCGGCGCCGCCAGCATTGTCAACGCCAACATCACCATGAAAACCTGGGACGATTTTCAGACATTGGCCATCTATGCACTCATCGGCCTGATCGCCTCCTTTTTTGTGGCGGGGCAGTGCAACCTGCTGGCCTTGGAGGATAAAACCGCCCGCTCCCTTGGCATGAACGTTACCCGCAGCCGGATTGTGATTTCGGTGATAGCGGTATTGCTGGCCTCCATCAGCACCGCAGTCATTGGCCCCATCAGCTTTTTGGGTCTGATTGTGCCGCATATTGCAAGGCTTTTGGTGGGGAGCAGCCATAAGGTGCTGATCCCTTACTCCATCCTGCTGGGGGCGTTTACGCTGCTGCTGGCGGATACCGTGGGGCGAACCATCGCTTATCCCTACGAAATCAGCGCATCCATCATTATGTCGGTGGTGGGGGGACCCTTCTTTATTCTGCTGCTCAGGAGGTCGAAACAAAACTATGGCGGATAGTATCTTTACGGTCAAAGACCTTTCCTTTGCATACGGAAAACAGCCGGTGCTTCAACATCTGGATGTGCAGTTTCAGCAGGGGAAGATCACCACATTGATTGGCGCCAACGGCTGCGGGAAAAGCACCCTCTTTCACCTGATGACCAAGAATCTCAAGCCCGATGCCGGAGAAATCCGACTGGGGAGTGAAAACATCCAGTCCATTCGCCCCCGGGATTACGCCCGGCAGGTTTCCATTGTCCATCAGTATAATACCGCTCCGGCGGATTTGAGCGTGGGAAAACTGGTGAGTTATGGCCGCACCCCATACCACACCATGGGCATCTCCGCCAACCCCAGGGAAGATGAAGAAAAGATCCGCTGGGCCCTGGAGATCACCCACACCCAAAAGCATAAGGATAAACCGGTGATGGAGCTTTCCGGCGGCCAGAAGCAGCGGGTTTGGATTGCTATGGCTCTGGCCCAGGGAACAAGGACACTGTTTCTGGACGAACCCACCACCTATCTGGATATCCGTTACCAGCTCCAGATTCTCAAGCTCATCCGCACCTTAAACCGGGAATACGGCATCACCATTATTATGGTGCTCCACGATATCAACCAGTCCCTGTATTACAGCGATGAAATCGTTGCCATGAAGGGCGGGAAGATGATCGCCCAGGGAAAACCGGAAGAAATCGTCACCCCCGCTTTGGTGAAGGAGGTCTACGGGGTGGACCTGCAAATCCGCAGGGTGGAGGATAAGCCTTTTGTGATTCCGGTGTAATTCCTCCACAGATCTGCGAGGGCAGTGCTTTCAGCGCCGCCCTTGTTTTTCATATAAAAATATCTGTTTTACGATAAGAAATAATTGACAAAGAAGATGATCGGTGCTATACTACGCCATAGGGGCCCCTTCCAGAAAAATGGGAGGTCATAAAAATGAATCGGAAAAAAGTAATCATCCTGAGCATGGTGGGCGGCGTTATTCTGCTGGTTTTGCTGATTGTGGGCATTACCACTCTCTGTTTATGGATCAAAACTGCGGAGCACCGCTATTATGGAAGAAACTGGGGCATTGCTCTGCCGGCGGAAGCCCAATTGGTGTACCATGCCGATAACCTGGGCTGGATGGGGGACGGCGAGCGGTATTCTGTCTTTGACTGGGCGGGGGATGACCCACAGTTTTTGCAGCAACTGTTCCCGCCCCAGAAGGAGAGTGCCGAGATCGGTTCGTTTTGCCGCTCCACTATGAATCAGCTTCAGGTGCCGCTGGCCTATCGGCTGGAACTGGACCATTCTTGGATTTATGCGAAAGTGACCGATGAGGAATGGCCGGAAAGCGATTATGTTTATTTGATTTACGATGGGGATGCTTGCCGGCTGTATGTGATTCAAAGCAGATTGTAGGTTTCAGCTTGCCTGGAAAATGGATTCTTTCTTGAACAATGGACATAAAACCCCGCCTCCAAATAGAAGGAGGCGGGGTGGATTTTTATCGCAAACACACATTGTTGCAAAGAAAAATTTTAAGACAGGTCGAATGTTTGATATCCCAATATTTGAATTGCTTTTTGCAGTCGAAAGAATTGTTTGCAGGAACGGGAACGCCAAAAGGGAAAAAGCTTTGACGTTTTGAAAACAATGACTGTTTTTGGATTGGTATAAAAGGTGAACGTTAATTCTGTAATATCCCTCGTGCCGATGCCCTGATTCTGATGGCCCCTCTCTTCTGCATAATTGCGGATACAATCTGCAAATGAAATGGAAACCGTTGTTTCCTTACATAGAAGAACCAGGCGGTCACGATTGATGGACAGCACCTTTTTGTAGGTGTAAACAGGCATCTTCATTCCTCTGAAACGCTTTTTCACAGCAAGCTGTCCAACAGCACAATGTTGGCGGCGGCTTCCACCACCGGCACAGCCCGGACGGCGATGCAGGGATCGTGGCGGCCATGGATGACCAGCTTGTCGTTCTGATGGGTGGTGATGTTCACCGTGTCCTGCTCTAAGGAGATGGAGGAAGTGGGCTTAAAGGCCGCCCGGAACAGAATGGGCATTCCCGAGGAAATACCGCCCAAAATGCCGCCGTGCCGGTTGGTCTTGGTTTTCACCACATCCCCGTCGTAGTACATGGGGTCGTTGTTTTGACTGCCCATCAGATCGGTGCACCCGAATCCGTTGCCGAATTCTACCCCTTTCACCCCGGGAATTCCAAAGAGCAGGGAGGAAAGCCGGCTTTCCAGACAGCCGAACATGGGGTCCCCAATGCCGGCAGGCATTCCTACGGCGGCGCATTCCACCACGCCCCCCACCGAATCCATCTTCATCCGAGCGGACTGAATGGCGTCGATGATCTGCATCCGGAACGCCTCTTCCCGCACCGGGAAGGGCAGGGTGCGCAGGGCTTTCAATTCTTCCCGGGTAACGGTGACCGGGTTCAGTCCATGGCAGACAATATCCTTCACCTTTACCAGGTGCGCCCCGCATACCACCCCTTTCTGTTCCAGAATCTGGCCGCAGACAGCCCCTGCCGCAACCAGCGGCGCCGTCAGGCGGCCGGAAAAGTGGCCGCCGCCCCGGATATCGTTGGCGCCGTGATAACGGACATGGCCGGTGTAGTCGGCATGTCCTGGGCGCATGAGATCTTTCAGGTTGTTGTAATCCCCGCTGCGGGTGTTGGTGTTGCGGATGACCATGGCCAAAGGGGTGCCGGTAGTCACGCCGCCATAATAGCCGGAAAGGACTTCCGGCACATCCGGTTCCACCCGGCTGGTGGTGGTGCCGTCGCTTTTGGCCTGGCGCCGAAGCATCATCTGCTGCACCTGATCAAAATCCACCGGAGCCCCCGCAGGGAGCCCGTCTAACACCACCCCGACGGCGGCGGAATGGCTTTCCCCAAACAGAGAGATTGACAACCGGTTATTCCACAGACTGGACATGAATGGTTCCTCCTAAACGCTGATATTCTTCCCAAAAGGTGGGGTAGGATTTGGCTACGCATTCGGCCCCCAACAAGGTGACCGGCTTTTGGCAGAGCAGGGCGGCAACCGCTCCGCTCATGGCAATGCGGTGATCGTTTTCGCAGTTTACCGTTCCGCCTTCCAAAGAGCCGGTTCCGGCAATGCGGATGCAGTCCTCCTGGGGTGAATAGGTCATCTTTCCTCCCAGGCCGTTGATCAATGCCATGGTGGAGGCAATGCGGTCGCTTTCTTTGATTTTTAACCGCTCCACCTGGTAGATCTGGCTTTCCCCTTTACACCCGCTGGCCAGCACGCAGAGCACCGGCACCAGATCCGGAATATCCCCGGCATACACTGTAAAGGGAACCAGCTTGCCGGGGTTTACCCTCAGTCGGTCTCCCTGAAGCTCCACCGGCCGCCCCGCCTGCTTTAAAATGGAGAGAATGGCCCGATCCCCCTGGAGGGAATTGGGCGAGAAAGAACAAAGGCTCAATTCTGCCCCCAATGCGGCGGCGCAGAGGAAAAAGGCGGCTTGAGAATAGTCGCTTTCGGCCGTAAATTCCACTGCACGATAGCGCTGCCCCCCGGGAATGGCAAAGTGGTTGGGCGCCGTTTGGTTTACGGTGATGCCGAAATCCCGGAGCACCCCCAGGGTAATCCCCACATAGCTTTGGGATTGGAACTTCCCCGTAACGGTGAGGGTGCTGTCCCCCTCCAACAGGGGCAGGGCAAACAGCAGCCCGGAGATAAACTGGCTGGACTGGCTTCCGTCGATTTCATACGCCCCCGGCGTCAGCCTGCCGGATACTGAGCAGGGCAGGGCGCCGGTGTTGTGCCAATGAACCCCGTTCCCTGCAAAGACAGAGTCATAGGCGGACAGGGGACGTGTCACCAAACGCCCCTCCCCAAAAAAGGAAGCGCTGACCCCCAGTGCCGCCGCTACCGGAATGAGAAACCGCAGGGTAGAGCCGGATTCGCCGCAGGGCAGGGCGGCCGCTTTGGCGGGGGTGGAAATCCCCTCCACCAATAAATCCTCGCCTTGCCGGGTGAACTTAGCCCCCAGGGCGGATAAGCACTCCATGGTGGCCTGAATGTCCCGGCTGAGGTACAGCCGGTGAATGACGCTTTTTCCTTCGGCCAAGGCGGCGCAGATCAGCCCCCGATGAAGGATGCTTTTGCTGGATGGCACCAGCACCTCTCCCGCCAGCCTGCCGGGTTGAATGGTAATGTCCATAAATCCTCCTTACCAGGTCAAACGGTCCCGCACCAAAAAGAAGTTTTCCAATTCCTGCCGGGGGTAGAATCTGGCCTCCGCCTTTCCCATCTGGGAAAGGAGAATCAGGTGGATGCCCCCGTCCCGGCTCTTTTTGTCCACCAGGGAAAGGTCGATGATATCCCGTGTGGAGATGGAATCGGTAAGGGGCAGGGAATACCCCAAAAGCAGTTCCCGGATGATTTCGGCGGTGCCGGGTTTGGTGATGCCCAATTCTTCCGAGATTCTGGTGATGGTATACATCCCCATGGCAACACCCTGGCCGTGGGTGTAGGTTTCATAGTGGTAGTGCTGCTCGATGGCGTGACCGATGGTATGTCCAAAGTTTAACAGCATTCGCACCCCGTTGTCAAATTCATCCTGGGCCACCACCTCCGCTTTGATTTCAATGCAGCGGGCAATGACCGCCTCCAGCACCGCAGGATCGGCAGCCGCTTTGATTTTTTCTGTCAGAGAAGCGTCCCAAATGCAGGCATATTTGATCACTTCCGCCATGCCGTCCCGGAAAATCTCCGGGGTGAGGGTGGAAAGGGTGTCTGGGTCGCAGAGCACCAGCACCGGCTGGTAAAAGCTGCCCACCAGATTTTTCCCCTGGGGCAGGTCCACTGCGGTTTTCCCGCCCACCGAGGAGTCTACCTGAGCCAATAGGGTGGTGGGGATCTGTACAAAATCAATCCCCCGCAGATAACAGCTGGCGGCAAATCCTGCCAGATCCCCCACCACACCCCCGCCCAGGGCGATGATCAAATCGCTGCGGGTCAGTTTGCAGGAGGCAAAAAATTCCTGAAGCCGGAAAAAGTTTTCGCCGTTTTTCGAGGATTCTCCATGGGGAATGGCGTACTGTTCCACCCGAACGGAATCCGGAATGGAGCGGGTCACCACATCCAGATACAGCGGGGCCACCTGGTCGTCGGTGACGATGCAAACCGCTTTGTAGTTTTTGATTTTGGCAATTTCCTGCCAGGCGTTTTGTAAAATCCCCCGCTGCACCAAAACAGAATAGGGGCGGCCGGTTTTGACCGGGATCATATGCATTTTGATTTCCTCCTTACATGGCTTTTTGCTCAAATTGAACCAGAGACAGCACCGACTGCATCACATGGTCGAACTGTTCCGGGGTCAGGCTTTGGGGCCCGTCGCAAAGGGCTTCTTTTGGGTTGTTGTGTACTTCGATCATCACCCCGTCCGCCCCCACTGCCACAGCGGCTTTGCTTAAAGGCTCCACCAGCCAGGGCAGGCCGGTGGCGTGGCTGGGGTCAATGAGGATGGGAAGGTGAGATTTCGCTTTGATCACCGGTACGGCCGAAATGTCCAGCGTGTTCCGGGTTGCGGTTTCATAGGTTCGGATGCCCCGCTCGCAGAGGATGACATTTGGATTGCCTCCCGCCAGAATGTACTCGGCGCTCATGAGCCATTCTTCAATGGTGTTGGCCAGCCCCCGCTTGAGCAGGATTGGCTTTTGACTGCGGCCAAGCTGCTTGAGCAGTTCAAAGTTCTGCATGTTCCGTGCCCCCACCTGGATGAGATCCACATCGGCGAACAGGTCCAGATGTTCTAAACTCATAATTTCGGTGACGATGGGCAGACCGGTGGCCTGTTTCGCCTTGCATAACAGTTTCAGCCCCTGGTCGTGAAGGCCCTGGAAGGCATAGGGGCTGGTGCGGGGCTTATAAGCGCCCCCACGGAGCAGTTCGGCCCCGCTGGCCTTTACCTTTTGGGCTACGGTCAGGATCTGTTCCTCGCTTTCCACACTGCAGGGTCCTGCAATCACGGCAAAATGCCCGCCGCCGATTTTTACGCCGGATACATCCACCACGGTATCCGCTGGATGCAGTTTTCGATTGGCGGCCCGATAAGGCTCGCTCACCTGTATTTCACTTTGGTTTCCCCGGACGCCGGTATTCGGTTTTTGACCTTCCATTTCTGTATTCACATCCTATCTGTTTCAAATCAAAACAAAAAGCCTGCGGCAATGGGATCGCCGCAGGCAAAAATTTCCAATATTCCCCTGAAAAGGGTTACTGCGCCCTAACACGCACCCGATCGGTTTGGAAATCGCCGCAACAATCCTGACCCAGCTGCCAATAAAACTGAGTAAATCGATAGGTATCGTTCCAATTTCTGCGGCGGTTGTTCATTTCCAAACCTCCTTTTCTCAGAATGTTTCATTTATCATACACGATTTCCGGCTGACTGTCAACCCCCGGGCTGTGAAAAATGACGGGAGTTTGGAAAATCAAACGTATCCTGCCATCCAAATCGTCTGCTGAAAGGAAAGATTTTTTGAGAAAATAACATAAATTTATTGACAAATCCCTTTTCTTTTTGTACACTGGTAATAGAAGCTTTTTGTGAAATTTCAGCCGGTAAAAAGGCTGGCGAGAAAGAAGGCGATGTTGTGATTTGTAAAAAATGCGGGGCAGATCTTCCCGACAGCGCCGTGTTCTGCCCGGAGTGCGGCACCTGGACGGTGGAGAAAACGCCTGTGAAGCCCACAGCGGCCTCTGCGCTGGATCTGCTGGAGGAACCGGAAGCGCCCCCTAAGGAAAGCCGGTTTGCCCTGTTTTGGAAGAATAAGAAAAAGCGGGATCTTTTGTTGAGCATTCTGGGCGTCGTGGCGGCCGCCCTCTGCCTGACGGTTTCTATTGTTTTCGACAATCCGCATTTGAATGCCGCCAATGTGGCGTCAGCTTTTGTAAAAGCCAGTTACGATCAGGATCAGGAGCGATTGTTTGACCTGCTTCCCGACCAGCTGCAAACTGCATTGGAAAGCAGTGACATGAAAGAGATTGTACTTACCCGCACTTTGGATAACTTCTGGGGACGGCTGGAGGAGGGTTATCAGATTCGCATCCTCAGTCAGGATGCTGTTACGGATTCTTCCTTAGAGTATATTCTTGAATTTTATCAGAGCATGGATCTCACGGTGAATCAGGCTCTGGTGATTACCGTCGAAACGACCTACTCCCTGTATGGGGAGCCGATTTCGGTGGAAAATGAAATTCCTGTGATTCAAATTGAGAATAATTGGTATTACGATTTATCCGCCTCTCCCGTCTTGGAAAATTTCAGCCTGGCCGGCTGATCTGCCGGGCCGGTTGGAAGGAGTCAGGCAAAATCCCTGCTTGTTTTACCGGAAAAGTTCCACTTTTTCTGGTGATTCCTCCCAATACGGTTGACAGAAGTGGTTGAATTTTGTACAATAAACCTGTATTATCAGCCTTTTTGGAAAAGGTAGAATCAGGAGTGATCTTATGTTTTGTACCAATTGTGGGAAATCCATGCCGGATGATGTGAAGTTCTGCCCCAACTGCGGCGCCGTCAATCAGCACGCAGCAGCTCAGCCTGCACAGCCGGAACCCGCTCCCCAGCCCCAGGCAGCCTACACCGCACCGGCCCAGCCCGTGCAGCCGGAACCTGCTCTTCAGCCTCAGGCAGCCTACACCGCACCGGCCCAGCCCGTGCAGCCGGAGCCCGCTCCCCAGCCCCAGGCGGCTTACACTGCACCGGCCCAGCCCGTGCAGCCGGAGCCCGCTCCGCAGCCGCAGGCAGCCTACACCGCACCGGCTCAGCCCGTGCAGCCGGAGCCTGCTCCTCAGCCTCAGGCAGCTTACACTGCGCCGGCCCAGCCCGTGCAGCCGGAGCCTGCTCCGCAACCCCAGGCAGCCTATACCGCACCGGCTCAGCCCGTGCAGCCGGAGCCTGCTCCCCAGCCTCAAGCCACCTATTCTTATACCGCACCGGCCCAGCCCGCTGCGCCGGTTTACCCCCAGGGGACTTATGCCCAGCCCGCTTATGCCGGAGCAGCAGCCCCTGCGAAAAAGAAAACCGGGTTGATTGTCGGCATTTGCGCCGGCGGCGTGGTGGTGATTGCTGCGGTGGTCCTGGTGATCCTGTGGCTCACCGGTGTATTTGGCGGTGGTGGCGGTGTTGCTCCGGGTAATACTCCCACTTCCGTAGCCAACAATTACATCAACGCAATCATGGATTCCAACGGCGTGGATGGCCAGGCCATTCTGGATCTTCTGCCGGACCAGTTGATTCAGGAAGCCATTAACGAAGGCTCCTATTCCAGCGAAGCAGAATTAGCCGCCGATTTGGAATCCACCGCCAGCAGCATTACCGATGATTTGGAATATCTGGACAGCATGGGCGTGACCTACAACTTTACGGTGGGGCAAAGCAGTCCGGTCAGCGATTCTTATTTGGAAACCCTGAAAGCGGCCTATGAGGAAGTAAGCCTCACTGTCAGCGAAGCACAAACCGTGGACGCTGACTTTACCTATACTGTACTGGGAGAAACTTACACCGAAACCATGGAAATCCCGGTGATTAAGATCGGCAATACCTGGTACCTGGATTTGTACAGTCTCTCTTAATGTTTCATATCATGTAAACAACGCCCCACCTGTGCGCCGGCATCAAGGCTAGCACAGGCGGGGCTTTTTATGGCAAAATTCAATAGGGTGTTCAACCGCAGGGAAAATAAAAAAGACAGCCTTTTCAGACTGTCTTTCTTTTAAAACGGGAATCCCGTTTCTTTGGTCGGAGTGGCGGGACTCGAACTCGCGACCTCTTGAACCCCATTCAAGCACGCTACAAGTAATCAGATAAGATACTTGACGAATCTGCCACTCTAAAATACGAATCATTTGCTTGCAAATTTTTTCGAACTCCGGAACAAGCGGAGCTTTACGGCGCTGGCACCAGAGGGCGATCCGCTCAACGACACAGCTTTTGCTGCAACCTTTGAGTACAGACCAGCCTGCACCACCAACAACACAAAATTGCGAGCAATTCTATTTTCAAAATTCTGCGTGCCATCTTTCGATTTGCACGGTCTTGATTTTTACTGCTAAAAAAATCAAGAGCCTACATACCGGAAAATTGCTGTAAAACCGGAACCAGGCTCTTGACAATCTATCTTGTCTGTGGTATTCTAACCACAGAAGAATAGCTTCGTTAGGTCTGAGTTCCGGGGCTTCGGAACTTAGTTAGGAGAAGCGGCCTGCCAGCCAATTCTCACTAACGGAGTTTCTTTATGTTTATTGTACTACTTTATAACCGAAATGTCAACGGTTTTTGGAAAAATTTTGTAAGAAGCATGTAGGTGTTACAATGATGTGTGACAGATAAGCAAAAACGATAGCGAATAGAGGCCATCTGTGTTAAGGTTAAGTTGCTCAGACCAACCGAAAGGCAGGGACACTCTATTCGCCATGAATACAATAACACAAACCATGCGGTTTAGGCAAGCAGTAATTACTTATTCCGAAAAATACGGC
>CASDQY010000134.1 GCA_949282975.1 uncultured Oscillospiraceae bacterium | reverse complement strand
ATCTTGCCCTTGCCTTCGTCGCCCCAGTTGGCGCCTACGATTGCTCGTACCATAAGTAGAAACTCCTTCCTGATTGTAACCCCTTGTCCGATCCGTCAAGGTCGTTTTTTCATTGGCTTTGCCCGGGCAAAGCTTACTTTCCTATCATAGCACACCCAGGGGGTAAAATCAACCTTTACCCCGCTAAAGCGGCAAATCAAAAACTGCTCTGCAAGAATTCCTGGATGGAATGATTGGCTTGCTCAAGCTGACCCCGAAGGGTATCATTTTCTTCCTGCAAACGCAAAATCTGTTCCCGGCTTTCTTCCAGCGCCCGGGAAAGTTTGTCGATTCTAAGCCGAAGCTGGCTTTCGTTTTCCGAAGGGGAAGTCGTTGCTGCGGCCGGCGTCTGAAACACCATCGTTGCCTGGTCCTGCAAGGGTGTTCGCTGCAGCACTTCCCGAAGCTTTTGGACCACCAAAGGATTTTCCAGCATACTTAATAATTCCTGTACATTCATCGCTTTATCCCTTTCCCTCTCCGCCTTTTTCAGGAACGTTCTTATTGTACCATAAAGCATCCGTTGGGTTTCCACTGATTTTCGCCCCCAGGCGAAATGCCGCCGTTGCTTTTCGGCGGCAAAGTGGGAACCGTAATGACTGCTTCCGGCAGTCATTATATCACGTTTGGAACTGCTTTTCCAGAACTTTCCTGAGAAAACTGCGGCAAAGCAAAAAAGAACGTGCTTCAGTCCTGCTGCTGCACGTTCCGGTTTGCTTTAATCCTCAAAATCAAACAGATCCTGGTTCCGCTCCTTGAAGATATCAAAAATGGTCATCAAAAGCTCTTCGCTTTCCACATTCACGAAGCAGTCGTTTTCTTCGTCTCCTTCTTCCTGCTTGAGGATCACCACTTGATCGTCCTCCTCATCCAGGGGCATCAGCACTACATACTGATCTTCCTGATACAGAATCAGATCCAAAATTTCAAAATCGGCTTCCTGGCCGTTTTCATCCGTCAGGGTGACGCAGCCAAAATTTTCCTCGTTTTCCAGTTCCTCCGGCTTGTTGGTTTCCAGCATATCGGCGGCTCCTTCCCGGGACAATTCCCGTTTGATATATTGATTGTAACATTCAATCGGCCGATTGTCAATGAACAACCATTTATTCTCGTTTTGAGAACAAAAATGTCGGTAGATGAAATTTCCTGTTCTCAGTTGCCTTTTTCTAATTTCTCTGTTACAATAACCTTAGTGGCGTTCTCTTCTCACCAAACGCTTCTTCCCCAAAGCTCTTTCTCACCTCGCTTTGGGGATTTTTCTTTTTATTTTCTCCGAATTTTGCTATAATAAGAACAAAACCTCATACCAAATTTTGCAAGGAGAATGCCTATGTTATTTTCGGATATTTCCATACTCACCCCCGACTTTACCATTCAGGAGCACCAATATGTAGCCGTAAAGGGCAATGCCATCTGCTATGTCGGGGATACCCCGCCGGAGCAGGACTGCGGGCCGCTGTACGACGGAAAAGGAAAGCTGTTGCTGCCCGGTTTGGTAAACACCCATTCCCATTCCCCCATGACCCTTCTGCGTGGATATGCCGAAAATCTGCCGTTAGACCGTTGGCTCAACGAAAAGGTCTTTCCCTTTGAAGACCGGATCCAGGGGGAAGACGCTTACTATGCCGTTTTGCTGAGTATTGCGGAAATGCTGCGCACCGGCACCACCTCCTTTTCGGATATGTACTTTTTCTCGGAAAACGTCGCCAGGGCAGTGGGGGAAAGCGGCATAAAATGCAATTTCAGCCGTTCCATCGTCAGCTTTGCAGAGGGAAGCATCGGCGATCTTCCCGGATTTCAGGAAAGCGAAGCCATCTTCCGGGACTATCACCATGCCTTTAACGGGCGGTTTTTGGTGGATATGAGCCTTCATGCCGAATACACCAATCAGGTATCCATTATGGAACAGTTCGCCCAAGTTGCCAAAGACCACAATTTGCAGGTGCAGATTCATCTGTCCGAAACCCAAAAAGAGCACCAAGAATGCAAGCAACGTCACAACGGCCTGACTCCTGCCCAGGTATTTGCCAAAGCAGGGGTGCTGGACCAGCCTACAGTAGCCGCCCACTGTGTTTGGGTGGAGGAAGGTGACATGGAGCTAATGGCGGAAAAAGGCGTCACCGTTGCCACCTGTCCCGCCAGCAACCTGAAACTGGGCAGCGGAATCTGCAATCTGCCGATGCTGCTGCAAAAGGGGGTCAAAGTCGCCATTGGCACCGACTCCGCCGCCTCCAACAATAATCTGAATCTTTGGAAAGAGCTGTATCTGGCCGCCTTGCTGCCCAAAGGCATCACCCACGACGCCACGGCCATCACCCCTGCACAGGTGCTGGAGATGGCAACAGCGCAGGGATACGCCGCCCAGGGCCGCACCGACTGCGGAAAAATCCTGCCCGGTTATCGGGCGGATCTAGTAGTTCTCAGCTTATCCGGCCCTCACATGACCCCAAGCACCAATCTGTTAAACAACCTGATCTACGCCGCCAGCGGGTATGACACCCTGCTCACCATGGTGGACGGCAAGGTGCTTTATGAAAACGGGGAATATCCCACCATCGACCTGGAACGGGTGAAATACGAAGTTTCCCGGCGCACCCGCCGCATTATCCGGGAGGTGAACCAGGGATGAAATCCCCCGCCTACTACGCTGATTTTCTCCGCCGGCGCTTTACCCTTCGCCCCACCACCGCCATTGTGCTGGGAAGCGGTTTTGCCCCCTTCGGAGAGACGCTGGATGCCCCGGAAATCGTTCCGTTCGGCGAACTGGAGGAATTCCCTCATTCCACTGCACCCGGTCACCCGGGCCGCTTTTTGGCAGGCACGGTAAAGGGCGTACCGGTGCTTTGCCTTCAGGGACGGCTGCACTATTACGAAGGCTACACCATGGAACAGGTTGTGCTGCCCATTCGGGTGATGAAAGCTTTCGGCATCCAAAACGTGATCCTGACCAATGCCGCCGGCGCCATCAACCTGAATTTTCATCCTGGGGAAGTGATGCTGATTACCGATCACATCAACTTTATGGGAACCAATCCCCTGATCGGGCCAAACGACAATCGTTTGGGGGAGCGCTTTCCGGATATGACCCAGGCCTATTCCCCACGATTGCAGCAGCTGGCAAGGGATTGCGCCAAACGGCTGAATATTCCCCTGCGGGAAGGGGTTTATTTGGGGTGTACCGGGCCAAGCTTTGAAACCCCGGCGGAAATTCGTGCTTTCCGCACCCTGGGGGCCGATGCCGTGGCCATGTCCTTAGTGCCGGAAACCATTGCCGCCGTCCACTGCGGGGTGGAGGTGCTGGGACTGTCCTTCCTATCCAACCTGGCAGCAGGCGTTTCCGGCCGGCCGCTCAGCGGGGAAGAGGTGAACCAGGCAGCGGAAGAAAACCGCCCGATGCTGACCAAACTCCTTTCGGAAGTGCTGGCAGAAATGGGGCGGAACCCGGAATCCACAAAAGGGTAGCGCAAAAAATCCACCCTCTCACCAAAAGAGGGTGGATTAATCTTTTGTCTTACTTTTGATTTACCGTCATTTGTTGCAGCATGTTGAGATGATTTTTCAGCAAGATATTGACATACTGAGAAAAAGAACGATCATCTTCCTCTGCCATCTTTTTAATTCTTTCAATCACGGATTGATCCAATGTAATACTTACTTTTTGTTTCATTTCTTTCATTTTATCACCTCAATCAGCAGGGAAGATGTTTCATTAACCCGATGGGCCGGAAGGCGGCTCCAACGGCGGATTGCCGGCGGCTTTTGATTTTTGCTTTCTCCTCCGAATCCGGAACACCACAAACAGCACCAGCACCATCAGCAATAGAATGCCCAACCCCAGGGCGATACCGGTGAGAAAGGATTGGCTGGTGGTGCTTTGCAGCAGGTTGGAAACAGTGCTTACCCCTGTCTCTTCCGGGGGAACATATTCTGTTCGAACGCCCCGCACCAACAGCCGCTGGGTATTCACGCCATAGGGGGTGCAGGTAAGCAGGGTAACCAGATCCTCGCCGGGAACAGCGGCGATCTGGCTCAATTCATCCGGTTCCACCACCGTGATTTGGTCCACTTGATAAGCCAGGGTTTCATCCAGCACATGGATGTAGAAATAGTCCCTTTCCTCCAATAAATTCAGATTGGTAAACAGCTCCGCATTGGGCAGGCCCCGATGGCCGCTGAGGACGCTGTGTCCTCCCACAGAGCCAATGGGAAGGGCAGTGGATTCCATATGTCCCACCCCGTCCTGAAGAGCTTCTTCGTCAGTGCCGTGATAGATGGGAAGGTACACATCAATCTTGGGGATTTCCAGGTAACCCATCACCCCATCCCCATCAATGTTCAGCACATCCATATAATTGTCCGGCAGGGCATACCCGCTGCCCGGCACAAAGGGGTCGTGAACCGGATCCCCGGCCAGGTTTTCGTTGTATTCCCGGGCCTGTTCCCAAGCCTGGGCGATTTGTTCCTGTTCCATGGCGTCTACTTCCTGCTGATAGTTGACAATCACTTCGGTGTGGTTCAACTCAGCGAAGTAGTTGCTTACCATGGGATAGGAGAAGATGCCCACCCCAGCCAGCAACAGCAGCAGGCAGAGCAGCAGGGGAAGGATATTATTCTTTTTTCTGGCTGCCGCTTTGCCGCCGCTTTGCTTTGCTTTACTCATGCCTGCACCTACGGAGAAATGACCGGAGCGGGTTTTCCGCCTCGGCCATCTCTCAATGACATTGGGTTACTTTCGAATCAAAACTTTTCCCTGGGGATTAGTTTTCTTTTTTACGCTTGTACATTACAACCAACAGGATGGCTGCGCCGCCAACCAGAACCAGACCCACGGTGGTGAACAGGATGGTGCCCATGCCGCCGGTGGTGGGGAGGGAGGGAGCAGCATCGCTGGAACTAGTGTTTTCAACAGTGACTGCTACAATTCTGCTGGTATCATCGTCACCAGTGCCAATGAGACCATCATTATCCTCATCGCTGATGGTAATATCTCTGCTGGGTTCTTCAGGAAGAACATAATTATCAGGAGCTTTGGTTTCAGTTAAAGTGTAGGTTCCAGTTCCCAAACCATCTAATTTTAACAAACCATTTTCATCCGTTACCAAAGTAGTGGTAGCGCCATCAACATCAGAAGATTCTGCTACTTCGTAAACGCCGGTTTCCTCATTCAATACAAAGTAAATTGCATCCCCATCTTTGACAGACAGAGTGAATTCAGCGCCGGGCAAAACAGTTGTAGCATGATTCTTATCTACTTTAGTTACGTCAATTTCATAGTTATAGACATCAACTTCATCGCTGCCGGGAATATAATCACTTTCCGTATACGGATCACGGTCATACTGAATTTCAGATTTATTGTTTACCTTATCAGTTACCAATGCCGCATCGTTAATCGTAGCGGTATAAGTTACGATAATAGTGTCATATGCTTTTACATTTTCGTAATTCATTTCCACTACAAAAGTAGCTTCACCAGGATCAGCAGCCAAAGTGTAGTGGGTGCCAGGAGTTAAAAGATTTGCTTCGTCATCAGAAGTGTGATACACCTGGATGTCATTATTAAAGGTTAAACCAGCACTCATAGTATCGAGAATATTAAATGTGGTATAAAGAGCATTTATCGGATACTGGGGTACATCAGCAGTAATGGTAAAGGACAGGGTATTGCCGATGCTGCTTCCAGCGGAAGTATCAACTTCCTTTTCGGTGCCGGGTGCGGTGGATTTTACATTCACAGCTACATCTGCCGTTCCATTTGTCACAGTCCATCCAGTTCCTGCGTTAAATGTTACACCAACCGTAGCAGAAGCAGGACTGTAAAGCCGAGTGCCGTTCGTAACCAGAATTAAATAGTTACCAATCGTAGCATTTTCAATCGTAACAGAAGTTGCATCTGCTGGAACTGTTGCCGTAAAAGGAACCATGGAACCGATAGAATCGTCATTTGATTTAATTGCAGCAGCCAGTGCGTCATAAAACGCAGCTAAAGCGCCTGGTTCTGCAACATCATCGCTTTCCAAATCCTGAAAAGTCTCTGTAACAGCATTGTCCTTATCGATATCGATGTAAGCTGGATAATTATCCTCTACCCAACTAACGACGGCATCATTCCACTGATAAACAGGCTCCTGCGGTTGAGTGCCATCGGTGTTTACATCAATGACTTTATAAGCGGTAACAGTAGCGCCGGAATCGACATTATTTACCGTAATGTTGCCAGTGCTATCATTGTTAACTGCCGCCGATGTCGGAATGGCCATGACGGACAAGGCCATGCCCAGCGCCAGGACCGTGGCGCCAAGTCGTTTGAATAACTTTGTTTTCATGATCACTTTTTCCTTTCTTGTCAAAAATGTCTTTATTCGATTGAAGGGACGAACCCTTAAATCCAATTAGCCCTGTCTGCGCTTGCGCAGCAGACCGAAGAGGGTGAGGACTGCGCCGCCCACCAGAAGGGTGCCGGCCAGACCGTAAATGATCCAATCGCCGCCTTCACCGCCGGTAACCGGGATGGAGGGAACGGTGTAGTTGGGGAGGTAGAGGGTGGAATTCACCACCTTAAAGGCCGGTGTTTTTTCAGAAGTTCCACTTGCGGTGACCATAGAGATACTCCAACCATTATAGGTACCGTTATAAGTCAACTGCCATTGTCCTTCGGGGGCAATGTAGCCGCCGGGGGTGGTGGTTTCTACTAAGCGGTAGGTAGCATCGGGATAGAGGCCGGTAAAATCAAATCGTGGGCCTGTGTTTGTTACGCTTACTACACTCCAGTTCGCATCCGGACTGGCTGTATTGATCAAATCTTCCGACACATCTCCAGTTCCAACCCAACGATACAGGGTAAAGCCTGCGCCATTCAACGGAGTATTCGCATTGCCGGAATCACCATCTACTTTGGTGAAGGAGAAGTTTACATCAGCAGCATTGGTGTAGGTAACAAGAATCTGATCGCCTTCAGCTACAGTATTGGTAAAGGTTGTACCTTGTGGTTCAGCTTCTGTATCAGTATCTGTAACAGTAGTGGCATAAGAATACGTGTAACCGGTAGTTGTTTCGATGATGGTGTATTCCACGCCTTGAGGCAATCCAGAGAACGTTAAACTTTCACCATTATTCAAATAGAAAGTAATTGTATTGTTTTGACCAACTGAAACTTCTATATTTTCAGAAAGATCATAATCCGCTATTCTTCCGCTGCCCTGTACTTGAACACTACTACCTGTCAAACCGATAAATGCAATAGTGAATTCAAACTCATCTGTTCCCGGATTTTGCAGCCCGGTTACCGTCTTTCTCACCGTCACCGTACCGGTAACCGGAGCATTTTTAATCTGCACTACCGTGCTGCCGGTGAAGAGGTT
>CASDQY010000133.1 GCA_949282975.1 uncultured Oscillospiraceae bacterium | reverse complement strand
AGCCTTATCCACCAACACCGGCCTTGAACTCTATTCCAACGGCTACATTATGCCGCCACGGCCCAGCGGCGTATCCCAGGAGTTTGCGGCGGTGAACCTGCGCTCCCCCTGCCCGTTTGAGGCGGGGGCGACCTATCTCTTCGAGATGACTTCCTGCAACCCCACCAACCAGGTGGCGGTAACCAACTACGGCAATGCCGGGCACCTGGCCCTGGCCAAAGCGGACGGCACTGTGTTGGATCTGGGCACAGCCATCACCTCCACCGGCACCGGCGCCCAGGGCAGCATTACCTTTACGGCGCCTTCGGACATCGGGGACTACACCCGGCTTTATTTTTACTACGACAATCCTTCGTACTACCAGCATATTACCCTGAGCATCACCCGTTCCCCCTCGCCCACCATCCGGCAAAACTATCTTGCCCTTCCCGACGGTTTGTTTGCAGGGCGGAATTTTTCCCAGGGCATCAGCTTTGCACTGGACATCAAACCGGATGCGCTGGGGGACTGGACCCGGATTTTCCAATTTTATGCGCCGGCAGAAGAAGGGCAGGGCGAAGGGGACCTGTACGCCACCCAGGGCGTTACCGCCACCGGCTATTGGGAGGAAAGTCTGGTGCAGCAGATGGGCTACGGCAACTATCAGTGCATCACCCCCGGGGTATGGCATACCTTTGTGTTTACCGTTTCCCCCAGCCAGCTTTGCATCTACCTGGATGGCAGTTTGAAAACCACTGTCTCTGACGCCGGTTCCACGCTGAGCGCCCTGCTTTCCCATCTGGACTGCTTCACCCAAAACTATCTGGGCTATTCCCGGTTTGAGGATGCCGATTACGCCGGTTTGCTGAGAAATTTCCGCATTTACCACAAAGCCCTGAGCAGCGCCGAAGTTTCTCAGATCCATGCCGCCCCTTCGGCCCGGCTGTATTGGGGAGAGCTGCTGCTGGCGGATTCGCAGGAGGGCGCATGAACGGAGAGATTGTGATTGCCCTGTTGAGTTTAGCGGGCACCCTGATCGGCAGCCTGTCCGGGGTGCTGGCGGCAAACCGGCTTACCAACTACCGGCTTCAGGAGCTGGAAAAAAAGGTGGAAAAACATAACACCATGGTGGAACGAACCTTCCGGCTGGAAGAGATGATGAAGGTGGCCAACAATCGCTTAAACGATCTGGAACGCCACGAAGAACAGCAGCGAAGCTGCCACAGAACGGAATAAACCGTAAAGGGGGAACGCCGGAAAAGGCGTTCCCCCCAGCGTGTTGAAAAAGTATTTTTCGACACGCTGGCAGAGGGCGAGAGACACCTGCAACCTAGGAAAAAACAGTGTCAGGCGTATGCAGATACGTCAAGCTGTTTTTGACGACGGGAGAAAAAATGCAGCCATGGAGCCAGTTTTGGCTCCATGGCTCAAATAGGAATATTGGGAAATGCTCCAATATCTGTATTTTTTCTCTGCATTTTTGCGGTGCAGGGGTTTCTCGATAGTCTGAGGGGGAACGCCGAAAAAGGTGTTCCCCTTTCTTATTTCTGTCTCAATGTATCGGGCGGTAAACCCGCTGGCTTATCCGTGAAGCCCTCTGGCCTGTCGGTCCATATCCTCGATGACAATATCAAAGATGCTGCCTAAACCGGCGCAGTATTCCAGGACCTTCCACGGCTCGTTGGTGTGGAAATGAATTTTGATCAAATCCTCATCCCCCACGGCCAACAGGCAGTCCCCCTGGAAATGTTCTTCAAAGTAATCATTGATTTCATCCTCGTCCAGCCCTTCGCCTTCGATCAGAAGCTGGGTGTCGTATTTGTATTCCAGCACGGCATATTCCTCCTCGGTTGGGATTTTTCTCTATCATACCATCTGCGCTGCCGGGTGTAAAGCGTTTAGGACAGATTGCAGAGCACTACCCCCAAATTCAGATATCCGGCGAAAGCCGTCCAGACCAGATAGGGCAGCATCAGCCATCCCGCTGTCCGGCGCAGCCGGTAAAACCACAGCAGAACCACCAGAATCAGCGCCCACATCACCATCAGCCACACAAATGCCCAAAGCCGCCATTCCAGGGTGAAGAAAAACAGGGGCCAGAAAAAGTTCATCCCAAGCTGCAACCCATAAAGCCGTATGGCCCCCCGCACAGCGCCGGCATCCCCTTTGCTG
>CASDQY010000132.1 GCA_949282975.1 uncultured Oscillospiraceae bacterium | reverse complement strand
CCGGGCCTTCTGTGAGCGACTGCGTCTTGAAGGGATTGGCGCTGCAGGATGCGCTGACAGCGGTGCAGGAAGGTTTGTTTGTTCTCTTTCAATACCATGAAGTTGGAAATTCCGGCGCCGTCCTGTCCAATGAAGGTTTTGCTGAATTAGTGGAACAGTGCCGTTCCATGGCCGATTTCGTTATCATTGACTCTACGCCGATGAATGTAGCGGCTGATGCGGAAATTTTAGCCCAGTATGCTGATGCTGCCGTGATTACCGTGCGACAGGATTGGGCGGAAGTGGGAGTAATCAACGACGTGGCGGATGCCATCCGTCAAAGCAAAGCCGACTTTACCGGTTATGTGCTCAATGCATTTCATCAAGATTATCCCTGGCAGAGCAGCGGATACGGGTATTACGGCTCCTATGGGAACTACGAGCATCTGCGCAAAACGACTCAGGAATAATCCACGAAGGAGGGAGAACGGATGGACGAACAGCGAGAACGGGACGTTCAAAAAGAGGAAGATACCATTGATTTAACGGTTTTGCTGCGGGATTTTATTCGAGGGATCGGAAAGTTTTGGTGGCTGTTGGTGGTATTGGCGCTGCTGGGCGGCACGATAGAATATTTTCGTGCTTCCGGCACCTACTATCCCATGTACCGTTCCCAGGCCACCTTTACCGTTACCACCAACACTTCGCAATCCAGCGGTTCATCCGATAGTGATTATAATTTTTATTATGACAGCGCCAGAGCAGATCAGCTGGCTCTGACCTTCCCTTATATCCTCAGCAGTGACCTGCTTACCGATGCGATGGAAGAGGATATGGGAGTAGAATACATCAACGGATCGGTTTCCGCCACGGTGATCCCGGATTCCAACATGATTACCATGTACGCCATCAGCTCCGATCCGGAAAGCGCCAAGGCAATTTTGGAATCCGCCATTCGGGTATACCCGGATGTCTCCCGTTTCGTCATTGGGGAAACACGGTTTAATATCATTGACGCCCCCAATCTTCCGGACGAACCTTACAATCAGCCCAGCTACCGGCGGCAGACGCTAATGGGCGCCGGGATTGGGCTTGCCATCGGCGTTGTATTTGTTGTGGTGTACGCCCTGCTGCGAAAGACGGTTCATAAACCGGAACAGCTCCGCAAGGTGATGAACCTTACCTGTCTGGCCTCCATTCCCAAGGTGCGCCGCAAGGCAAGAAAGAAAAAGCAAAATGAATTTATCTCCATCCGGGACACCAGCATAGGGCCTTGGTTTGAGGAGTCCATCAACACCCTGCAGCTTCGGGTCTGCCGGGATTTGGATGAAAAGGGCGGCAAGACGTTGATGGTCACCAGTACCGTTCCGGGAGAAGGAAAGAGTATGATCTCGGTGAATCTGGCTTATGCTCTGGCCAAAAACGGCAAGCAGGTCCTTTTAGTGGATGCCGACCTTCGCCGTCAGGACCTGGCCCAGCGGATGGGCTGGAAGGGAAGTCGGCTGAGTATGGAAGAGATTTTGTCCGGCCATTGCGAAATGGAAAAGGCCGTTACTTACGAACCGGAAAGCGGGATCTATTTCTTGGGCGGTAAAAAGCCGTTGCATAAAACAACTCTGCTGCAATCCAAAAATCTGGGAAAGCTTTTAGATCAGATCAAGCCCCTGATGGATTATATCATTTTGGATGCACCGCCCTGCGGCGCCTTTGAAGACGTGCTTTTGATGGAAGATTATACCGATGGAATTCTGTATGTAGTGATGCAGGATCATGCGCCTCGCAACCAGATCATTGACGCTGTGGGCAATCTTTCGTTGGAGGAAGCCCCGGTGATCGGTTATGTGTTTAACGGCGTATCCAATGTATTTGGCAGTTATGGATACGGCTATGGAAAATATGGCCGTTATGGCAGATACGGCCGGTATGGGCACTACGGGTATCATCGGTATGGCTACGGCGGCCGGGAGGAGAAATCCGACGGTGAAAAACAGAAAGTGGATGTGACATGACTTCCAAGCGCCGAAAACTGATTTTGAATCTGATTGGCCTTATTGCCGCTGTTGCTTTGGCGGTGATTCTTTGGCTGGCATTTCAAATGCCTCAGGTGGAAAATCCTCAAAATACTGCCAGCCAATTGCCTTCCGCCACTTTGGAATTTGATTCGGAAGAATTGGTATTTACGGGAAGCGGCATGTTGGATTTAATGGAAGGGGTTCATGCCACAGACGGTGACGGCACCGATCTTACCCACCAGGTCAATGCTGTGATCACATCCAGCGGAACCCTTACCCGCAAAACGGTCCGTTACAGTGTCTACGGTGCAAACGGGGAAGTGGTAACAAGAGAACGAAGCTTGCTGCTGCAAAATTATACCGGGCCTTCTTTGGAAGTGACCCAGCCTTTGCAGTTTGACAGTGCTCAGCTTCCCCGGCTGATTGATTATCTTCAGGAAGAAGATCTTCTCCGTGCTGTGGATGGTTACGGTATGGAGATCACAAGTCAAGTGACCTGTGTCCGGGAATCCCAGGGCGGGCAGGAATACAGCCTGACTTTTCAGATCATCAACCAGTTTCAGGATTCGGCGGAGCAAACGGTCACTGCCACCATTACCGGCGAAGTGCGCAATCCTTCCATTGTGTTGATGGCGGAAGAAATCCAGATTCCTGTGGGCAGCGAATTTCAGCCGCTGAACTATATTCAGTCTGCGGACAATGGCTCCGGAAGCGTGAGCGTGGATCAAATCCAGATCGATGGCGCCGTCAATACCAATCAGCCCGGCACCTACCGGGTGACCTACCGGATCTATTCTTCCGACAGTACCGCCAGAGCTTCAGCGACGCTGAGGGTGATTGTAGGATAAGAAGGAAGGTTTTCAATGATCGACCTGCATATTCACATCCTTCCGGGCATGGACGACGGTTCCCCGGATCTGCGAGAATCGGTGGAAATGGCTCAGCTTGCTGCGGATTGCGGCACCAGGGTTTTGGTGGCAACCCCGCACTGCAACATGACCCATATGTATGAAAACACCTACAGCGCAGATTACCGCAGGCGTTTTTTACGGCTGCAAGAGGAATTGGAACAGAAAGAGCCGTCCATTCGCCTGTTGGAAGGGATGGAGATCTTTGTTACCGGCAATGTAGCGGAAAAGCTTCGCTCCGGCGAATTGATCTGCCTGAATCATACCCGTTATCCTCTGGTGGAGTTCGATTTTGAAGCGGAAGAGTCGGAAATCACCATCCAGCTGGACCGGCTTCTGCAGGGCGGTTATACGCCTGTGCTGGCCCATCCTGAGCGGTATCGCTGTGTCAACCACAATCTGAATGCAGTATATCAATGGTATCGCATGGGCGTTGTGATCCAAATCAATAAAAGCAGCGTGTTGGGGGGATTCGGCCGCCGGGTACAGCGCACGGTGGACGCCATCCTGCGCCACCGCCTTGCCGCTGTGGCCGCTTCCGATGCCCACAGCAGTGAGATTCGCACGCCGGATCTCAGTCATTTGCAGAAGGTACTGGATTGGGATTACGGAGACGGCTGTTCCTGGCTGCTATTGGAAGAGAATCCTTCTCGGATTTTGGAGGACAGGGAAGTTCTTTGGGAAGACCCGATCCCGTTTGATTAAAGACGCAATAAACCCCGCTGAGAGCAGTCATGTTGCTGCCTCGGCGGGGTTTCGCTTATTATTCCACGGTTACACTTTTGGCGAGATTTCTCGGTTTATCCACATCGCAGCCCCGAAGCACTGCGGTGTAATAGGCAAAGAGCTGCAATGGTATCACCGACAAAAGCGGCATATAGATATCCTCTGCGTTGGGAATGGAGAGCACATATCGGGCCGTGCTCATATCCACCGGCAACCCTTCCTTGACCACCAGCAGCACCTTGGCGCCACGGGTGACCACTTCTTTGATGTTGCTTACCGTTTTTTCGTAAAGATTGGATTGGGTGGCCACAGCAATGACCGGCACATCGGTGTCGATCAAAGAAATGGTGCCGTGTTTCAGTTCTCCGGCGGCGTAGGCTTCGGAATGCATATAGGAAATTTCTTTCAGCTTTAAGGAGCCTTCCAAAGAAATGGCATAGTCCAGGCC
This sequence comes from uncultured Oscillospiraceae bacterium, assembly GCA_949282975.1. GTDB lineage: Bacteria > Bacillota > Clostridia > Oscillospirales > Ruminococcaceae > Egerieicola. The sequence continues at coordinate 13,901 of CASDQY010000132.1, read as the reverse complement.
ACGTCCAATGAAGAATAAATCGCTGGCATTCTGGAACCGGGATGCATAGTATTTGCAGTCGTCGGTTTTTGCCAGAATCTGCTGCATCTGCTGGGGGATTTCCTGAAGGGTCTGGCCCATTTTTGCCCCTTGCTGGGGCGTCAGGGTGTTTTTGCATAAGGCAAATTGAATGGCCAGCAGATACATCACAGCAAGCTGTACGGTGTATGCCTTGGTGCTGGCTACTGCAATTTCCGGCCCGGCCCAGGTGTAGATCACATAGTCCGCTTCCCGGGAAATGGAAGAACCCACCACGTTTACCACCGCCAGGGTGGGGATGCCCCGCTGTTTAGCCAGCCGCAGCGCCGCCAGAGTGTCGGCGGTTTCCCCGGATTGGCTGATAATGATCATCAATTCATCGGGGTTGAGAATGGGATCGCAATAACGAAATTCCGAAGCGATCTGAACATCCACCGGAATCCGAGCCAAACGCTCGATAATGTTTTTTCCGATCATACCGGCATGCATTGCCGTGCCGCAGGCCACAATGTGTATTTTCCGGGTATCGGCAAACAGGGAATCGGGAATGTTTTCATTTTCAAAATTGGGCAGGTTTTCTTTCAATCTGGGGCTTACGGTGTCTTTTAAAGCTTTGGGCTGTTCAAAGATTTCTTTGAGCATAAAGTGGGGATATCCCGCTTTTTCCGCCGCTTCCACATCCCAATTAGCAGTAAGAACCTTCTTTTCCACCAATTCGCCGTCCAAATTGTATACCAACACATGCTCTTTGGTAAGCCGGACGATTTCATTTTCTTCGATCAGTTCGTAATTGCGGGTATATTTCAGCACAGCCGGAATGTCGCTGGCGATGAAATTTTCACCGTCCCCGATGCCGATAATCAGTGGGCTGTCCTTGCGCAGAGCAAAAATTTCTTCCGGAAAATCCTGAAAGAGAATCCCCAAAGCATAGCTGCCCTTAATGGCAGAAATCAATCGCCGGATGGCTTCCATAGGGTCGCCCTTGTAATAATAATCCAACAGTTTTGCCACCACTTCGGTGTCGGTTTGGCTTTGAAAGTCATAGCCTTTGCGCACTAATTTTTCCTTCAGCTCCATGTAATTTTCAATGATGCCGTTGTGCACAATGGCAAGCCTTGCATTGCCGTGGGGATGGGAATTGATGTCGCTGGGTTCCCCGTGGGTGGCCCAGCGGGTATGCCCGATGCCGCAGGTACCGGCCGGCACACCCTCCTGTTCCATCTTTTCCTCCAGTTTTTTCAGCCGCCCTTTGGACTTAATGGTAACAATTTTGCCCTGGTTCAATACGGCAATACCGGCGGAATCATATCCCCGGTATTCCAATTTGCTCAAGCCGTCAATCAGCACCGAAGCCGATTGACGCTCGCCTACATAACCAACAATGCCACACATAATATCTACCTGTCTTTCTGCATTTGCTTTTGCCGAAAGGTTCTGTTTCTCCCTTTGCAGGAAGGCTTTGTCTTTCGGCTGACGACGCTGCTTGGCAGCACCGAAAGGGCATCCGCCGAATTTTCGATTACCCTTTTCCTCGTCACCGCAGTACAGGCATGCGGTCTGGCGCTAATCGGCTGCGATTATCTTTCCTCCTGTGGGGTTTCATTTTGCCGTACACCCCTCGCAGTGATTTTACTCACATTTTACCGAGTTTGGCCTGAAATGTCAATCTGACTGCCTTATTTCTATGCAGAATTTTCATTTTCTATGCAACAACAGGCAGGTTTTTGTACAAGCCTGCCTGTTGAAATCGGTGTTTTGTTTTATTCTTCCGGTTTGGCGGGTGGCACTTTTGGAGAGGAAGGGGTGACCATCCGAACATCCACCTGTTGATAGGGGATGGAGATTCCCTCCCGGTCAAATGCGTCTTTGATCTGTTCCAACACATCATACCGCAGTTCCCAAAGATCATCTTTGGATACCCAGACCCGCAATTTAATCAGAATCGCACTGTCGCCGTAATTCATAATCCGAATCAGGGGCGCCGGTTCCGGAATGGTTTTGGGATTGGCCAAAACAGTTTTCCGGATGATCTCTTCCGCTTTGTGGAAATCATCGTCGTACCCAATGGGAATATCCAGATCCAGCTGCCGGGTGGTTTCTTTGGAGTAGTTGATGATAGTGTTTTGGGTGACGACGCCGTTGGGAATATAAATGGCCTTGTTGTCCACGGTATGAAGCTTGATGTTTAACAAGCTGATTTTGACGACTTCGCCTTCCACACCGTTAATCAGCACATAGTCGCCCAGTTCCAACGGCTTGGAAATCAAAAGCAGTACGCCGCCGCAAACATTGCTTAAGCTGTCCTGCACTGCCAGGGAAAGGGCCACGCCGCAGACGCTGAACAGCGCCACGATGGAGCTCATTTCCACCCCCATGGTTTGGAGAATGACCAAAACCAAAACGATGTACACAACGCCCCGCACCACAGAATAAAAGAAGTGATGGGCGCTTTTATCCATTTTGGAGCGCTGCAGCCCTTTTCGGCAGAGCCGCAAAATGATTTTCGCCAGCAATAAGCCGATCAGGGCCACCAGCACCACCTGGATGATGGTGGGCAAAGAATCCTGAATAAAATTCCAGGTATTGGTGAAAAAATCCTGGGTGTCTTCGCCGAGCTGCTGCACTGCTTCTACGACATCCTGAGATGTATCCAGATGAGATGTGGTATCGCTGACGGTTGAGTTGAGGGCGGAAGATTCCATAGATCCATAACCTCCTTGTAGTTTGCTTTTATTGTAACTTTTTAAACGCCGTTCGTCAAGAGAAGGTGATCGCAATCAAAGGACTTCGCCCCGGAAGGATTTCCGTTTTTGCTGCGTATGGTGAAATCCCGGCTGCATTTTAAAGCCCTGTGCTTTTTGGCCTTTTTCTGAGAAAATTGGTGAAAAAGCAGTGGCTTTGCATAAATGAATTGAAATAAAAGGGGGAATATAGTATACTAAAAATATCGCATGACCGGGAGGTGCTGTCAATTGGAGCAATCAGACTCTTTTCTTGTTTCTCAGCGGCGTGATGAGCTTCAAGAAAAGATCAAAGCCTATGGCGCCGCCTCCCTGACCGAGGAAGAGAATCTGGAATTTCTTCTGCGATATGCTTCCAAACGGGATACCTCCCACATCGCAAAAAAGCTGATGGAGGAATTCGGATCTCTTTCCAGGGTGATGGAGGCTTCCATCGGTGCTTTGACCTCGGTGGAGGGAATTTTACCCCAAGAAGCACAGTTTCTCTATCTGATTTCTCAGGTTCAGCGTGCCGTAAACGATCCCCGGCGAAGCCAAAAAACCATCCAGCTAAAAAACCCCAGGGCATGGATGGATTTTTTCAAAAAGCTTTACATCAACGAACCGTTGGAAACCGTTCGGGTCGCCTATCTCAACCGGAATTATGTTCTGCTTCGGGTGGTGGTTATCTGCCGGGGGGAGCCATTGTCCGCCACCCCCAGCAATCGCTTGATTGCGGAATCAGCCCTGCGTGACCCCAATAACGCCTATGCTATTTTGGCTCACAATCATCCCCATTGCGAACCCATTCCTTCGGAACCGGATTTGGATTACACCGATCAGGTGAAATATGTATTCCGTCACGCCGGGGTCACTTTGCTGGATCATGTGATTGTGGGGGATCAGAACATGGCTTACTCCCTGCGTTTGGCCGGGGATATTTCCTGGAAAATAGAAGAGGAAGAATAAACACCTCTTCGAGATCCTGTCCCGAAGAGGCGTTGGTAATCAGTAAGATAAAAATGTTTTTAAAATATCCGGCCCAAAATCAATGTAAACGCCGGTAGCCGCCGCATGGTCTTCGTCGTAGATTTCCATGTCGGGGTGGTACTGGGCTTTGCTCTTGCGGTACATCAAAAAGGGAATCGGGTCGGAAACGTGGGTGCGCAGAGCCAGGGGCGTCGCATGGTCCGGCATTACCAGGATCCGGTAATCTTCAAAATGCCGGTCCAGATAGCTCAGGCAGGGCGTCAGGATCTTTTCATCAATCAGTTCCAGTGCCTTCACCTTGTTTTCCGGTTCACAGCGGTGGCCGCATTCGTCGGGCGCTTCCACATGGACATAGACGAAATCATGGGTGTTTAATGCATCCATAGCGGCCTGCGCTTTGCCGTCGAAATTGGTATCCAGATATCCGGTGGCGCCCTCGACTTCAATGACATCCATTCTGGCCAGTTTGCCGATGCCCTTGATCAAATCCACAGCAGAAATTACGGCGCCTTTCATTCCGTACTTTTCTTCAAAAGCAGGCAGGGAAACCGCTTTTCCGTCGCCCCAGAGCCACATGGAGTTGGCGGGGCGCAGCCCACGTTCCACCCGCTTTTGGTTTACCGGGTGATTTTTTAACACCTCATAGCTTTTCTCCATCATGGCCAGCAGCTTTTTGCCCGCCGGGGTGGTGGGAAGATGATCCGTGATTTTTTGGCCGGAAATGTCGTGGGGAGGGGTCAATTCCCCGATCTCCTGGGAACCGTTGTGCCAAATCAGGCAGTGGCGGTAACTGACGCCGGTGTAAAGGGTAAATTCTTCACTGTCTACAAATGTTTCTTTCAGCGTTTGGATTAGCTCATCCGCTTCGGCGGTGGTGATATCCCCGGCGCAATAATCCACCATACTGCGCTGGGCGTAATCTTCCTCGTCGCTGAGGGTCACCAGATTGCAGCGCAGGGCAATATCCGTGTCATTCATGGCGATGCCGATGCTGGCGGCTTCCAGCGGGGAGCGCCCGGTATAGTAGAGGTTGGGATCGTATCCCATCACCGAAAGGTTGGCCACATCGCTGCCCGGCTTGAACCCATCTCCTACGGTTTTCACCAAACCCACCATGCCGTTTTGGGCCAGTTGGTTCATGGTTGGCTTGTTTGCAATGGTCATGGGGGTCTGATTGCCCAGAGGGGCATATTTATAGTCCGCCATGCCGTCGCAGAGTACGACTAAATTCTTCATGGTTTTCACCTGTATCCTTCCTGATATTCTGTTACTCTGCGCTTTATCATAGCACAGGAACCTTTAAAATTCAAGGCTGCCAGTCCGGGAAAAAGCGGCTGCAAAACCAAACCGAAGGCAGTTTGACCGTTTTCCCCTTTAAATAATCCAATTCTCCGGCCGGCGTGGAAAAACAGAAAGTGACCCGATCGGCGCACAAAGCCTGATGCACCATTTCATACCGCCGGTTTTCCTCACCAAAGCCGTATTTCCCGTCGCCCAACAGGGGATGGCCGATGTGGGCCATCTGCGCCCGGATCTGATGGGTTCGACCGGTTTCCAGCTGTACCCGCACCAAAGAAAGAGAACCGTTGTGGGTCAGCACACGATAGTGGGTCACGGCGGTTTTGGCTCCCGGACGGGGTGCGTCAAAAACCTTTACCCGATTGGCGCTGCTGTCCTTAAGCAGGTAGTTTTTTAACGTTCCCTGCTTTTTGGCGGGCACGCCCAGCAGGATACAAAGGTATTCTTTTTTTATCTCCCGATTGCGGATCTTTTCGTTGAGGATCCGCAGGGCAGGGGCCGTTTTCGCAACGATCACCAGACCGCAGGTGTTGCGATCAATGCGGTTGCAAAGGGCGGGGGTGAAGCTCTGTTCCCGCTTTGGATCATATTCGCCCCGCAGGTATAAGGTATGCAAAACCCGCTTGATCAGCGTATCCGAACTGCTTTGGCTGTCTTCGTGTACCACCAATCCCTGGGGTTTATTGACCAGCAGGATCTGGTCATCCTCATAGACAGCTTCTATGCCGGAGGGCGCTGTCAAAAAGTCGTATTCCGCTTGCTGCTGGAAAAACTCATCGTTGATGTATAGCTGAATGCAGTCCCCGGTCTGGAGTTTTTGCCGGATGTCGCCCCGCTTGCCGTTGACCTTGATCCGCTTTAAGCGCAGGTATTTGTACATCAAACCGCTGGGCAGGCGGGGAACTGCCTTTTGTAAAAATTTATCCAGGCGCTGGCCTGCATCGTTTGGTTGGATCAGCAGTTCTTTCATGGACGTTTTTTCTCTCCCTTCCGCTGCGTCGGTTACTATTATACCGTTTTTTTCTTTGCGATACAATCAAATTTTCACCGTTTCGAATTTTGTTTAGGAAAGCGAGTGCTGTTATGGCTCAAAAATCGGCTGCTCCCCACAGCGGGCATCGGGATCGACTGCGAAAGAAAGTCCTGGAATACGGCATTGACGTACTGGAAAGTCATGAGGTTTTGGAACTGCTGCTGTTCTACGCTATTCCCCGGCGGAATACCAACGGCATTGCCCATCAGATGATGGATGAATTTCACACGCTGCCCGGTGTGTTTGAAGCGGCGAAGGATTCACTGGATAAAATTTCCGGCGTATCTGAAAAGACTGCGTTTTTCTTCGATTATCTCAGGCAGTTTTGGGAAGTATTGGAGGACCCGAAGCGTGGCAAAAAAGCGCTGCGTCTCAATACCTCCGAGCGATGGATCACTCATTTTCAAAAAGATCTCTACCAGCAGACCAACCAAATCATTCTTCTGGCCTTTTTGGATCAGTCCTGCTGCCTGCTGGGCAGTCAGGTCATCTGGGAGGGAAAGGGAAGCCCGTTTAAAAAACAGGAAACGGATTATCCTTCCCTGATGCGCCGGGCGCTGATGAAAAATGCGGCTTACGCATTGCTGGTGCGCCATCAGGCGCAAGCCCGGGCTGCCGTATTGCCCCAGGACGAAGAATTGGCCCAAATCTTTCAGGCGGCGCTGAACGATCTGGGAATTGTACTGATGGATTCTATTATTCTCGGTTCAGATTTATCCTCCTGTTCTGTGCTTCTGTCCCGGGAAGAGTCCCGGCTTCAAGAGGTCTGAAACCTGTCCTGCGCACATACATTGCCAAGAGGTGATGTAGGTGGAACAGATTTTGGAGCGCATTCACTCTCTTCTCTGGGGCCCGGCCCTGCTGGCTGTACTCATTGGTTTGGGGCTTTATTTTGGAGCAAAAACCGGGTGGTTTCAGCTGCATTTTGTTCGCATTCTCAAGCAGACCCTCTTTTACCGCAAACCCGGCGAATCCAGGGAAGAGGGCATTTCTTCCCGCCGTGCGGCCAGCGCCGCCCTGGCCGGGACGGTTGGCACCGGCAACATCATCGGCGTATCCGCCGCCCTTCTTACCGGAGGGGCGGGCGCTGTATTCTGGATGTGGGTTTCCGCTCTGCTGGGGATGGGAATTAAATATGCCGAGATCCTCCTGGCCGTTTTTTATAAAAAGAAGTCGCCCCGGCAGCAGGGCGGCGGCCCCATGTATTACATGGAACAGGGCCTTCACTGCAAGCCGCTGGCCGTCTGGTTTTCTCTGGCGGCGGTGGGCGCCGCATTAACCGGCGGCTGTTTTACCCAGGTCAATGCCGTCTGTTCCGTATTGGGCGAGGACAATATGCTGGTCTGCCTGTTGGCCGGCGGGGTGATTGCGTTGCTGGCAGGGCTGTGCATTTTCGGCGGAATTCACCGCATCAGCCGGGTCACTGCCGTTTTAGTGCCAGTATTCAGTATCTTGTTTTTGGGGGCAGGGCTGTTGGTGATCGGTTGCTCTGCCACTCAGATTCCAGCGGCATTTGCCGCTATTTTTCAGCAGGCGTTTTCATTGGAAAGTGTTTCCGGAGGACTGATGGGAACCGGATTGGCCATATCCCTTCGAATGGGCATGGCCCGTGGCATTTTCAGCAACGAAGCCGGTGTGGGGTCCTCCCCCATGGTTTATGCTTCCGGGAAGGAGAGCGATCCGGTGCGCCAGGGCTTGTGGGGGGTGCTGGAGGTATTTTTAGACACCATTGTAATCTGCACCGTTACCGCCCTGGCGATTTTATTGACTGTGGGAATCTCTCCCACCCAAACCCCCATGGAGCTGGTGAATCTCGCTTTTACTTCCGTATTGGGAAATTGGGCCGAACCGGTGTTGGGGATATCCATCTTTCTCTTCGCCTTTGCCGCATTGTTAAGCTGGTGCTTTTACGGAGAGCAGGGAATACGGTATTTAGGCAAAAGCAAAACCGGCATTACGGTGTACCGCTGCTTTTTTATCTTGTTCTGCTTTTTGGGCGCACTGTTTCCTTCCCAAAGTGTTTGGCTGTTGGGGGACTGCTGCAACGGGTTCATGCTGCTGCCCAATGTGATTGCCCTGTTGCTGCTGCGAAAACAGGTGGTGGAAGTGACCAGGGCTTCCTCCCTTTATCAATTCCTGCGTAGGAAAGAAAAAAACGGGAAATTACTTGGACAAATTTCCCAAAAATCTCAAAAGAGTTAAAAAATTTTTTTCGTTCTGGCACTTGCATTTTAAATCAAAACATGGTATATTTGTTCCTGTGCTAAAAACACTTGTTTTTGTGGGGTGGACGGAATGAATCAGCCTCAGAAGGTTTTGGTGCAGGTGGATGTCCTTCCGGAAGTTTTCCGCAAGGTATTGGAAGCCAAGCAGTTAATCGCCACCCGGCAGGCAAAGAATTCAACCGAAGCCTGCCGAAAGGTAGAACTGAGCCGAAGCGCTTTTTATAAGTACAAGGACTGCATCAGTCTTTATGACGAAATGCAGATAGAGCAGACCATGGCATTGTATTTCCGCCTCAGTGACCAGCCCGGCGTGCTTTCCGGTGTGTTGAAGATCCTGGGGGATCACGGAGCCAATGTGTTAACGGTGACCCAGAACCTGCCGTTGGATCAGGTGGCGGCTGTTACCGTGACCATTCGGATCGACCGAAAGACAACGGATTTGACCGCTTTGTTTGACCAATTGGCGGAAGAAACCGGCGTGATCGAATTCCGCAAGATTTAATATGGTTTGCTTAGAACAAAGGGAAGGGGAAAACCAATGATTTACATGGCAGTGATGGGCCACGGCACAGTGGGAAGCGGTGTGGTAGAAGTCATTCACACCAACAAATACCAGGTGGAAAAAAACCTGGGAGAACAGGTCTGCATCAAGAAGATTTTAGATCTGCGGGATTTTGATGTGCCTTATGCTGATTTGTTTACCAAGGATTTCAACGACATTTTGGAAGATGCCGACATCAGCGTGGTAGCGGAGGTTATGGGCGGCATCCATCCGGCTTATGAATTTACCAAAAGCCTGCTGGAACGTGGAAAAAGCGTCTGCACCTCCAATAAGGAACTGGTGGCGGCAAAGGGGGCGGAATTGCTCCAAATTGCGGCCCAAAACCATGTCAACTACTTCTTTGAAGCCAGCGTTGGCGGCGGCATTCCCATTATCCGCCCCCTTCATACCTGCCTGGCGGCGAATCGAATCCAGGAAATTGCCGGCATTTTAAACGGCACCACCAATTTTATCCTCACCAAAATGATTCGGGACAAAATGAATTTTTCGGACGCCTTAAAGCTGGCGCAGGCGCTGGGATATGCCGAACGCAACCCCAGCGCCGATGTGGACGGGCATGACGCCTGCCGGAAGATTTGCATTTTAGCAGATCTGGCTTACGGCAAAAATGTGCACCCGGAAGAAGTCCACACCGAAGGGATCAGTTCCATCTCGCTGGAAGATGTGGCCTATGCGGATGCGGCGGGATACTCCATCAAGTTGATCGGCCGGGCAAAGCCGGAGGGCGATGGCCTACTCTGCATGGTCAGCCCGGCGCTGCTTCCCAAAGAAAGCCCCTTAGCAGGCATCAGCGGGGTGTTTAACGGCATTTTGGTGCGGGGCAATGCCATTGGCGACGTGCTGTTTTACGGCCAGGGCGCCGGCAAGCTGGCTACAGCTTCTGCCGTGGTGGCGGATATGATTGATATGGCCAAGAGCAAGGACTGTGTTTCCAGTCTTAGCTGGGTGGACGACGGAGAAAACCATGTGGTAGATTATAAGTCCACCAGCGTGGCGTTCTATGTCCGCCTCCGGGGAAAAGATTTGCGCAATCAAATCTACCGTCAATTTGAAGAAGTTACCTTCATTGAACACCTCAGAGAAGCAGAGGATGAAATCGCTTTTCTCACTCCGGTTATGGTGGAAAAGGATTTTTACAGCAAAATTGCCGCTTTGTCTTCGCATGGTGTGCGGCTGCAAAATTCAATCCGAGTACTGGATTATTGAAAGGTGACCGATTGGCAGTATGATTAAAATTCAAATCCCGGCCACCAGCGCCAATTTGGGCGCAGGCTTTGACTCTTTGGGGCTGGCGGTCAATCTTTATAATTTCATTGAATTAGAACCCTGGGATCGACTGGAGATTTCCTCTGCGGACAATACAGAGGTTCCCACCGACGAAACCAATTTGGTGTATACTTCGGTGAAGTATCTTTTCGATCTCTGCGGAAAACCTTTGAACGGGCTGCGAATTCGACAGACCAATAACATCCCTATGACACGGGGGCTGGGCAGTTCTTCCGCCTGCATCATCGGCGGGCTGTACGGCGCCAATGTGTTGTTGGGCGGCCCGTTTAACACCGACGAGCTGGTGGACATTGCCGCCCAAATCGAAGGGCATCCGGACAACACCACCCCGGCGCTGCTGGGGGGAATCGTCACCGCCGCTTTTTCAGAGGGCAAGCATGTTTACTGGACGAAACAGGAGATTTACCGTCATCTGGATTTTTATGCCGTGGTGCCGGATTTCGAACTGAGCACCGAAAAGGCCCGTGCATGTTTGCCGAAAACCGTTTCCCATGAGGACGCACGGTATAATTTAGCCAGAGCGGCGCTGTTCAGCGCCTCGCTGCTTCAGGGAAAATACGAAAACCTGCGGATTGCGGTTCATGACCGGCTTCATCAGCCCTTCCGAATGAAGCTGATTCCCCATAGCCGGCAGGTCTTTGAAAAAAGCCACGAACTGGGCTCTTACGCCGCCTATGTCAGCGGCGCCGGCCCAACCCTGATGAGCATTGTTTCCGCTGAAAATGACCGGTTTGAACCCGGGATGCGGGCTTTTTTGGACGAAACGGGGCTGGCCGGTTGGCGGATCATTCGCCTTTCGATTGACAACCAGGGCACCCATGTGGTGCTGTAAATAACCATTTGAAACAAAGGCAGGAGGTACTTGAAAGATGGGTCTTATTGTACAAAAATTTGGCGGCACTTCGGTGAAGGATGCGGAGCGCATCTTTAATGTGGCACGCATTGTCACCGAAACTTACGCCAAAGGCAATGATGTCATTGTGGTTGTTTCTGCGCAGGGGGACACCACCGACGATCTTATCGCTAAGGCAGCGGAGATCAATGATCACCCCAGCAAGCGGGAAATGGATGTGCTGTTGAACACCGGCGAAATGATCTCCATTTCGCTGCTGGCCATGGCGATTGAAAGGCTTGGCTTCCCGGTGGTAAGCATGACCGGTTGGCAGGCGGGATTTGTCACGACTTCGGATTACGGCAACGCCCGGATTCGCCGCATTGAGGCGGAACGCCTCAACCGGGAACTGGACCGGCACACCATTGTCATTGTAGCCGGTTTCCAGGGCTTAAACCGCTATGATGATTTGACGACCCTGGGCCGTGGCGGGTCCGACACCAGCGCTGTGGCGCTGGCGGCTGCCCTTCATGCGGATCGCTGCCAGATTTATACCGACGTGGACGGCGTTTACACCGCAGATCCACGGATCGTGCCCAATGCCAAAAAGCTGGATGAAATTTCCTACGACGAAATGTTGGAACTGGCCAGCTTGGGCGCACAGGTGCTGCATAATCGCAGTGTGGAAATGGCGAAGAAGTATAACGTAAAGCTGGAAGTGCTGTCCAGCTATGAAGATAAACCCGGTACTGTTGTAAAGGAGGTCATTCCAGTGGAAAAAATGTTGATTAAAGGTGTAGCAAAAGACGACGACGTAGCTCGTTTGGCTCTGATTGGCGTACCGGATAAACCGGGCATTGCGTTCCAGGTGTTTTCCATGCTGGCCAAAGACAAGATCAATATTGATATCATTTTGCAGTCCATTGGCCGTGACGGCACAAAGGACATCAGCCTGACCGTTCCCATCTCCCAAAAAGACGCCGCCGTGGAATGCTTAAAGCGGGAACAGAAACTGTTTGGCGCCCAGGATGTGGAAGTGGATGACACGGTATCCAAAGTATCCATCGTCGGCGCCGGCATGCAGTCCAATCCCGGCGTTGCTGCAAAGATGTTTGAGGCCCTGTATGAAAAGGAAATCAACATTCGGATGATCTCTACTTCGGAAATCAAGATCAGTGTTTTGATTGACCGTGACAAGAGCAAGGAAGCGGTTCGTGCCATTCACGACGCATTTTACGACGAACAGTAATGACATAAAAGCCGGGCTGGAAACAGTCCGGCTTTTTGAAAAACAGAGGAGAGAACGTCATGAAACTGTCTTTTGCAGGGTTTGATTTGGATGGTACTTTAGTAGACACCTTGGAAGATCTTCATTTTGCTACCAATTATGCTTTGTCCCGGCAGGGCCTGCCGGAAATTACTTTGGACCAAACACGGAAATTTGTGGGAAACGGCGTGATTTTACTGCTGAAACGTGCTTCGGGGCAGGAGGAGGGCGCATTGATTTCAAAGCTGCATCAGGATTTTAACATCTATTATGCAGAGCACTGCACCGATCATGTAAAACCATACCCCGGTGTGCCGGAAGCAGTGGCCATGTTAAAAAAGGCCGGCGTGAAAATCGCTGTGCTTACCAATAAACCCAATGAGTTTGTTGCCAAAATTCTGGAGCACTGCTATCCGCCGGATAGCTTTGATGTGATGTTGGGGCAGACAGATCGGTTTCCCACCAAGCCAAATCCGGCAGCTCTTTACTACTTGATGGAGCAGCTTGAAATACCAAAGCAGGAAAGGGGGGTATATGCCGGTGATTCGGATGTGGACATTCAAACTGCAAAAAACGCCGGACTCATCAGCATCAGCTGCGCCTGGGGCTTCCGGCCAAAAGAACAGTTGATTCCTTTGCATCCGGATTATTTGGTAGACAATGGGATAGAATTGAAGAAAACCCTTCAAAAGCTTCTGTAACCGAATTTATACATGAAATTTTTACACCTGTTTCGTTGAATCGACATCAATCTTATGCTATAATGATGACATATATCGGGAATCCAAACGATTCCGGCATGAATTATTTATTGGATTGAGAAAGGCATTTAAATGGAACAGTATCACGGTATCAATTGTCCAATCTGCGGCAAACCGCTGGAAGATGGAAGAGAGATTTCAGTGTGTCCGGAATGCGGTGCGCCTTATCATAAAGATTGCATTCAAAAACGGGGCAGCTGTTGTTTTCCGGAACTGCACCGTCTCCATGAAAGCTGGCAGCCGGAAGGATCCGGCCGTTCTCAAGCTTCCAGGCCATCGGAAGAAACCCTGCGCTGCCCAAACTGCGGGAAAGAAAACCCGGTGAGCGGGGTGTTTTGCGACAACTGCGGCGCCCCTCTGCAAAGCGAAACTGCCCGGCAGTATCGGCGGCAGTATCATCAGCAAAACGGCGGCTTTCCCGGCGGATCGCCTTTTGGTCAGGCTCCCGGCAGCGGCTATCAAGGCTCGCCCTACGACCAGCCCGGCATAGGGGGAATGGGCGGCGGCTTTGGACCCGGTGGCAATCAGCAGGGTGGCTTTGGCCCTGGGCCTTATGCGGCCTATGCCGGTATAAATCCGGAAGAAAAACTGGATGAGATTGCGGTTACGGATTATGCCTTGTTTGTGGGGCAGAATACCCATTATTTCCTTCCTCGTTTCAAGCTGCTGGCAAAAGGGAAAAAAGTGCTTCCCAATTTTGCTGCCTTTATTTTCAGCGGATTTTATTTTCTGTACCGCAAAATGGTGCTGTGGGGCGTTATGCTGCTTTGCATGGATTTGCTGCTTTATCTGCCCTCGCTGATGTATATCGTGGACACAGTGCAATTTGCAATCACGCAAGACGAAACTTCATTGATGTTCAATCTGGATGTTGTTTCCAACATGAGTATGATTGCAAGCTTTCTTT
>CASDQY010000131.1 GCA_949282975.1 uncultured Oscillospiraceae bacterium | reverse complement strand
CACAAAATCGATAGGGCCAGTCTGCTGCCGTTCCGGCGTAGTCGATGTGAATGCGTTTGCTCGCCACAATCTGCTCACGGGGTATCTCCGGCCCATCTTCCAGCCAAAGATCTTCCCCCAGCAAATCCATGCCGTAACAACTCCGGTCAATGGCCATAGCTTGGCAGAGTTTTCCGGGGCCGCTGCAGAGGTTTTTCTTTTTATCGGTATGCCGCCGCCGGCACATCCAATCCAACCCCGCAACCGGCTCCAAAGCCCGAAGCAGCACCACATGGGGCGTGCCTTCCGGCCCTGCCACAATATTCATGCAGCAGTGCATCCCGTAGATCAGATAAACATAGGCATAGCCCCCCGGGCCGAACTGAATCCGAGTGCGCCGGGTATTCCCTTTGTAGGAATGGGCCGCCGGATCCTGCTGCCCCAGGTAAGCTTCGGTTTCTATAATCCGCCCGCCGGTGACCTGTTCCCCCACCCGGCGCAGCAGCACCTTTCCCAACAGCGCCTGTGCCAGCGCCAAACCGTCCTGCTGATAAAAACTGCGTGGCAGGGGGCAGTGATTGTTATCCCGCATAGTAATCCTTATTTGCCCTTTTTCTTTACCTTGGAAAACAGCTTTTTCCAAAGGGTGGGGTGTTCCTCTTTTTTTCGATTCTTTTCAAATTCCTGATCCGATAACTGGGAAGTGCAGACCTCGCCGCTTTCGGTTTGATGGAGGTATTCCAGATCCATATACTCCACCGTATCCGGATCCAGCTTTCGTTTGCGAAGCTTCCGTCCTACCCGCTCTTTAATCAGCACATACAGCACCGCAAACACCGGCACCCCGATAATCATTCCCACAAAGCCAATGAGGTTGTTCATCACCAGGATGCTCACCATCACCCAGAAGCCGGAAAGCCCAATGGAATCTCCCAGGATCCGGGGGCTGATCACCGTACCGTCCACCTGCTGCAAGATCAGGATCATGATAATAAACCACAAACAGTCCCAGGGGTCCACCATCAAAATCAGCAGTGCGGAGGGAATGGCGCCGATAAAGGGGCCGAAGTAAGGGATCACGTTAAACACGGTCATAATCACACTGACCAGCAGAGCATAGGGCATCTGGAAAATGGCCATTAAAATAAAGCAGAGTACGCCCACAATTAACGCATTGATAATCTGGCCGCTGATGAATCCGCCAAAGGTGTGGTGCGTCAAGCGGGTCACCCGAAGAATGCCGTTGGCCCGATCCGATTTAAAGCAGGCAAAGAGGATCTTTTTGGCCTGGGCGGAATAAAGGTCCTTATGATACAGCACATAAATTGCCAGAATAAAGCCCACCGCCAGATTCAGCAGTCCGCCTAAAAAGCCCATAATGCCATTGGTGAGATTGCTCACCCAATCCCCCATCTGGGGCAGCACGATATTGCTGAGGAACCCGATCACGGTATCCTGAAATTCCGTAAAAAACTGACTGATCTGGCTTTGCAGATCCGGTTGATTGGCCAAAAGCCCCATCACCGTATCCTGTAAATTATTGAAATATCCCGGCAGCGCCGCCACCAGATTGGTTACGGAATCAATCAGCTGGGGCAGCAGCAACCACAACAGCCCAACGATCACCGCCAGCGCAATGATCATAGCGGTGACAATGGCCAGCCCCCGAGTGACCTTCTTGGCTTTGGAGGCCTTTTCTATTTTCTTTGAGATTTTGGGATAATACAGCTTCTCAAAAAAGCGCATCACCGGCAGCAAAAGATAGGCAATCACCAGCCCCATCAGCACCGGAGCCAGCGCAGCAAATACCGTTCCAACGGTGGAGGCGATTACTTCAAACCGCCAGAGAATAAACAGCACCAAAATTGACGCCACAATCACAATGAATGCAGTGATTCCGGCAGAGGCGTGTTTGGGGTCGATTTTTTGTTTCATACTTCCCTCACATTCCTTTGCGAAACGACAGATCAATCTGAATGTATCATAACACAGCGAGGGAAAAAAATCCACCGTCTGGCCGGAAAAAATCCCAAAAGCGCCGTCATCCCCCAGCCCCCCACAATGCCGCCAGGCTGTTTCCCACCAGCACGGCGCTGCGCTTGGCCTGAGCCAGCGTGTTCCCGTGGCTTCCAAACTCCAGCAGCAGGCTTCCTGTGGTGAGATCCTGATTATAAAAACGGTTTTGATCAAAGAGAATCGGCCGCATAAGATCGGGATAAAGCTGGGCGGCCTGCTGCTGCAAGGCGGCGGCAAAGGTGAAGTTCTGCCGGAAATTGGGGATACGGTCGCCGTCGGCGCAGGAAATAATCATTACCTGGGCTACCTGCTGCCCCTCCACTGTGGCGGTGGGGGCAATGATGGTGTTGTCGTCCCGGGTAATGGCGTCTCGATGAACATCCAGGGTTACTTTGATGGATGGATACTGCTCCAGATAATGGCGGATGGTTTCCCGGCTGCGGTCATAGGCGCCGGTATAACTGGGATTGTCATGCTGGGTGGTGTCGTGAATCACTTTGATCCCCGCCTGTTCCAGGGTTTGGGTCAGCACGTCCCCCACCGCCACCATATTTTCCTCGTCCTGGTCGCTGCGGAATGATTCTGTCAAGCCATACCAAGTCCGCAACGTGGGGAGATACGCTTCCGTAGCGTGGGTGTGGTAGATCAGCACCTGGGGCTGGTCGCTGTTTAATTCGATGTCAAAGGGCAGTTCCTGACGGGACAAATCCAGAACTTCCTCGGCTCCCAATCCGCTCAGGTTGCGTACCCAGCCGGAATCCAGCGCCAGATACTGGCTGCTGCTTCCCTCCCGATAGGTTTGCTGTGCCACGGTGGCCGTGTTTTCTGCTGGCTGGGGGGTGGTGTCGGCCGGGTCGGCAATGGCGGCCAATGCCTGGGCGGTATCCCCGGTGGTTGAAGCAGGCTCTGCCAAGGCCGGATCGGTTTCCGCTGTCTGAGAGGTTGCCGGTTCCACCGGTTCCCCCTGTTCCCGATTGTCGGTGTCATTGATCTGCGCCACCATCTGCTGGGTAGCGGGCGAAAGAAAGCTCAGCCCGGTGCAGACCGCTGCCGCCTGCGCCAAGGTGCCGGACACCGGCGCCAACAGCAACGGCAGCAGATACCACAGCAGCGCTGCGGCAGCTGCTGCTGCCAAAAGCTTGATCAGCCACCCTTTCAGCCGCTTTCCCATACGCCTTCCTCCTTTGAAGCAATCTCTGGACAGTGTATGAAAAAACTGCGGGGATTAGAATGGGACTAGCCTGTTAAGGCCAGAATTTCCTCTACCGTCAACTCCGGCTGAAGCGCTTTATTGATGGCGCAGGCGGTAAGCTTGGCGGCGTGCTCCAAAATCAAGTCGATCTCCCTGGGGGTGACAATCAGGGGCTGTCCGGCCCCGGGGATTTCCGCCACCATGGGGACGCCCACCCCAATCACCGGCACGCCCAATGTCCTTCGGCTCAACTCCCTGCGGTTGTTGTGCACCCCGCTGCCGGGAACAATGCCGGCATCACTCATCTGCACCGTGCGGCCCAAGCGCTCCAACCCGGAACAAGCCAAAGCGTCCACTACAATCACCGCCTGGGGTTGCACCACCCGGCACACCGCCCCAATGAGTTCGGCGCTTTCCACTCCGGTCTGCCCCAGCACGCCCGGCGCAATGGCGCTTACCGGGCGGACCCCCTCCAATCCGATCTTCCGGGCAAGGGCGTCGGGAAGATGCCGGGTGACTAAAATCTGATCCGCCACCTGGGGGCCATATGCATCGGGCGTGATGCTGCGATTGCCCAGCCCCGCCACCAGAACCTTCTCACAGCCCGGCGGGAGCAGGGCCTGAAGGCAAGCCGCCAAATCCGCCCCTTCCTGCAAGGATACCCCGCTGTCCTGCATGAAGGGGGTAGGATCGGCAGTGAGATAACGTCCCACCGGCTTTCCCATGGCCTTTGCCGCCCGGGGGGAAGCGATGATGACCTCTTCGCAATCCACCTGCCCCTGGGCAAACCGGCGATGCTTCACCCCCTGAAAAAAAGCTCCTCCGGCAAAATCCATACATTCCAAGGCCAAATCCGTTCGGGTGTTCATACAATACTCCTAAATCTGAAATTTGTTCCAATTACCCCTTGCGTTTCGGCTTTTTCCGTGGTATGATATTGAATGCTGTCATAGTCTTAACGTGTCTCAAAATAAGGGTATGAAACGATTCTGTACCGCTATTGTGTCTTTGCAACGGCGGTTTCATGCAAGGAGGTGCTGGGAATGCCCAATATCAAATCTGCTAAGAAGCGTGTTCTGGTCAACCAGACTAAGGCCGCTCGGAATAAGGCTCTGAAATCCAACCTGAAAACCATGATGAAAACTGCCAACCAGGCGGTGGAAGCCAAGGCCGACAACATGGACGCCGCTGTGGCCAACGCAGTCAAGGCCATCGACATGGCCTGCTCCAAAGGCTTGATCCACAAGAACAATGCCGCCCGGAAAAAGAGCAAGCTGATGCTGAAGCTCAACGCTGCCAAAGCGTAATAGAATTTTGCAGAAAACAGGCCTCCAACCTCTGGGCCTGTTTTTCTTTTTGCTTTTAAGTATTACTATTTGTATTGTTTTTATAAAATACGCCATTTTGGCAAAAAGAAAGCGCCTGGATTGCTCCAAGCGCTTGTTTTTATTTCATGGGATTAAGCTTCCGTCTTTTCTTCCTTGACCGCTTCCGCTTTTGCCTGATAATCCTTGCCGTAGTAAGCCTTCCGATACATTTCCTTGATCTCGCTGATCAGGGGATAGCGGGGATTGCTGCCGGTGCACTGGTCATCAAAGGCATTGCGGGACATTTCGTCCAGAGTTGCCAGGAAGTCCTCTTCCTTGACGCCATAATCGGCGATGGTCTTTTTCACCCCAACGGCTTCTTTCAGCTCTTCAATCTTGGCGATGAATTTCTTTAAGGTATCGGCGTCATCCTTGCCGAACACGCCGCAGAAATTAGCGCACTCTACATAGCGATGAAGGGTGTGGGGGTACTGATACTGGGGGAAGGTTCCCATCTTGGTGGGCTGTTCCGCTGCGTTGTATTCCAGCACCAGGCTGATCATCAAAGCGTTTGCCAAACCGTGGGCCAGGTGGTGATATGCGCCCAGCTTATGCGCCATGGAGTGGCAGACGCCCAGAAAAGCGTTGTTGAACGCCATACCGGCCATGCAGGAAGCGTCCGCCATCTTCTGACGGGCCTCTACATCGTTGCCGTTGTTGTAAGCCCGGGGCAGGTATTCAAACACATTCTTCATTGCCTTCAGGGCCAGGCCGTCGGTGTAGTCGGTGGCCATCATGGATGCATAGGCCTCCAAAGCATGGGTCAGTACGTCCACGCCGGAAGCGCTGGTCAGACCCTTGGGCTGGGTCATCATGTTGTCGGTATCCACAATGGCCATGTTGGGCATCAAAGAGTAGTCCGCCAGAGGATACTTGATGCCGGTTTCCTGGTCGGTGATCACGGCGAAGGAGGTCACTTCAGAACCGGTACCGGAAGAGGTGGGGATGGCCACAAAGAAAGCCTTGGTGCCCATCCGGGGGAAGGTGTGCACACGCTTGCGGATATCCATGAACCGCATGGCCATGGACTGGAAGTCTTCTTCCGGATGTTCATACATCACCCACATAATCTTGGCGCAGTCCATGGCGGAACCGCCGCCGAAAGCAATGAGGCAGTCGGGCTCAATATCCCGCATGAGCTTTAAGCCTTCCTCGGCATTGGCCAAAGTGGGGTCAGGCTGCACCCCGGCAAAGGTGGTATAGGTGATTCCCATCTCGTCCAGCCGATCGGTGACCGGCTTTAAGAAACCGTTTTTGAACAGGAAGCCATCGGTAACCACGAAGGCTTTTTTCCGGTGGTACACCGTCTCCAATTCCTTCATCGCCACCGGCAGGCAGCCTTTCTTGAAGTACACCTTTTCCGGCGCCCGGAACCACAGCATATTCTCTCTCCTCTCCGCAACGGTTTTGATATTCAAAAATTGTTTGACTCCGATGTTTTCCGAAGTGGCGTTGCCGCCCCAGGAACCACAGCCCAGAGTCAGGGAGGGAGTCAGTTTGAAGTTATAAATATCGCCGATGCCGCCTTGGGCCGCCGGGGTATTCAGCAGAATACGGCCGGTCTTCATGCGGTCCTCAAAGGTGTTGATCTTTTCCGCCTGGTTCATATCTACATACAGCACGGAAGTATGGCCGAAACCGCCGTCCCGCACCAAACGGTCCGCCATATTCAAAGCCTGTTCAAAACTGTCGGCCTTGTACATGGCCAGCACCGGGGACAATTTTTCCCGGGCAAACACTTCGCTGGGATCGGTGGATTCCACCTGGGCGATCAAAAGCTTGGTATTCTCCGGCACGGTGAGTCCTGCCATTTTCGCAATGGTCACCGCAGACTGGCCCACAATCTTTGCATTGATGGAGCCGCCGCCCGGGAACATCGTGGCACGGAGCTTCTCTTTTTCTTCTTCATTCAGAAAATAACCGCCACGATAGGCAAATTCCTGGCAGACAGCGTCGTAAAGGTCCTGCACCACCGTAACCGACTGTTCGGAAGCGCAGATCATGCCGTTATCGAAGGTCTTGGAGTGAATGATGGAGTTTACCGCCAGCCGAACGTCCGCCGTGCTGTCAATGATCACCGGGGTGTTGCCGGAGCCGCCGCTGACTGCCGGAGTACCGGAGGAATAGGCCGCCTTTACCATGCCGGGGCCGCCGGTGGCAAAGATAATATCCGCTTGGGCCATAAGCTGGTGGGTCAAATCCATGGAGGGCACGTCAATCCAGCCGATTAAGCCTTTGGGGGCGCCGGCGGCTTCTGCTGCTTCCCGGACAATCTTTGCCGCCTGAATGGAGCACTGGATCGCTCTGGGATGGGGGCTGAACAAAATGGCGTTTCTGGTTTTCAAAGCCACCAGAGCCTTAAAAATCACCGTAGAGGTTGGATTGGTGGTGGGGGTAATGGCGGCGATGACGCCGATGGGTTCGGCGATGCGGCGAACGCCGTAAGCCTTATCTTCTTCAATGACGCCACAGGTCTTGGTGTATCGGTAGGTGTTGTACACATACTCTGAAGCATAATGATTTTTGATGACTTTGTCTTCCGCCACACCCATGCCGGTTTCCTGTACTGCAAATTCTGCCAAATCAATTCGATGCTGATTGGCCGCTTTTGCAGCAGCGTAGAAAATGGCGTCTACCTGCTCCTGGGTGTAGGAAGCGTATTCCGCCTGGGCTTTGCGAAGCTGTTCCAGGCAGTTGGACAGCGCTTCTGCACTGTCTACGGTTTGATACTGCATTTCCGATGTCTGCATATCCATTCCTCCTGCTTCCGAAAAAAATAAATGATTGCTTCCGGCGGCCTGTCCCAGCCGTCTCTTCCTACCCTGATTGGGATACTAACAGTATATGCCTTTGTTAAATTTTTGTCAATCCTATTTGTTAATTTTTTGTCAAACATCCAAAAATCTAAGGAATCAGCGTCGTTTTTTGGCTACAACGCTTATTCTCAAAATCCGATTTGAAATTTTTCCGTAAGAATCGCCCAAATATTGGCTTGCTTCGGCTTCGATATGCTGCACCTGCTTCCAATTCTCCGCCCCATGGTGCAGCCGTCCACACGGCATTTTTCAACCGCAGGATTGGCCGAAATATCCGGGCTATTGTTGCTCTTCTTCTGCCGGGAACCGTCTCAAATCCATGCTCCCTTAAGACAAAAAAGAAGGAAAAGCAGCACAATCTGCCATTCCAGACTGCACTGCTCTTCCAATCGCTATTTATTTGCCGTGTGCCCAAATAGGAAAGTCCTTCCATCGTCCTTAACGGATGGAGCTTACTCTTGGTGATCTGCACTTTTCACCACCGCAAAGCCATAGGGCGGCAAGGAAATTTCTCGGTCAGCCCACGTTTCATTCAAAGAAATCTGCTGCTGGATTTCCGTATGATTGAGCACAAAAAGGTAATCCTGCTCCCGGCCCTTGCGGAAGGCCAGCTCCACCCCCTGGGGCGTGTCCCCCAACGAAGAGATGTTGGCCCCACGGAGCAGTTCACCCATAAGCAGTTCCATCAGTTCCTCATCCGGTTCCGTTCCCACATACCAGGCTTGCCCTTTTCCGAAGCGGTTCTGGGTAATCACCGGGGTTTGGGCGTACCACTCCCCGGCGGCGACAGCCAAAGCACGGGCGGTGGTGGGAACGATCAGGTCGCACCACTGTTCTCCCCGGCAGAGTTTGGTCCCCCACTGTACCGGCAGGGTTGTCTCCCACAAGCAGTCGTATTCCGGCACCTCAATGCCCAGCACATCGGCAAGCCCGCCGGGAAGGGTGTGGGGAAGGCACAGGTTGGTCTCGTCCTTCACGCCGGTGCGCATCGTCAGCACCAGATGTCCCCCCTGCTCCACATAGGCCCGGTACTTCTGCTCCAATGCCGGGTTGGTAAGATACTGCAGGGGTGCGATAAGCAGGGGATACTTTGAAAAATCCTCCTGATCGCTGAGAAAATCCACCGGCACATTGGCACGATACAGGGCGGTATAATACTTCATCACCTGCCCCAGATAGGTGAGCTTTGGATTATGGGGCTGGATCTGCATGGCATAGTTTTGATCGTAAGAATAGACGATCCCCACCTGGACCGGGGTGGTAATGTCTTGAACCTCCTCCAAAACGGGGCGCAGGCCGGCAATGACCTCCTTCAGTTCCCGGTAAGTCCGGCCGGGTTTCCCACTGTGGGGGAGAATCCCATGCCAATACTGTTCCGTGCCGGAAAGGCAGCTTCTCCAACGGAAGTACACCACGGTATCCGCCCCATGTGCCACCGACTGGGCCGTCCATAAGCCGAGCTGGCCGGGCGCCGGATTGCGCCCCATACACTCCCAGCCGGTGATTCCGGCCTGCTGTTCCATAATCCAGAAATTTTTCCCTTTGCATCCCCGGATAAAATCCAGCTCCGCCGCCAAGCGCTGGTTGGGCTGGTGGGGCGGCTGGGCAAAATATCCCCCGGGATATTGGTCATGGCTGAGAAAATCCAAGTCCTTGCCCAGTTCAAAATAGCTCACCTTATCTGCAAAGCCCATGCAGTTGTGGGTGATAAACTGTTTCGGATCACAATACTGCCGCAGAATATGTACCTGAAACCGCATAAAATCCGCCACCAGATCGGAACAGAACCGTTTCCAATCCAACAGGTGAGAGGGATTGTGTCCGTTGGGGGTTACCTTAGGAGAGATGATCTGATGGAAATCGGAATATTCCTGGCTCCAGAAAGCAGTTCCCCAGGCCCGGTTTAATTCTTCAATGCTGCCGTATTTCTGCTGCAGCCAGCGGCGGAAGGCAGCTTCGCAGTGAGGGCAATAACACAAATCCCCGTGGCTGTTGCCAAGCTCATTGTCCACCTGCCAGCCCACCACATGGGGATGGTGCCCAAATCGGGCCGCCATAGCGGTAACCAGCCGCCGGACATGCTGGCGGTAATGGTGGTTGGACTGACAGTCATGATGCCGTCCGCCAAACTCCCGGCGCAGGCCGTGAGAATCCATAGGCAGAATGTCCGGATCCTGCCGCACCATCCAGGCAGGCGGCGCAGCGGTAGGAGTGCCCAGCACCGTCTGAATGCCGTGAGCCGCCAACACCTGAATGGCCTGGTCCAGCCATTCAAAATGGAATTCTCCTTCCCGGGGTTCCATTTTAGCCCAGG
The DNA here is from genome assembly GCA_949282975.1 of uncultured Oscillospiraceae bacterium. Taxonomy (GTDB): domain Bacteria; phylum Bacillota; class Clostridia; order Oscillospirales; family Ruminococcaceae; genus Egerieicola. The sequence goes on along the minus strand of CASDQY010000131.1, from coordinate 789 downwards.
AGAATTCCCCCATCCGCACCACACGGATGCCCAATTCTTCCATCAAAGCGGCGTCGGTCTCCCAGCGGTCCTGGGGCCAGTGTTCGGGATAATAATCCACGCCAAAGTAATAATTCATTGCAGTTTCCCCTTCCCGGTTGCGTTTTTTCCAGTATAGCATATCGAGGGGGATTTGTCTGCAAAAAACGAACAGAAATCAGTCCCTTCTCTTGAAACAAAATGGCAAATCCCTGCCCGAAACCTCCCGTTTGCCGCACACATTGAAATCCGTTGCACTGTTTTCAAATGCTTGCAGGCAAATCAATTTTATAGTACAATAAAGTTGTTCCAAATCAGAAAGAATTCTCCATCAAATTGCCCATAATTTAATGTATGACAAAAGCGAGGCGGCCTATGGCAACTCAAATTTATACATTTAAGATCACATATGTTGGCTGTGCGCATAAAATATGGCGGGTTGCCGCTGTGTCCTCAAATGAAACCCTTGGGGATCTCGGCTATCTTGTTCTTGCCACCTTTGACACTATGGCCTATCATCTGTTCGAAATAAAATACAAAAACGTTGCCTATCTTCTTTCCATGGAAGAGAAGGATGCCTTTTCACCTTTAAGCAGAGAAATGTTTGGGCTGCTTTCAGAATGCAAACTTTCTTCTCTGAATCTTAAGCCCTTGGATATCCTTGAAATGATCTATGATTTCGGTTGCAATCAAAGGTTTGAAATCCAATTCCTCGAAGCCAGCGATATGCCCAGAGGCCATGGCCGAGCATATCCGAAAATTTTAAGCGGC
>CASDQY010000130.1 GCA_949282975.1 uncultured Oscillospiraceae bacterium | reverse complement strand
GAGGATGCCGATCTGTTCCGCCAGGCAGTCCTTGCCCAGGGCGTCCCCCACCTCTTCTTCCAGGGCCACGTCGAAGGAATTGGCCATGCAGGCGCTGGTGGGGAAGCAGACGGTGGACACCGCTTCGGAAAATCCGGCGTGGAGCTGGCTGTCAATGTGCTTGCGCAGGCCATGGGGGCCGTCGCAGACCAGCATGGGCTGGACCCCCAGGCGGGGAACGCCGGGGATGTGCCAGAAATCGGCGCCGGAGCAGAGGTCGGCTTTTTCGGTGAGGGTCATTTGAGAGAGGATTTCTTGTGGGTTCATGGGAAGGCTCCTTTCGGGGAAAAATGAAAAATGAACAATTTAAGTTGAGATTTCCAAAGGGAAATCTCTTCCATTTAGAAAAATTTGTTTCGCTCTGCCTCAAGAGGATTTTTAACGCAAGAGAATTCGGACAAAGGCTTCCCCCTGGGGGGAAGCTGGCAAGGCGAAGCCTTGACTGATGAGGGGAAAATTTCCTGCCATCAAAAAGAGGGAAGTGTTTCCACTCCCCTCTGCATCTCTTATCTTACCGGGGATGCTGCCTTTATTGTAGCATCCTCCGGCGCATTTGTCTATGATTTTTCCTCACATGGCGTTGATCATTTCCACCATCATGGCTTCGGCTTTCCGGCCGTCGGCTTTGCCCCGGGTCTGCTTCATCACCTGACCGATCAGGGCCTTCACCGCTTTGTCCTTGCCGCCTTTGAAGTCGGCCACCGCCTTGGGGTTGCTTTCCACCACGCTTTGGCAGATGGAACGCAGGGTGTCCTCGTCGATGTCCCCCATGTCCTGCTCGCTGATAAAGTCGGTGCAGGGTTTGCCGCTTTCCAGCATCTTATCCAGGGTGGTTTTGGCCAGGTTCATCTTGATCTTGCCCTCTTCCAGCAGCTTGGCCAGATCGTGGAGGTACTGGGGCGGAATGGCTACTGCGCCGTTTTCCTTTTCTTCGTCGGTGACCAGGGTGCGGAAGATCTGGCCCAGAATGAAGTTTGCCACCGCCTTTTTGTTGGACAAACCTTCCCCGGCGGTTTCAAAGTATTCCGCAATTTTCCGGTACTTCACCAAAAGCTGGGCGTCTGCCGCCGGCAGGCCGAACTCCTCCTGGTACCGGGCAATCCGGGCGTCGGGCAGTTCCGGCAGCTCCTGGCGGATGGCTTCGATTTCCTCATCGGTGGTGTAGATGGTCACTAAGTCCGGCTCCCGGAAATAGCGGTAGTCATGGGCGTCCTCCTTGCCCCGCATGGGGGTGGTAATGCCTTCGTCGGGGTTCCACCGCAGGGTTTCCTGGGTGACCTTGCCGCCGCTTTCCAGCAGGTCTATCTGCCGGTCCAGTTCATAGGCCATGGCTTTTTCCATGTTGGCAAAGGAGTTCATGTTCTTGATCTCGGTGCGGGTGCCGAATTCTTCGCTGCCTTGGGGCCGCACCGAAATGTTCACGTCGCAGCGCAGGCTTCCTTCCTGCATCTTGCAGTCGCTGACGCCGATGTGCTTCATGATCATCTGCAGCTTTTCCACATACTCCCGTGCCTCGGCAATGCTGCGGATATCCGGCTCGGAGACGATCTCAATCAGCGGCACGCCCCCCCGGTTGTAGTCCACAAAGGTGTCCCCATGCTCATGGACCAGCTTGCCGGCGTCCTCCTCAATATGGATCCGGGTGATGCTGATCTTTCGGCCGTTTTCCAGTTGGATATAGCCGTGCTCGCACAGGGGCTTGTCGTACTGGCTGATCTGGTAGGCTTTGGGCAGATCGGGGTAAACGTAGTTTTTCCGGTCCATCTTGGAGATGTTGTTGATGGTGCAGTGGGTGGCCAGCCCCGCCATAATGGCGTAGTGCACCACCTGCCGGTTCAGTTTGGGCAGGGTGCCGGGCAGGCCGATGCAGATGGGGCAGCAGTTGGTGTTGGGCTCCCCGCCGAACTTGGTGGTGCAGCCGCAGAAAATTTTGGTGTTGGTGGAAAGCTCCACATGGGTCTCCAGACCCGAGACCAGTTCCCAGTTCATAATGTGACCCCTCCTTCTACCTTTTTGTTGAATGTGCCGCCGGTGGCCTGTTCAAACTGCCAGGCAAGGTTCAGGATATCCGCTTCCCCGAAGGTGTTGCCGATGAGCTGCATCCCGATGGGCAGTTCCTTTTCGCCAAAGCCGCAGGGAATGCTCACCGCCGGCAGGCCGCAGATATTCACCGGCACGGTGCAGATGTCGGTCTGATAGGTTTCGATGGGGTCCTGGCTGGTAAAGCCCTTGGGGAAGCTGGTCATGGGCACCGTGGGAGCCAGAATGGCGTCGCAGTGGGCGAAGGCTTCCCGGAAGGTGCGGACAATGCTGCCCCGCAGATTCTGGGCTTTTTTGTAATAGGCGTCGTAGTAGCCGGAGCTGAGCACATAGGTGCCCAGCAGGATCCGCCGCTGGACTTCCTTGCCGAAGCCGGCGCTGCGGGTCTTGCAGATCATGTCGTGGGTGTTGAGGTAGCTGTCCGCCTGATAACCGTACCGGATACCGTCGTAACGCCCCAGGTTGGAGCTGGCTTCGGCGCAGGCCAGAATATAATACACCGGCAGGGCGTATTTCAACGCCGGCAGGGAAATGTCCACCAGTTCACAGCCCATGGCTTCATAGGTTTTCATGGCCTGCTGGATGGCGGCTTCCACCTCCGGCTTCAGCCCTTCCAGATATTCCTTGGCAATGCCGATTTTTTTGCCCTTGGGATCGTCCTTGAGATGGGAAACGGTGTTCCCCTGGGCTCCCTTGCTGGTGGAATCCATGGGGTCGTATTGGCAGATCTGGTCAAACACCAAAGCGGTGTCCTCCACATTGGTGGTGATGGGGCCGATCTGATCCAGGCTGGAAGCATAGGCTACCAACCCGAACCGGCTCACCGCCCCGTAGGTGGGTTTTAACCCCACCAAACCGCAGAAGGAGGCAGGCTGGCGGATGCTGCCGCCGGTGTCGCTGCCCAAACCGTAGGCCGCCAGGTTGCCCCCTACGGCGCTGGCTACCCCGCCGGAGGAACCGCCGGCCACATGATCCAGATTGTGGGGGTTGGCGGCGCCGCCGAAACAGCTTGTCTCACAGGAAGAACCCATGGCGAATTCGTCCATATTGGTTTTGCCCAGCAGCACGGCGTTCTGCTCTTTGAGCAGCTTCCACACCGTGGCGTCGTAGATGGGAACATACCCCTCCAGAATTTTGGAGCAGCAGGTGGTGGGGATGCCCTCGGTGGAGATGTTGTCCTTTAAGGTCATGGGGATGCCTTCCAGGGGGGAGAGGGCTTCGCCTCTGGCCAGCTTTTCGTCCACCAGCTTGGCCGCCGCCAGGGCCGCATCCGGCGTGGCGCTGACGTAGGCGTTGAGTTTTTGGTTGTCCCGCTCCATGGCGTCCAGGTAGGTTTGGGTCAGCTCGGTGCAGCTGATCTCTTTTCCCTGCAGCATGGACTGCAAGGAGCGGATCTGAGAAAGATAATCCAGCATGCTTGAAGTCCCTCCTTATTTGTGTTTGGCCACGTAGAAAAATCCGTCCACGCCGCCGTCCCGGTTTTTCAAAATTTCGCTTTGCGGGTAGCTTGGCACCACCACGTCCTCCCGGAACGCATTTTGCAGGCCATTGATATTGTCGAATTCCTCCCCGGCGTCGGTAGCCTGGTTGATGGTATCGGCAAAGGCGATCATCTGATCCATCTCTTTGGTGAGGCCATCCAGCTCTTCTTCGGACACAAACAGCTTGGAAAGAAGGGCAATGTTTTCAATTTCTTCTCTGGTTACCATGAAAAAACCTCCTATCTGGTTTTTTTACCAAAAAGGACTGTCACAGCAAGCCATGACAGTCCACCATTGG
>CASDQY010000129.1 GCA_949282975.1 uncultured Oscillospiraceae bacterium | reverse complement strand
AACCCGGTTTTTGCTCTCCATCCTGCTGCGTGCGGCGGCTCAATATCTGTGGTACCTGAAGCAGATCGACAAATCCTCTTCGGATTTACAGGTCAACCTGAACAAAAGCATGAAAAACAGCGAACTGATTCAGCTTTTGGGACTGCAAAAGTCGCTGGTGTATTTCTCCACTTCCCTGAAAGCCAATGAAATCACCCTGGAAAAGATCCTTCGGGGCCGGGTGATTAAAATGTACGAAGAGGACGAAGAACTGCTGGAGGATGTCATCATCGAAGTCAAGCAGGCCATCGAGATGAGCTCCATCTATTCCAACATCCTCACCGGCACCATGGAGGCGTTCGGTTCGGTGACCAGCAACAACCTGAACAACGTGATGAAGCTGTTGACCTCCATCACCGTGCTGATGGCCATTCCCACCATGATCTATTCCTTTTACGGCATGAATGTGGAGGGGCTGCCCGGCATCACCAGCATCTGGTTTCCCACTATTCTGAGCATCATTGCCACTGCCATTGTGGCGCTGATTCTGGCAAAATTTAAGATGTTTTAATCTGCCGTTTCAAAGTAAGCATACAGGCGTTTTTGCTCTCGCCAAGCCTTGACATAAGAAAGGAAAATCGGTATAATATAAAGAAGAAGGACAGAACCGGCAACGGTTAGTCCCTTTCGGATTACTGTAAGAAGTAATCGCTCTGGTGGCTAAATTGAGCGGTTACTTCTTTTTTGTCCAAATATTGTAAAACACGCCCACGGCGGTTACTGTTAATGTAAGAAATACAAACAGGTCTGGCCAGGTGACGTAGTTCATACCGCTCCCCCCTTTCCAAGAGAGGAAGCAATTTCCAAGACAACATAAAGAATCGACTCCCCCTTTCGTCTATCTCACGCCAAAACGCAGCATAAAACAAAACGGATGAGGAGCTAACCGCTACCGTTTTCCGGGCAGAACCCTGCCCGTCGGTTCCATCCTTCCCCCGCCGAAGCGGGTGGACACAACAAAAATTGCATCTTGCAGTTATTATAATAATCAAGAAAGTTTTTGTCAAATATTTTTCGATATAAATTAGAAGGTGTTTTTATGCGTTACGAAGCCATCCTCTTTGATTTAGACGGTACCCTCACCGATTCTTACGAAGGAATCACCCGGTGTGTGGAATACGCCCTGGCCCAATGCGGCATCCCGGTGGAGGACCGCAGCAGCCTGCGCTGCTTTATCGGGCCCAACCTGATTGACTCCTTCCAACAATTTTACGGCATGGACGAGGAACAGGCCGCTTTTGCAGTGGAGCAGTACAGGGAACGGTACCGGGATACCGGCATCTACGAAAACTCCCTCTACCCCGGCATCCGGGAATGCCTGGAACATTTAAAGGAAGAAGGGATGCTGCTGGCCATTGCTTCCAGCAAACCGGCGGTATTCGTCAAACGGATTTTGGATTATTTTCAGGTGGCCCACCTGTTTGATGTGGTGGTAGGCACCGAATTGGAGGGCCGGATTTTGGACAAGCCCCAGCTGATCGCCCGGGCCAGAGACCTTCTGGGCTGTTCCGACTGCGTCATGGTGGGGGACCGGTCCATGGATGCGGTGGGCGCCCGGCAGAACGGGATGGACTTTATCGGCGTGACCTACGGGTTCGGCGGCTATGAAGAATTGTCCGAATATCCCCATGTTTACCTGGCGGATGAGGTAGAGGAGCTGGAGGAGTACCTGCTGTCATGATTGTCCCGGTGGACCAAAAGCGGTTTGCCCTGGCATGCCGTTGGGCAGAGGAACACGCCACCGCCGGCGTGGGAGGACTGGGGGAAAAAAGCACCCATCGGGCGCTGAAATACTACTTCCTCCCGGATGAAAGCTGCCACGAGCAGAAGATCGGCAGCTTTGTGGCAGACGGTTTGGGGGAAGAAGGGGTGCTGGAGATCCAGTCCCGAAACCTCTACACCCTGCTGCCCAAGCTGGAAGCTTTTTTGCCCCGCTATCCGGTTACGGTGGTGTATCCCGTGGTAGTTCAAGCCCAGATCCTCTGGCTGGATCCGGATACCGGAGAGACGGCAGGCACAGGAAAGCGCAGCCGCCGCTGCGGGGTGAACGGGGTGCTGCCCCAGCTTTACGGCATCCGCAGGCTGCTGACCCATCCGGGGCTGCGGATTGCCGCCGTCACCCTTGCCCAAAGGCAGCTTAGGCTGTTGGACGGCCGGGGTAAAGACCGGAAAATCCACGCCACCAAGCTGGATAACCTTCCCCTTTCCGCCGGAGAAATCCTCTGGCTGAACAGCCCGGACGACTACGAAGAGCTGCTCCCCGCCGCCCTGCCCGAAGCATTCACCGCCCGGGAACTGGCCCAGGCCATGAAGCTTCCCGCAAAAGAGGGAACATCTTTGGCTGGAGTATACGCCGGCATGGGACTGCTAAAAGGGGAAAAGCAGGGAAATAAGCGGATCTGGCGGCGGAAAAACGCCCCGCCAAACCCAGCCGAAAACGGGCAAAAATGAGCAAATGTTCGTACAACTTGCCTCAAAATCCGTAATGAATTTGTGCAATACGTTGAAAAGAATACTAAATTTTCGGTTATTTATCCAAAAAGGAAATTTCATCCACAAAAAGGATTGACTTTCCAAATACTGTCCCGTATAATAGTCTTGTTGTTGATGGAAGCGAGGCGAGATATGAAACCATCCAACGAAACGGAGGAATTTTTGGCGGTTCGTGCCAAGCAGGACCCTCAGGCGCTGGGCCGGCTGTTCGGCCAATATCAAAAGGCGGTGGACGCCAAGGTAAGCCGGATGCTCCCCAAGGACCATTGGGAGGACGGCGCCCAGGAAGCGTACCTGGCGCTGTATCAGGCGGTACGCCATTTCGATCCAAAGCGGGGGGTGAAGTTTTCCACCTACGCCGGGCATTGCATCGACAACGCATTAAAAAACTATCAGGTTAAACTCAGTACCAAAAAATCACAATTGAATGCAAGTTCTGTTTCCCTGGATCAGATGCGCCCGGAGGAGGAGCCGGAAAACAACCAGCCTCAGCCGGACCAGATGCTGATTGAAAAGGAGCAGTATCACCTCTGTTTGGAACAGATTCGTCAAAGTCTCTCCCCCTTTGAGTCCCAGGTCTTTCACTGTTACCTGGACGGGGACGAATATCGGCAGATTGCCCGGCGGCTGAAGGTCAGCGAAAAGTCGGTGAGCAATGCGCTGGTGCGGATACGGAGGAAACTGAAAACGGTATTTGTGGACACTTGAGATCAAGGTCAAGCGGGTGAAACCCATAGTTGTCGCAGCCGTGCCGGGATTCCGGCAAGGTTTCCATTCACTCCACCCGGCGGAAGGTTCCGTCAAGGCTAATCACCAAGAGAGGTAATAGTATGTTTCAGGACAAAACATTAGTGTGCAAAGAATGCGGCAAAGAGTTTGTATTTACTGCCGGCGAACAGGAATTTTATGCGGAAAAGGGCTTTGAAAACGAGCCCCAGCGCTGCAAGGAGTGCCGCCAGGCCCGGAAAAACGGCGCCCGTGCGCCTCGGGAAATGTTCACCGCCACCTGCGCCGCCTGCGGCAAAGAGGCCAGAGTTCCCTTCCAGCCCAGAGAAGACCGCCCGGTTTACTGCAGCGAATGCTTTGCGAAAATGAAGGAAGCGGAAGCAGCGGAATAAGCCCATCCTTTCTCAAAAAAGAGATCAGAGCCCGCACAGCCAAAAGGCTGTGCGGGTTTTTTGTTTGTTTGAAAGGCAGGCGGAGTTTCTCCCGGCTCCGTTTGGTTTGCCTGCCTGCTTTCGCCGCAACCGGAAAGACCGCCCGAGTTTTCCATGCGCAAAAGGCCTCAACTCTTGATTTTGCGGGGTAAGTGTGCTACAATAAACTGAATTCGTTATCAAAAGCCCAAATTCAATACAGGGGGAACCAGTTCCATGCAATACCTCAGCACCAGAGATTCCAACTGCCGGGTGGAAAGCACCCAGGCGATCAGCCGGGGAATTTCGGCGGAAGGCGGCCTGTTTGTGCCGGAAAATCTGCCGTCCATTACCCTGGATACCATAAACGCCATGACCGGCATGAGCTATGTCGAGCGGGCAAAATATGTCCTTTCCCTCTTCCTCACCGACTTTACCCAGGAAGAGATTGCCTACTGCGCCGAAAACGCCTATACAGCCGAAAAATTCGGCAGCGATAAAATTGCTCCCATCAGCAAGGTGGAGGAAGGGGAATATCTGCTGGAGCTGTGGCACGGCCCCACCTGCGCTTTCAAAGACATGGCGTTGCAAATTCTCCCCTATCTGCTCACCACCTCCGCCAAAAAAGCGGCGGCAGGCAAGGAAATCGTCATTCTGGTGGCTACCAGCGGGGACACCGGCAAGGCGGCCCTGGAAGGATTTAAAGATGTCCCCGGCACCAAAATGGTGGTATTTTATCCCCAAGACGGGGTCAGCCAGATGCAAAAGCGCCAGATGACCACCCAAGAAGGCGGTAACGTGGCAGTCTGCGCCATCGAAGGCAACTTCGACGATGCCCAGACCGGGGTGAAGAAGATCTTCACCGACAAAGCCGTGGTGGAAAAGCTGGCGGAGCATGACATGATCTTTTCCAGCGCCAACTCCATCAACTGGGGGCGGCTGCTGCCCCAGGTGGTGTATTATCTCTCCACCTACGCAGAACTGGTCAAAGCAGGGGAAATCCAGCTGGGCGAAGCCATCAACGTGGTGGTGCCCACCGGAAACTTCGGCAATATCCTGGCGGCCTACTACGCCAAGAAGATGGGGCTGCCGGTGGCCAAACTGATCTGCGCCAGCAACGCCAATAACGTCCTCACCGACTTTTTGAATACCGGGGTATACGACCGCAACCGGGAATTCTTCGCCACCATCTCCCCCTCTATGGATATCCTGATTTCTTCCAATCTGGAACGGCTGCTCTATGACCTCTCCGGAGGGGATACCGCCGCCATCCGGGATTGGTTCGGAAAACTCAGCCAGACCGGCCGGTATGAAGTCAGTGAAGAGGTCAAGGCCAAAATCAAAGAGCTGTTCTGGGCGGGCTGCTGCGACGAT
>CASDQY010000128.1 GCA_949282975.1 uncultured Oscillospiraceae bacterium | reverse complement strand
GAACGGTTTGACGGCCACGATTTTATTGAGGACTGCTATCAAAAGGGTGCGGTCTGTGTGGTGAGCCACAAGGAACTGGACACCACAAAACCGTATATCCTGGTGGAGGATACCCGGCTGGCCCTGGGAAAACTGGGGTGCTGGTATCGCAGGTGGCTGAATCCTTTTGTGGTGGGGGTTACCGGAAGCGTAGGCAAAACCTCCACCAAAGAAATGGTGTGGACGGTGCTTTCCGCCGGGGAAAAGACCGGCAAGACCCAGGGCAATCTGAACAACGATATCGGCCTGCCCCGCACCCTGCTTGCTTTAAAGGAAGAGCAGACCGCCGCAGTCATCGAAATGGGAATGAACCATAAGGGGGAGATTTCCTATTTGACCGGCCTGGCACAGCCTGACGCAGCCATTATCACCAACATCGGCACCAGCCATATCGAAAATCTGGGCAGCCGGGAAAATATCCTCAAAGCAAAATTAGAGATTTTGGAAGGCTTGGCCCCAAACGGCCCTTTGATTTTAAATGCGGACAACGACCTGCTGGCCACGCTGAAACAGATTGATCTGCATCACCCCAAATTGTTCTACGGCATTCAGGACACCTCCGGAATTCTTTCAGCCAAACAGGTGCGCATTACCCAGGAGAAAACCGAATTCGTGCTGGTGTACCAGGGAAAAGAATATCCCGCCATGGTGCCGGCCATTGGGAAGCACCATGTTTATAACGCCATGGCCGCTTTTTTGGCGGGGCGGCTTCGGGGCATGGAGCCGCAGGTTATGATCGAAGCCATGTCTCACTATGAAAACACCGGGATGCGGCAGAAGATGATCCGCCATCCCGATGGATATACCCTGATCGCCGACTGCTACAACGCCAGCCCCGATTCCATGGAAAGCGCCATTGGGGCGCTCAGCGCCATGGAATGCAGCGGAAAACGGATCGCTGCTTTGGGGGATATGCTGGAATTGGGGGATCAGTCCTATGAGCTTCACTGCAAAGTGGGGGCCATGGTGGCGGATTCTTTGATTGATATCCTGCTCTGTTTCGGCCCGGAGAGCAAGTACATCTGCGAAGGGGCTTATCGGGCAGGGTTCGACAATATCATTTGGTGCAAGAGCAAAGAAAAGATGGCGGCTACCATCGCTAAAAATTGCAAACCCGGAGATGTGGTGCTGTTTAAAGCCAGCCGGGGCATGCATTTTGAAGAGATCATCGACGCCATTTGCACGCCGGTGACCCCTGAGGAAAAGGGAGAAAACTGATTCGAAAAAGGAGAATGGCTATGGAATCCATCGTTTTTGTGGTGGCGGCGGCGCTGGGATTCTTTCTCAGTGCGGTAATCGGAAAATATTTGATTCCCTATCTGCATAAGCTAAAGTACGGTCAGACCATCAAGGAAATCGGCCCCACCTGGCACAAAAACAAACAGGGCACGCCCACCATGGGCGGGCTGATGTTCATTGCCGCTACCGTAATCGTAGTGATTTTGGGGTATTTTGTGCTGCTGAGCATGGATTTGGTTACCACCCAGCAGACCGTTGGGCTGGCCGCAGGCCTGTGCATGGCTTTGGCCTTTGGCGCCATGGGGTTTGCCGATGACTTTATCTCCATCCGCAAAAAGCAGAACACCGGCCTGACCCCGAAACAGAAGATGCTCATTATGATCGTCATTACCGCCCTGTATCTGCTGGTGATGGGGCTGTTTGGCGGCATGACCACCGAATTGGTGATCCCCTTTATCGGCAGTGTGGATCTGGGCTGGTTTTACTGGATTTTAATGGCCTTTGTGATTGTGGGCTTTACCAATGCCGTCAACCTTACCGATGGCATCGACGGTTTGGCCGGAAGCGTTACCGTGGTGGTCTGCGCCGCCATGATGGTGTTTTCCTCCATGCTCTCCAATGCCAGCCTGGGGCTGTATGCCGCCGGTGTGGGCGGCGCCCTTTGCGGCTTTTTGGTGTGGAATTTCCATCCCGCCAAAGTATTTATGGGGGACACCGGAAGTATGTTTTTAGGCGGCTGTGTCTGTGCCTTTGCCTGCAGCCTGGGCTGCCCGCTGATTTTGATTTTTGTGGGGGTTATCTACTGGGTGGAAGCCTTCAGCGTGATTTTGCAGCGGGTTTACTTCAAGCTGACCCACGGCAAGCGGATCTTTAAAATGAGCCCCATTCACCATCACTTTGAAATGAGCGGCTGGAGCGAAGTGAAGATCGTAGCAGTCTTCAGCATCGTAACGCTGATTTTCTGTATCATCGCTTTCTTTGCGGTACAGCAGATGGTGGCGGATCACAACGCCGCCCTGTTGGAACAGTATCAGGCGGCGATTGCACAATAAGCTTTTATCAACTATCTTGCAGAAAGGGAGGTGGCAGCCTTGGCAAGACCAAAAACCAAAACCGTAAAAAGGCGGGCGAAAGCCGGCGAAGTGGCCAAGGATCGGAGCATGGACACCGCCTTTCTCTTGATTGTATTGGTGCTGCTGGCTTTTGGATTGATTATGGTGTTCTCGGCCAGCTATGCCTATGCCTTAAACTACGAAGGGGACAGCTTTTATTATATCAAACGCCAGGGCCTGTTTGCTGTTTTAGGGATTGCGGGAATGCTGGTTATCAGCCGGATTGATTATCGCCTGTTCAAAAAGTTTTGGCCGATTATCTATGGCATTGGCATTGTGCTGCTAATCTGTGTGTTTATTCCGGGGCTCAGCGTTTCCACGGAAACCGGGGTATCCCGCTGGGTGGGGGTTGGTTCCATCACCTTTCAGCCTTCGGAGTTTGCCAAGTTTTCGGTGATTGTTACTTTTGCAGCCCTGATTTACAAAAACTATCCGAAGATTAAGACGTTCCGGTACGGAATTGTCCCCTTTGCGGTGCTGCTGGTGCCGGTGCTGGTTTTGATTTATCTGGAGCCCCACCTGTCCGGCTTGATCATCATTGTGAGCATTGCGGCTATTATGATGTTTGTGGGGGGAGTGCGGCTGCGGCACATGCTGGCTATGGTTTTGGCCGCCGTGATTTTGCTGGGCGGATTCATGTTGATCCGGTCCGCCTTGGACAGCGGCGAAGAGGCCACCACCGGACAGGCTGTGACCACCGTGCAGGCGGAAGAAAGCACCTCCTCCGCCGATACAGCCTCTACCACGGAAGAAGGTACTGCCTCTGACAGCACCGTTTCCGAAACCGGGGAAGAGGATTCTTCCGGCGGCGGCTTTTTTGAAAGCTATCAATGGCGGCGGATTCAAAACTGGCTGGACCCCTTCGGCCGCAGTGAAGGCAGTGGTTATGACACCGATATCACCGGGGACGTATGGCAGACCTGCCAGTCCTTGCTGGCCATCGGCAGCGGCGGCATTATGGGGCTGGGGCTGGGCAACTCCCGCCAGAAATATATGTACCTGCCGGAGCCCCAAAACGACTTTATCTTCGCCATTGTCTGCGAGGAGCTGGGCCTGATCGGCGCCATTCTGGTGATCCTGCTGTTTGTGCTTTTGGTCTATCGGGGCTTTGTGATCGCCAATCGTGCCCCCAACAAATTTGCTTCCATGCTGGTGGTTGGGATTACGGTGCAGATTGGCATTCAGGCTTTGTTCAACATCGCCGTGGTGACCAACGCCTTTCCCAATACCGGCATCAGCCTGCCCTTTTTCAGCTATGGCGGCACGGCGCTGATGATGCAGCTCTTTGAAATGGGGGTTGTGCTGAACATTTCCCGCCATACCCATGTGGCCAAGGAGCGGCAGGACCGGGAAAAGAAACAGAGAAAGCAGCAGTTGGCGGCAGAAGGCGCCGGGATTACGCCCTTGAAGGAACATCGCTGATCTGCCAAATGAGAAAAGGAAGGAGATCGGGTTATGCGGTATCTTTTGGTAGGAGGAGGCACTGCCGGACACATCAATCCGGCCATTGCCATTGCGCAGGAGATTCGCCGGCAGGAGTCGGACGCTGTCATTCGCTTTGTAGGTACGCCCGGCGGCATGGAGGCCCGTTTGGTTCCCCAGGCGGGGTTTGACTATGTCACCATCCCCTCCAGCGGCTTCCGGCGGAATTTCAAACCCAAATCCATCGTTCATAATTTGCAGACTCTGGGCCATCTGGCCTTGGCCAATCCCAGAGCCAACAAGATCATGAAGGACTTTCGTCCCGATGTGGTCATCGGCACCGGGGGCTATGTCACCGGTGCTGTTGTGCTGGCTGGAGTGCGATACGGCGCCAAAACAGTCATCCACGAACAGAACGCCTATCCCGGGGTGACCAACAAGCTGTTGGCCAAAAAGGTGGATAAGGTGCTGCTGGCAGTGGAAGAAGCAAAACCCCGGATGGAGTGTCAGGCCGATTTTGCTGTGGTGGGCAATCCCATTCGGGAATCGGTGATCACCAAAACCAGGCAGGAGGCCCGCAAAGAATTGGGCCTGACCGACGACAGGCTGGTGGTGCTGTCTTTTGGGGGGAGCTTGGGCGCCCGGATTATCAACCGCATGGCGGCGGATCTTATGGCGCACAACCAAAAAGGATTGTACCGCCATATCCATGGCTATGGCCAGCAGGGGCGGGATCTTTTCCCCCAGTTTTTGCAGGAACGGAAGGTGGATCTTTCCAAAATGGACTGGGTTCGTGCCACCGAATACATCACGGATATGGACGCCTGCCTTGCCGCAGCAGATCTGGTGATCTGCCGCAGCGGCGCCATTACCCTCAGCGAACTGCAAGCGGCGGGCAAGGCCAGCATCTTAGTGCCCAGCCCCTATGTGGCAGAAAACCATCAGTACCATAACGCCATGGTGCTGGTCAACCATGGAGCGGCCAAAATTGTTGAAGAAGCCAAGTACGACCGGGAGGACTTTCTGAGAATGGTTCGGGATTTGGTAAGCCATCCGGAAGAGATTCAAGCCCTTTCCGCCAACGCTTCCAAATTGGCCGTGCTGGATTCTGCCCAGCGGTGTTATCGGGAGATCCACCGTCTGGTACAGGAAAAATAACCTTGTTTCACCCTTATTTCTCTTTTCGCATAGGCTGGAAAAGCAACCAATGCGGAAAGGGGAACGGGTATGGAACTTTTTCTGGTGGAGGGCGGAAAACCCCTGACAGGGAGCTTGTCGGTGCAGGGAGCAAAAAACAGCGTACTGCCTTTGCTGGCGGCAGCCCTGTTGGCAGGCGGCACCTGTGAATTGGAAAACGCCCCGCAGCTGAGCGACGTTCAGGGAGCGTTGGACATCCTGCACTTTTTGGGAGCACGGTGGCAGCGGCAGGAGGAATGTCTGCTGGTGGATACCGGCTGCGCCAATGGCTATCGAATTCCGGAAGATTTGATGCACCGGATGCGCTCTTCCATCGTCTTTTTGGGGGCGTTGCTGGGCCGTCAGGGAAAAGCGGAACTCTCCCTGCCGGGGGGCTGCGATCTGGGGCCGAGGCCCATTGATCTTCATTTGGAAGGGCTTCGGCGGCTGGGCGTGGCGGTGCAGGAAAGCCAGGGAAGGCTGATCTGCACCGCACCTCAGGGCTTGCGGGGAAGCCGGGTGACTCTGGCCTTTCCCAGCGTGGGGGCCACCGAAAACATCCTGCTGGCCGCCTGCACCGCACGAGGGGAAACCGTGCTGACCAATGCAGCCCAGGAACCGGAAATTGTGGATTTGGCGGGCTTTCTCAACGCTATGGGGGCCAAAATCACCGGCGCCGGAAAATCCACCCTGCGGGTGGAGGGAGTAAAAAAGCTCCATCCGGTGGCCTGGCGGGTAATGCCGGACCGGATCGCCGCTGCCACCTGGCTGGCCATGACCTGCGCCAGCCGAGGCAGGATCTGCCTGAACGATTTCCCGGCCCATCTGCTCCAGGGGGTCTATCCGGTGCTGGAGGAGATGGGAGCCAAACTCCGTTTGGAGGAACGGCAGGTCTTTTTGGCCCAGGAGGGACGTCCCCGGCGAGTGAAGCAGCTTCGCACCATGCCCTATCCCGGCTTTCCCACCGATGCGCAGTCGGTGTTTCTGGCGGTGCTTACCGCCGCAAGGGGCACCAGCTTGATTGTGGAAAACATTTTTTCCGACCGCTTTCGGCCGGTCGGAGAACTGCTCCGCATGGGGGCAGACGTCCGGGTGGAAGGCCGGGTGGCTTTGGTGCACGGGGTGCGCCAACTCTATGGGGCGCCGGTGGAGGCCACCGATTTGCGTGGCGGAGCGGCGCTGGTCACGGCGGGATTGATGGCCAAAGGAACCACGGTGGTGCAAAGCATTCATCATATTGACCGGGGTTATGAACGTCTGGAGGACACTTTGACCGGCCTTGGCGCTTCGGTGCGCCGGATAACACAATAGTTGCAGTGAAAGGAGGGGAGGCAAACGTGGCAAAGCGACCAGAAAAGAAAAAGCAAACCAAACCGGCAGCGGCTAAGCCGGCACCTCGGCCGGATCCCACCCCTCCCCGTCCGGTGAGAAAACGGGAATTGTTTGATCAGGATGCGCCGCCCCCGGTGCGCCGGTCCAGCTCGCAGCTTACGGCGCCCAATCCGGTTCGGACACGGGTGGAGCCGCCGGTTCAACCCCCTCGCAGGGATCCCACCCACGTTCATGTGGAGTCGGTGCAGCAGGTATCCCAGGCACGGCGGGCGCAAAGCAAGAAAAAACAGCAGGAAAACAAAAAGCGCTCCAGGCAGCTTGCCAAGGAGCAGAAAAAGCAGCAGGCTTTGCAAAAGAAACAGCAGGCCCGGGAGCGGCGCAAGCGCATCAATCGGGTGCGCCGCAAACGCCGCCGCAAGCGAAACCGGGCACTGTATTACATCTTGGCATTGATCGTGATCTTAGCGGCGGGTGCCATCCTTTCCACTACGGTGTTTTTCCAGATCGAGACCATCACCGTAGAGGGCACACAGCGATATACCGCCCAGCAGTTGGCGGATTACGGCGGTGTGCAGGTTGGGGACAACCTTTTCCGCATCAATTTGGATCAAATCGAACAGCAGGCGGTGGAAGGCTGTACCACGTTGGACAGCATTCAGGTCCGCCGAAGCCTTCCCAACACGCTGGTATTTATCTGCCAGGAAGCGGAAGCAAAGTACGGCGTCATCCATGAGAATCAGATTTATATTCTCAGCAGCGCCGGACGGATCATTGATATCATCCAGCGGCTGGATAACTACCCCGATTTAATACTGCTTTCCGGGCCGGATGTATCCGGCTTGCAGATGGGGGATTTTTTGGAGCAGGATAGCTTTACTTCCCTGACCACTGCATTGAGTGCGGCAGAGGCGGCCGGCATCGGCGACATTTACGGCGCTGCCATCGACGGGGTGGAGGTCTCTTTGAATTATCAGGACCGAGTGACCATTCAGTTGGGCAATGTGCTGGAATTGGAATATAAATTCAGTTTGGTCAACGAAGTGCTGTTTCATCGCATCGGCAGCAGCGAGGTGGGGACACTGGATGCCTCCATCGAAGGAAGGGTCACGTTTCGGCCTATGCCCCTGGAGGAACAAAGTGAGCCGCTGAACAGCTTGGCCCTGATTCGCAGCCAGGGCGGCACCATCACCGCTGAGCAGGCAGCGCAGCAGCAGGCGGCTTCTCCGCCGGAAGGGGAGACCTCTTCCACGTCGGAAAACACTGTTTCGACCCAATCCGGCACAGAATCGCAGGCTTCGTCGGAAGTTGATTCTTCTTTACAATCAACATCAACTCCGGAGGAGAACGGGGAAGAACAGGCGAACGGAACGACAACCTCTCAGGAAGAAGGATCTGCGGAATAACAAACAAGTTTCAGCGAAAATTTTTACAAAAAGGCTGGATTTTTTCCGCCATATGATGTATAATGATAAGCTGTAAAAGCACATGCAAAGGACAAATCAGCGGCTTCCCCGGCACAGGGAAGCAACGCAGTTCATACATAGATTTTGGAAGAATGGCATGGAAGTGGAGGAACAGAAATTGGGCTTTACTTATGATACCGAAGAAAAAGATGTGGTAAATATCAAGGTTATCGGCGTGGGCGGCGGCGGCGGAAACGCCGTCAACCGGATGATCGACAATGGAATGAAAAACATTGAGTTTATTGCCGTCAATACCGACAAGCAGGTTTTGCGGGCGTCGAAGGCAACTTACAAAATCCAGATTGGCGAAAAGCTCACCAAGGGCCGCGGCGCCGGCGGACATCCCGAAGTGGGTGCGGAAGCCGCACAAGAAAACCGGGATGAAATTGAATCCATGCTCAAGGGCACCGATATGATTTTCATCACCGCCGGTATGGGTGGCGGCACCGGAACCGGTGCTGCCCCGATTGTGGCAGAGATTGCCAAGGACATGGGCATTCTTACGGTTGCGGTGGTGACCAAACCCTTTAAGTTTGAAGGGGCCCGCCGGATGCACAATGCGGAAGCCGGTTTGCAGGAATTGGCCAGCCATGTGGATTCCTTGGTCATCATTCCCAATGAGCGGCTGAAATTGATCACCGACCGCTGCAAAACCGTGAAGGAATGCTTTGCCGCAGCGGATGACATTCTGCGCCAGGGCGTGCAGTCCATCTCCGATTTGGTGGAACAGACCGGCTTCGTCAACCTGGACTTCGAAGACGTCTCCGCCGTGATGAAGGACGCCGGGTATGCCCACATGGGCATTGGCGCCGGCACCGGCAAGGAAAAAGCCATTGATGCCGCCCGGAATGCGGTTTCTTCTCCTCTGCTGGAAACCACCATTGCAGGGGCCAGAGGGGTCATTATCAACATTACTGCGGCGGAGGATATCACCTTCGAAGAAGCAGAACTGGCCAGTGCCACCATTACAGAAGCTGCGCATCCCGATGCAGAGGTGTACTGGGGCTTGGTGTTCGATCCTGAGATGAACGACGAGATGAAAATCACTGTCATCGCCACCGGCTTCGACCATCAGGATGAAGAAGAAAAGCCCGGAGAAAACGCCGGGAAAGCGGCGGATTCTGCCGGGGCCAAACCGCAGCATCGGGAGAACAGCTCCGATTCTGCCGCAGAAGATGACGATTTCGGCGATATTTTGAAGATGTTCCGAAATAAATAAGCAGGGACAACCAGGTTTTTGGATGACAGAAGCACAGATTGTTCCAAGAATTTGAGGAAAGGCTTGCTGCCTGTGCATCTGCGGGCAGCAGGCATTTTTTATGGAAAGAAACGGAGGAAACAAAATGCGGCCGGTTACGGTATTGCATTGTTCCGATCTGCATTTGGGGCGGCAGCTGCCTCAGGGGCGCAGTGAAGAGCTGCTGATGACCTTTGAAGATCTGATCCTGTTGGGCGAGCAGCGCAAGGTGGATTTGTTTTTGATCGCCGGGGATCTGTTTGATCAGCCGGTGCCGGATCCGGAACTGGTGGAATTTGTGCGTTCCCGGCTGGAAAAGCTGCCGGAAAATATTATCGTGGCCATTGCCCCGGGAAATCACGATTATCTTTGCAGCGGCTCCCCCTATTTGAATGGTAATTGGGGGGAGCGGGTCAAGATCCTGACGGGGCAGCCGGTGGAACTTTCTTCTCAGCCGGTGACCTTGTGGGGCGCCGCTTTTCAGGGCAGCTATCAAACCCAGTCTCTGCTGGAAGGGGTGCATCTGGAACCGGATGGAAGGCTGCACATCGGTGTGCTTCACGGTGATCTGGTCAGCGATCGAGGGCAGAGCAATTACGATCCTGTTCCCCCTTGGCAGATTGCCCAAAGCGGCCTGCACTATTTGGCGTTGGGCCATATTCACCGCCGCAGCGAACTGCACAAAGCCGGCAGCACCGCTTACTGCTACTGCGGCGCTCCGGAAGGACTTGGATTTGGAGAGCCGGGGGAATTGGGCGCTTTTTTGGCCGAAGTGTCGGAATACGGCACTCGGCTGGAATTTGTGCCCCTTTCCCGGCGAATGTATTTGCGGCATACCATACCGGTCACCGGGTTGGAACAGGCCCATCAGGTGACCCATCGGGTGCTGCTGCAACTGGAGCAGCAATATGGCAAGGACTATCCACGGCACTTTTACCGCCTGACGCTGACAGGGGAATGGTCCGGAAGCCCCGATTTGGCCAAACGGGTGCAGACCCGTTTGGAAGAAACTCTGCACTGGGTACAGGTGGAAGATCAGACCATGCCGGATGCGGATAAGGTTCTGGTGGCGGAAGAGGATTCCCTGAAAGGGCTGTTTGTGCGGCAGATGTTGGAGCGGATTCGTTCTGCCCAGGGCGAAGAGCAGCAGCAATACCAGCAGGCGCTCCGATTGGGATTGGCCGCTTTTGAAGGGGAGGTGACGCTGTGAGGTTTCAGAAAATCTGCATTGACCATTTCGGGAAACTTTCCGGCGTAACCCTGGAACCGGAAGGCGGCTTGAATTTGATTTTCGGCGGCAACGAAGAAGGGAAAACTACCTTGATGGCGTTCCTGAAGATGATGTTCTATGGAGATAAAAGCCGGGGCAGCGATGTAAGCAAAAATATGCGCCGCCGCTATCAGCCCTGGGATGGCTCCCCCATGGGCGGAGCGGTGGAGTTCGAACAAGGCGGCATCCATTACCGGCTGGAACGACAGTTTGGAAAATCCAACAGCACCGACCGGATCCTGCTGTATCGGGGCGATACCGGGGAGTCGGAAACGCTTTCCGGCGGAGAAACGCCCGGCGCCAGGTTTTTCGGCATGAGCAGCGAAACCTTTGACCGGACCGTGTTTATCGGGCAGACCGGGGCGATTCCCGGGGTGGATGATCAGGATGAAATCACCGCCAAGCTCACCAATCTGGTAAGCGCCGGAGATGAAACGGTCTCTGCAAAACAGGTGGATACCCGCCTGGCTGCTGCCATCGAACAGCTGGTGGCCAAACGGAAAAAGAGCGGATTGCTGGATCAGCTTTATGAAACCCGGCAGGAGCTTTTTGAACAGCACCGCCAGGCCCTGGAGCGGGAACGGCAGTTGCAGCTTCATCAACAGGAGTTGCAGCAGCAGCGCAACGCATACCGGCAGTGTACGCAGGAAAAACAGGATCTGGAAAACCAGCTGACGGTACAGCAAAAGCTGACCCAGCTTTCCCGGCTGCATTTGGCCATCGAACGGCAGGAAGCTTTGGATAAATTAAACGACCAACTGCGCAGCTGCCAAAAGCAGCTGACCGGTGACCGGATTACGGTAGACGAAGACTATCTGGAAGAGTATCGCCGGTTGAAACAACAGTTGGCCACGGAAGAAACTCTGGTGAAGCAGCGGCAGAAGGATTTGGATGCGCTGGCGCCGGAGCAAACCTCTTTTCAGCCCCGCCAGGCTACCCGGCAGGATCTGGAACGGCTTACCGGGTTATTGGATCAGCGCACACAGGCATCCAGCCGGCTGGACCAATTGGAATTGGAACAAAAAGCGGCCCAGGAACAGCAGCGGATGCAAAACGAGATTCAGCGGGTTGTCGCTCAGCACGCCGAAACCTTAAAGCAACAGCAGCAGCAGTCCCAGGACTGCACCAAACTGCGGCAGGCTATCACTCGCAACCAGCAGGCGCTGGAAGAGATGAACGGAAAGCGGGAAGCGGCGCAAAAGGAGCTGGATGAAAAACAGGAAAACCTGAAACTGGCCCATTCCGATTATCAGGTGGCGCTGCACAACACCGCATCCATTGCCAAACTCAGCGAACAGAAACTGCTCAGCGCTCAGCAAAATCTCAATCTGGCTTCGGAAGAAAAAAAGGTGAAACAGGAATTCCGTGTCCGCCGCCGTTTAAACAAGGCCATGTTTATCAGCGCCTTAGTAGTGGCAGCGGTGTCCATCCTGTTGGGGCTGTTGGTTACACCCTATGTGTATTTTGGTTTAGCGGTGTCGGTGCTGCTGTTGGTATTGAGTTTTGAGCGGGAACAGGTGCGTTCCACCGCTACCACCATGGTGGACCAGCAGCAGATGGACCAGGCCTACCATCAATATGACGATGTCCTCAGTGAAATCCGGGTGGATCAGGAAATTGCCCGGCAGCAGCAGGCCAAAGCAAAAACAGTGTATGAAACGCTGCAAGCCGGCGTGCAGGAACTGCAGGGCAGCGTGGAGCATTGGCAGAAGGAAACGGAGTCTCTGCAGCAGCAGGGGGATTCCCTGCATGATCAGCTGCATACCCAGGAATTGGAGCTGGATTTTCTCCAGCGCCGTTTGGCGGATCTGGAACAGCGGCGCCAGCAATACACGGCGCTGCTGGAACAACTCCCCAATCGCACCGAAGCTACCCTTCCCCAGTTGGAACGCCGGCGGCAGGAATTGGAGCAGGAGATGCAGCGGCTTCAGCGGCAGGCGGATTGGACGCTCAGCCGTTTTGGATGCAGCAGCTTGGATGAACTGCAAGCCGCCGTGATTCAGGCGGAGGCCAATCGTGCCGCTCAATCCACCCGGGAGGAAACCTATGAAGCGCTGGTGTCCGGCATGGAGGAGGCCCAGGAAAAGGTCCATGAATTGCAGCAGCGGATCCTATGGCTGGCCGGTCAGTTCCAACCGGTAACCGATCTGGAACAGGCGGACCAACAGATGGACCACCTGGAGAGCATCCTGGAAGCAGCCGGTCAGATTCAGACGAAAATGCAGAGTTTGCAGGGACTGGATCAAAGCGATTACGCCGGGATGACGGTGGCCGGCATGGTGGAGCAGGAAGCGCAGCTTACCCAGCAGATTCGGCGCCTTTCTTCGGATCAAACACCGGAAACCTTAGGGGAAGCGGAGCTGGAACGGATGCGCCGCCGTGCGCAGCAGGCCGGAGAGGAAGCCCAGCAGTGCCGGGAATCCATGGCTTTGTTGCAACAGGAATGTGTGCGGCTTTCGCAGATGGAAACCCCTGCGCAGTTGGACAACCGCCTTTCTCAGCTTCAAACAGAGATCCGGGAGATGGAAAACCGTTTGGGCAGTCTGGAATTAGCCCGGTCGGTGCTGTCCCAGGCGGAAGGAGAGATGCGCCAAAGTTTTGGCCCCCTGCTGAACCAGAAAACAGGAGATCTGCTCAAACGGCTTACCGGCGGGAAGTACGATCGAGTGTTGATCAACAAGAACCTGGAACTTTCCGTGCAGGAAAACCAAAGTGTGATGTCCCGCCCCTGGCAAAGTTTGAGCAGCGGGACGGTGGACCAGAGTTACCTGGCTTTGCGACTGGCCATCAGCGAATTGCTGGACGAAAAGAATCTTCCGGTGCTGCTGGACGATGTACTGATTCAGTATGATGACCGGCGCACCCAGCTTGCGGTGGAATTCTTGGCGGATTACAGCCATCAGCGGCAGGTGTTGTTTTTCACCTGTCATGGACAACTGATCAAGCAGTTCCGGCAGCATAGCCGGCGGGTGAAGGTGTCCACGATCGCCAAGGCAGATCATTAAACAGAAAACGAGCAGCCCCGATGAAACAACATCGGGGCTGCTCTTATAAGGAAGGAGAAAAAATATGTTGAGAGATTACAGATGATAGTAGAGATCCAGATACTGCCGAACCGGTTCCTTCCAGCTCAAGTCCAACTGCATGTCGTGGGTGACCACGGTGCGAAGCTGTTCTTTGCGTTCGTTGTAGAACCAAATGGCAGTCTTTATAGAGTTGAGCATATCGTGGGCATTGTAGGTCTTGAAGGTAAAGCCTCTGCCTTCGCCGGTTTCCACATTGATGGGCTGTACCGTGTCGAACAGGCCGCCGGTTTCCCGGACGATGGGCAGGGTGCCGTACCGCATGGCGATAAGCTGGCTCAGGCCGCAGGGTTCGCTCTTGGAGGGCATCAGGAACAGATCCGCAGAAGCATAAAGCTGCTGGGCCAAAACCGGATCGAACATGATGTTGGCGCTCATTTTGCCGGGATTCTCCCAAGCCAAACGATGGAACAGGTTTTCAAACCGTTCCTCGCCGGTGCCAATCACCACGAATTGGATGGGCAGCTGCATCATTTCGCCGGCGACATATTCCACCAGATCCAGGCCTTTATGGCTGGCCAGACGGGTTACCATGGCAATCATGGGAATATTCCGATCCACCGGCAGGCCCAGTTTATGCTGGAGGAACATCTTGTTTTCCGCCTTGGTTTCCAGGTCGCCGGGGCCGAAGTTTTTGTAGATGTTCTTATCTTTTTGGGCATTGTACAGTTCCGTATCAATGCCGTTGACAATACCGGTCAGCTTATAGCTGTATTGCTGGAGGATGTTTTCCAGACCATGGGCAAAGTAAGCGTTGCGGATCTCGAACGAATAGGTTTTGGATACGGTGCTTACCTTGTCTGCCAGCACAATGGCGCTCTTCATGAAGTTCAGGCAGGTGTCATAGGTCATGGTGCCGTGCCAATCTTCCGGCAGGCCCAGCACTTCCCGGAAGAAAGCATGGGGCACTTTGCCCTGATATTCAATGTTGTGGATGGTGAACAGGGTCTTGATCCGCTGATATTCCGGAATGTGGTTATAAAAGCACTTCAGGAAGGCCGGGACCAAAGCAGTCTGCCAGTCATTGCAGTGAATCACATCGGGATAGAAGTTGATGTGGGAAATGGCTTCCAGAATGGCTCTGGAGAAGTAGGCAAACCGTTCGCCGTCATCATAATCCCCGTAGACATTGTTGCGGTTGAAGTAATATTCATTGTCCACAAAATAATAGTTGAAGTTGGGCTTTGCGGTAGTTGCTTTGAAGATGCCGCAATGGAGCACACGCCAGCTCAGGGGCACGCCGAAGCTGGTGACGAATTCCACGTTGTACTGGGGATTGAATTTGATTTTCTTGTAGTAGGGAAGGATTACGGCAACTTCCACATCGGGGTTGTTGGCGAGTTCGTTGGGCAGAGCATATGCCACGTCACCTAAGCCGCCGGTTTTGACATAGGGAGCCGCTTCGCTGGCGGCAAACAGTACTTTCATATTGCGATCCTTTCTTACGGTAAAGGTAAATTGCGTTTACAGGTGGGGCAATGATGAACGGAAACAAAGCCAGCACAAAAGGGGCGCTGGCTTTGTACCGAATCAAACGATCAAACAGTGCCGCCCTTTTGAATGATGATGGGGGAATTGGGCGCTCCGACCAGAGTTTTTCCGGCGGTGATGGTAACGTCTTTATCAATGATGGCGTTTTCCAGATAGCAGTCCTCGCCAATGTCAGAGCCCTGCATGATGATGCAGTTCTTGACCTTTGCGCCCTTGGCCACGCTTACATCCCGGAACAACAGGGTGTCGGACATGGAACCTTCGATCCGGCAGCCGTCGGCGATCAGGCAGTTATCCACTTCGCAGCCTTCGGAATAGAAGGTGGGGGCTTCATCCCGAACCTTGGTATAGATGGGGCTGTTTTCAGCGAAGATATCCTGGCGGACGGTATCGTCCATCAGCTTCAGGTTATTGGCAAAGTAGCTGGGAACGTCCACGTTGCGCAGCACGCTGAATTTGTGCTCGTAGGTGTTGATGGTCAACTCGCCGTGATTGAATTCCAGCTGTAAAAAGTCCCGCTCAAAGTCATACAGGCCCTGTGCAGCTGCCTTGGAAATCCGCTCTACCAGCAGGTCTTTCTTCAGAATGTACATTCCCATACCGATGAGGTTGTCTTTGGTATAGCCGGTGTGCATCAGCACTTCGGTAACCTTGCCGTCGTCATCGGCCTGCAGCACCAGATCCTTATTGCTGCCATCCACTTCCGGGTTTTCCCGGTTGCAGATTACAGTGACATCGGCGCCGCTGTCAATGTGGGATTTCAGGGCCACACGGTAATCGATGTTGCAGATTACATTGCAGTCGCTGAGCAGCACATATTCGCCTTTTGCCCGTTCCAGGAATTTTTCAGCGCCGTACAATGCTTCCAGCTTGCCCCGGTATACGTTGGTTTGACCTTCGCCGAAGGGGGGCAGGATAAACAGGCCGCCGTCCTTGCGGTTGAGATCCCATTCTTCGCAGGAGCCCAAATGGTCCATCAGGGATTGGTAGTTTTGCTTTGTGATGACGCCCACCGTGGTGATTTCGGAGTTCACCATGTTGGACAGAACAAAGTCCACCAGACGATACCGTCCCCCAAAGGGAACGCTGGCCAGCGTGCGGTGCTTGGTCAGTTCGCCCATTTTGGCGTCATGGATATTGGAAAAGATTAAACCGATCATATTCATGTTCATATCACCCATTCTGCCGGCCGTGCCGGCGATTATTTCAGATTGCAGAGCCCGGATGTTGATCAAATGATCTCCTTGGGATTGACAACCTGGTTCTCTTCGATCTTCTTACCGGCACCGATCACGGTGACGCCAAATGCATTGATGTCTTTGTTGGGAGAGCCGCCCACCTTGGCATTCTTGCCGATGGTGGCGCCTTCGCCGATAATAGCGTATTCTACCACAGCGCCCGCTTCCACCACGGTATTGGGCATGATCACGGAGTGATCTACCACAGCGCCTTCGCCGATGACGCAGCCGGTGGAGATAATGGAGTGCTCCACTTCGCCCCGCAGGGTGCAGCCTTCCGCCATCAGGGAGTGGACAACATTGGCATCCTTAGAGACATAGCAGGGAGGTTTGGCATAGTTTCTGGCATAGATTTTGAAATCGGGATCCTTCAGATCGAAGGGGATGGAATCATCCAGCAGATCCATATTGGCCTGCCACAGGCTCTCGATGGTTCCTACATCCTTCCAGTAGCCGGAGAAGGGATAAGCGAACATTCTCTGATTGTCCGCCAACATAGCCGGCAGAATGTTTTTGCCAAAGTCGTTGGAAGAGTTGGGGTCTTCTTCATCCGCAATGAGATATTTCCGCAGCACCTTCCAGTTGAAGATGTAGATGCCCATGGAAGCATTGGTGCTCTTGGGATGAGCAGGCTTTTCTTCAAATTCATAAATGGAATTGTCCGGGTTGGTGTTCATGATGCCGAACCGGCTGGCTTCTTCCAGGGAAACATTGATGACGGCGATGGTGCAGTCTGCATTCTTTTCCTTGTGATATTCCAGCATGGCATTGTAATCCATCTTGTAGATATGGTCGCCGGAGAGGATCAGCACATAGGTGGGGTTGTACATATCAATGAACTTAATGTTCTGGTAAATGGCGTTGGCAGTGCCTTTATACCATTCCGTCTTGCCCTTTTTTTCATAGGGGGGCAGCACATGGGCGCCGCCGTAGTTGCGGTTTAATCCCCAGGGCTGGCCGTTGCCGATATAGTCGTTGAGGACCAGGGGCTGGTACTGAGTCAGAATGCCAACGGTGTCAATACCGGAATTGATGCAGTTGGACAGGGGGAAGTCGATAATCCGGTATTTGCCGCCAAAAGGAACCGCCGGTTTCGCAATATCCGCCGTCAGTACCTTCAGTCGGCTGCCCTGGCCGCCGGCCAGAAGCATTGCAATGCAATTCTTGTGTCTCTCTAACATTATTTTACCTCCTTGCAGCAAGCTGCATGATTTGCCGAAATTTATTCCTTCTCCGACTTGGTTTGAGTCGGTTTCGGGGCTGTTTTGGTGGTTTTGCGGGCCGCCGTACGGGCTGCTTTCTTTACGGCAGATTTTGCCGTGGTCTTTGCCGCAGCGGTGCGGCTGCGGCGGACGGCCGTTTTGGTGGCGGCGGTTTTCCGCATGGGGGATTTGCGCACGGTGTAGAACGTAGTGGACAGCGGCGGCAGAGTCAGGCTGATGCTTTGATCATAGCCATGCATGGGGGTTTTGTTGTCGCTTTTTACCGGCTTGAGTTCCACGCCGTTTCCGCCGTATTTCTTATCGTCGCTGCAGAATACGGGGGTGTAGGTGCCCCGGTAAGGTGCGCCGATGGAGTAATTTTCCCGCAGCACCGGTGCAAAGTTGCAGATGATAATCAGCTCTTTGCCCTTCTTGTCAATCCGGCGGAAGGAGATGACGTTTTGTTCATAGTCATCGTGGCTGATCCACTGGAAACCTTCCCAGCTGGTGTCATTTTCCCACAAAGCGGAATTTTGCAGATAGAAGTGGTTGAGCTCCTTCACGTATTGCTGCATCTGGCGGTGCTTTTCAAATTCCAGCAGCTTCCAATCCAGCTGTTCTGCATAGTTCCATTCGTTCTGCTGGGCAAATTCACTGCCCATAAACAGCAGTTTTTTGCCGGGGTGCGCCATGATATAGGCATAGAAAGTACGCAGGTTATCAAACCGCTGATCATAGTCCCCGGGCATTTTGCCGATCATGGAACACTTTCCGTATACGATCTCATCGTGGCTCAAAGGAAGGATATAGTTTTCGCTGAAGGCATAGGTAAAGGAGAAGGTCAGATTGTTGTGTACGCCTTTTCGGAAGAAGGGATCGGTGGACATATACACCAACATATCGTTCATCCAGCCCATGTTCCACTTGTAATGGAAGCCCAGGCCGCCGTCGTAACCGGGTTTGGTTACGTTGGGGAAGGCGGTGGATTCCTCGGCGATGAGAAGGGCTGTCGGATTGGCTTCGTGAACGGCGTTGGCCAATTTGCGGAAAAATTCCACTGCTTCCAAATTGATGTTGCCGCCGTCTTTATTGGGCCGCCATTCGCCGCCCTGCTTGCCGTAATCCAGATACAGCATGCTTGCTACGGCATCCACCCGCAGCCCGTCAATGTGGTACTGCTCCAGCCAGAAGGTGGCGCTGCTCATCAAAAAGCTCAGCACTTCATTGCGGCCGAAATCGAAAATCCGAGTGCCCCAGTCCGGGTGTTCGTTTTTCAGCGGATCGGAATATTCGTAGCAGAACCCGCCATCAAATTCATAAAGCCCGTTGGCGTCTTTGGGGAAGTGGGCGGGGACCCAGTCCAGGATCACGCCGATGCCGGCTTTATGGCACTGGTTGACGAAATCCATAAACGCATGGGGGGTGCCGTACCGGGAGGTGGGGGCAAAGTAACCGGTAACCTGATAGCCCCAGGAAGGTTCGAAGGGATATTCCGTGATGGGCATTAGCTCAATGTGGGTGTATCCCATTTCCTTCACATAGGGGATGAGCTGTTCTGCGATCCGGGAGTAACTGAGGTATTCCCCGTTGTCGTATTTGCGCCAGCTTCCCAGATGCATTTCATAGATGTTCATGGGGGATTCCAGAGAATGCTCTGTTTTTTTCCGTTCCCGGTATGCATCATCCGTCCATTGGAAGCCGCCGATGTCATAGATCTTGGTGGCGGTGCCGGGGCGGGTTTCCATATGGTAGCCGTAAGGGTCGCTCTTGTAATTGATGTTGCCGTCCGGGCGCTTGATATAGTATTTATAAGCGTCGTATACGGCAACGCCGGGGATAAAGCATTCCCAGCAGCTCCCGTCGCTGAGGCGGCGCATTTCCGGCGCAGAGCTGTAATCCCAGTTGTTAAAATCGCCTACCACCCGAATACTTTGGGCGTGGGGCGCCCAGACACGAAAGATATAACCTTCTTGACCGTTTTGTGTCCAGGGATGAGAGCCGAAGAAATCATAGGCTCGGTAATTTTCTCCACGGTGGAAAATGTACAAAGGGAAATCCTCATACTTAGGTGCTTCCTTGGCCGGTTTTGGCACCTTTTTTCCTGCTGCATCTTTTGAAGTGACCATAGATGCGTCTCACACCTCTTTCGCTCTATATTTGTTTGTGTAATCCCCCTGTTTTGACCCTGGGAGGAGACACAGTTATTCGCAGTTTCATTATACACCATCCTGTGGATAATTACCATATAATTTTTTGCCTCTTTGGTATATTTATGTACATTGGCCAAAAATCACCCCTGAATTTTCATTATTTGGCTAAAAGCAAGTTGCAGATTTTACGGGAATAGGAACTTTTTCGTACAAATCCATCTTTTTTGTTTCAAAATCTGTGCGTACAAGTTGGAAGAAATGACGAAAGGCTGGGGGATTCTAACAAAAAAATACCCGCTCCGACGGGAGCGGGTCAATGTGGATTAAGGCGATGTAGAGCTGCTGGATTCCGATTCCGATGTAGTGGGTTGTGAGGTTTCCGGCTGGGACATTGGCTGGGAAGAAGTGGAAGAAGTTTGGGAAGAAGTGGAGGGGGTGGAAGAAGGTGTGGAAGGAGTAGAGGATGGCGTGGATGGGGTAGAGGACGGTGTGGAGGGAGTGGAAGGCGTCGTGGTGGAAGTGGTGGTTTCCGGAGTAGATGCCGTGTTTTCGGAATCAGTATCTATAGCGTCAAGATTGCTTCCGCCATTGCCGTCTCTGCGGTAAGAAGAGTTGGGGATGGCTTCGGTGCGGATTACCTGGCCGTCTTTGATGTACTCTTTCTGGCCGGAAGCAGTGCAGCCGGTTCCCAGGCTGGTGGGCATGGTGCCGGTTTTTTCACTGGTGATGCGGATGTAATCGTAATCCGGAGACTTATAGCCGTAGAGGGTCACCGTCAGGATCCGCCCTTCCATACTGGCTTCGATAAATATCGGCACATTGGTGTCGTTGCGGAATTGGAAGTCGGTGCCGGGATAGCTTACGGCTGCATCCTGGCCGATGGGCACATAGCTGGAGGGCCAGGAATGGTTGTGACGTTCTACGATGGTAAGATCCGCCCGAAGCACCGCCCCATACAATGTGGTGGAAGCCTGGCAGATGCCGCCGCCGTAATCGGTATCGCTCTTGCCGTTCAGGATGACGCCGGCCTCCACATAGCCTAAAGAACCGTTGGTGGAGTTGCCGGTGGTTTGGCAGAAGGAAAAGGTTTCCCCCGGATTGACAATGGTGCCGTTGCAGAAGCTCAGCGCCAGGGCCATGTTATGATTGCCCGCCGAGGTGTTGGTGGAGCGGGTGGAGAAGGTGCAGATTTCTTCCACATAGGGCTGCATATCCGCCACCGTCAGGGTGGGTTGA
>CASDQY010000127.1 GCA_949282975.1 uncultured Oscillospiraceae bacterium | reverse complement strand
TGCAAGGTGGCGACGAAACGTCTTACGCCGTTTCTAAGTCCCATCTTGACGGCCAAAAGTCCGGCCGTCATTTTGCTTCGCAAAAACCGATGGAACTTAACCCCTGCAAAGAAACCTTAAAAGTTTATAAGAGTCTTAGGTAGGGCGCTCCAGTCGCCATAGTTGGTGGAGGTTGGAGCCGGAATCCAGCCGTCCAATGGCGCAGCCGAGGACGGGTCGAGCCGGAAACAACAGGATAGAAATAGCAAAACCCTCTGTGTTGTGCGCACAGAGGGCTGTTTGTTTTTGTCTATGGTTTTTGTTTTAGGATTGACCTTCCTGGCTGCCTGCGGCAGCATCGTCAGGCGGGTTCCACAGCCGGTTTCCACCAGCTGGGCTACATTATCTTAGTACCTAAGACCCTTGAAAACTTTTAAGGTTCCTTTGCGGGGACGCTGTCCCCTGCACCCCTGCAAACCTTTGAAAAGGTTTGATCCAAACTTTACTTCAACACAGCTTCTTCCTTAGTCAGATACTTCTCCACAAACCCCAGCACCTTTTCCCGGTACACCTCCGGCTGCCGCTCATAGGCCTGGGTGTGGCTGGCGTCCTCAATGCGCAGGTACTCCTTCTCCCCTGCCGCCGCCTCATAACACAGATCCTGCATATAGGGGCGCACAAAAGCGTCCATGCCTCCATGAATGAACAGCACCGGCAGTTTGGTCTTTTTCAACTGTTCCACGCTGGAGGCTTCCCGAAAATCATACTTTGCCACCAGCTTTGCCACTGCGCTGGCCTGGTGCAGCAGCGGAAAGGCGGGAAGATGGAAGATGGTTTTCAGCTCGTCCCGGAAAATCCGCTCCACCGAAGCATAGCCGCAATCCTCCACCACTGCCTTTACATTCTCCGGAAGCGTTTCCCCGGCCGTCATCATCACCGTGGCCGCCCCCATGGACACCCCGTGAAGCACAATCTCCGCCTCCGGATCTTCACGTAAAATCCGCTGAATCCAGCAAACCATATCCCGCCGTTCCAGCCAGCCCATCCCGGTGTATTTTCCCCCGCTTTTGCCGTGGGCACGCTGATCCGGCACCAGCAGGGAAAACCCCGCCCTTAAGTACATTCCGGCATACTCCATCATATCCCTGCCGGAACACATATAGCCATGAACCAAAATCACCCACCGGCGGCCCTCCTGCCGGTAAGCCGCAGCCACCAGCCGGATCCCGTCCTCGGCGGAAATTTCCCAGGGCTCCTTTCGGGCTTTGGCCAGCAGGCTGCGGTTTTCTTCCCAAATCAGGGCTTTGTTGCGGTCCAGGATCGCCTGCCGCCGGGGATAGCGCCGGGGCTGTTCCCGTTCCTCTTTGGGAATCAGGGAGTCGTCCCAGGCTTTTTTCCGCCCCACCGCCAGCCGGACAAAAAACATCCCGACAATCAGGGTAATGCCGATGCCCAGCAAAAAAAGGGCCGCCAAACCGGCGGCCAGAATCAACAATATCATCCAAACATCCATTGCGAAAACTCCTGGCTGCGTCCCGTTTCACATCCTGCCGTTTTCCTTACGGCTCAAACAATTCGCCCTGCTTTTCGTATCGGGCAATCCGGGTGATGCGGTTTTCCTCGTCCACAAACACCACTTTCGGCCGGTAGGTTTTGGCCTGCTGGGGCTTCATTTCCACATAGCTCATCAAAATGACCTTATCCCCTGCCTTGGCGCAGTGAGCCGCCGCCCCATTCAGGCAGATCACCCCGCTGCCGGGTTCTCCGGCAATGAGATAGGTAATCAGCCGGGCGCCGTTTTCAATGTTGGCCACCTGAACCTGCTGATACTCCTGCATTCCCGCTGCTTCCATCAGCTCGGCGTCCACCGTAATGCTGCCGATATAATCTTTTTCCGCCTGGGTGACGGTGGCTCGGTGGATCTTGCCTTGCAGCATGGTAATTTTCACTTCGCATCCCCTCCTGTGCAGAAATTGTCAATCAACCGTGTTTTCCCAATGTATACCGCCATGGCAAACAGGGTGCCGGGAACCACGGTATGGGCCGGGCGCAGATCGGTGTCGTCCACCGCTTCCACATAGTCAATCCGGGCCAACGGTTCCTTTTCCACCTCTTCCTTCATGGCCGCCACAATGGCATCGGCGTCGGTTTCCCCTCCGGCGACTTTTTCCTGGCCCAGCCGCACTGCCCGGCTCAGCACCAAAGCGGCCTGGCGCTCCTGGGGATTGAGATAAACGTTCCGGGAACTTTTGGCCAGTCCGTCCGGCTCCCGAACAATGGGGCAGCCCACAATGGTAAGCCCCAAATCCAGATCCCGGTTCATCTTCCGAATAATCGCCAGCTGCTGTGCGTCCTTCTGGCCAAAGTATGCCCGATCCGCATGGGTCAAGCCAAACAATTTGCACACCACGGTGCAGACCCCCTGAAAGTGGGTGGGGCGGGTCTTGCCGCAGAGGGCCCCGGTCATGGACTTGTCCATGGCAATGGTGGTGCCGAAACCTTTGGGATACATCTCTTCCGGCGCAGGATGAAAGATCAAGTCCACCCCCATCTGCCGGCAAAGCTGCCGGTCCCGCTCAAAATCCCGGGGATAGGCCTCCAGATCTTCCCCCGGGGCAAACTGGGTGGGGTTGACAAAAACGCTCACCACAACCCGGTCGCACTCCTGCCGTGCCCGGCGGATCAGGCTGGCGTGGCCTTCATGCAGGTACCCCATAGTGGGCACCAAGCCGATCACTTCCCCCGCATTTCGCCAGCGGTCGATTTCCTGTTTCAGTTCTTCCTTGGTGGCAGCAACCATGATTTCCATGGAAAATCCCCCTTCTGCTACTACATTTCGTAATCCTTAGATATAATTTTACAATTAGTAAAGCTTTTTCAACACTTCTTCATCCATGCCGAAGCTATGGGCCTGGTCCGGGAAGGAGCCGTCTTTCACCTGGCGGCTGTACTCGGCAAAGGCGTTTTTCATGACCTCTCCCACATCGGCAAACCGCTTGACGAATTTGGGGGTGTAGTCGTCGAACATCCCCAGCATATCCTGATACACCAAAACCTGCCCGTCGCACCCTGCCCCGGCGCCGATGCCGATGGTGGGGATGCCCAGCTTGCCGGTGATCAGCTCCGCCAGCTTGGCGGGCACGCACTCCAAAGTCAGAGCGAAAGCGCCTGCTTCCTCCACCGCCAGAGCGTCCTCCAACAGCTTTTGGGCGGCGGCTTCGGTTTTGCCCTGCACTCGATAGCCCCCCAGGGTGTGGATGGACTGGGGGGTCAGCCCCAGGTGCCCCATTACCGGGATGGAGGCGTTGGTAATGGCCCGAATCTGATCGGCCACCTCTTTCCCGCCTTCCAATTTCACCGCCCCGGCATGGCCTTCCTTGACCAGCCGGCCGGCGTTTTTCACTGCGTCGTACACCGAGGTTTGGTAGGATAAAAAGGGCATATCTATCACCACCAGGGCGTTTTTCACCCCACGGGCCACAGCGGCGCCGTGATGGATCATGTCCTCCACCGTCACCGACAGGGTATCCTCATAGCCCAGCATCACATTGCCCAAACTGTCCCCCACCAAAATGCCGTCCACACCGGCCTGATCCATCAGTTTGGCGGTGGAATAGTCATAGGCGGTGAGCATGGAGATTTTTTCTCCTTTTTGCTTGTGGTCCAGAAAGGTAACCGCAGTTTGTTTCATGGTCAGTCGCTCTCCTTTTTCATTGCCGTTCCGGCAAAAGGCGGTCCGGCCCCCTGGGCGCTGTTTCACCGAGAAGTTCCGAACCGCTTTCTTCTATTATAATCACCCTGTTCTAAAATGTAAAGGGAAAACCCCTTAGATCAGGCTGGGGGTAATGGCTTCGTGGTCAAAGGTGATGGTAAGGGTAATGTTGGCCCCATCCAATTTGCTGCCGAAGGAGGAATCGCTTTCCAGCATGGCAAACAAACTTTCAAAGCTGACCTGGATACACTGCTCGTTGATGGCGTCCTGGCTGACGTCCACATGGCTGCGATCCTTATACGAGATTTCCGTAACCTGGCGGGAGCCCATATCATAGCTCAGCACCGTGGCCGTCTGGGTTTCCTCACCCTGGGAGAAATAGGTAAAATTGATGATGCCGGTTCGGGTATCCACCGCTTCGTTGCCCTCATAGGTCACCACCGCCCCCACCATGTACCCATCCGGGTCATACTGATGGGCAATTTCATCCAATTCCGGCTTGAGGCTGGCGATGGAGGCCGGTTCGGCTTCAATGGCAATGGACACCATCTCGTCGCTGGTAGTGCCGGGGTCAAACAGGGAGCATCCGGTGAATAGGCCCAGCCCCAGCAAAACGGTGCAAAGCAGTGCTGCAATTTTTTTCATAGGCGTTTCCTTTCCCAGTTTCAGGGGTATGCAGAAGATAAAAACAAATCCGGGCCCGCCATAAATGACTAAGTCCGGATCTGCATCATGGTGGAGACGATCGGGATCGAACCGACTACCTTTTGAATGCCATTCAAACGCTCTCCCAGGTGAGCTACGCCCCCATGTGTTCTTTTGAGTTTTTCTGCCGCTTCAGACCTAGCATCTCAAGCAACGTAGGCTATTATACCGTAGGATTTTTGTTTTGTCAAGCCCTTTTTTGGAAAAACGGCGAAATCTTCCGCTTTTTTACCGCCATACAGCCTGGTTGGGCGGTTTTTGTACTTTTTCCAAAAAATCCTGAAACCACACGCCCATCCGATTTTTCCAAAAAAGGCAAAAAAAGTCCGCCTTGCCGTCGTGCAGTGATAAAAACCCGCTTTACAGCAGGGTGGATGACCTCCTGTACCTTCGTTGCTCCCTTCGTCCCTTGCGGGGAGGTCTGCAGTCCGGCGAGCAGAGAACAGTCTCCGAATTATCAAGTGTTGGATTAATATAAGCTGCACTAACGAATCAAGGCAGAACCCTTTATCTGCTTTTAGTATAACACGTTCCCGGTTAAAATTCAATGGGAAAGTTTCGTCGTTTCCAGAGGGAAAAAGTCCCGCCGGGTCAGGAAGGGTTTTCCTGCTCCCAAAGCTGTTGGAACCGGGCCAGAAACAGCTCGTAGATTTCCTGGTACTCTTCTTCGCTGTCCAAACTGGCCATCATTTCCACCCCGTCTTCCACCACCATGCCCATAATCAACAGATCTTCCGGTTTTTCCAAGCGAACCTGGGCATCGGGATAAAACGGGGTCAGGGCGAAATAGCGCCGGTCCTCCACTTCCATCACGTCCAGCAGTTCAAAGGTCTGCTCCACGCCGTTTTCGTCGGTGAGGGTATACAGGTTTTCCGGGTCGTATTCCTCGGCCATGGCGGCGCCTCCTTTAATTTGCACTTAACATTTATAGTATACACCATTTTCCGCAAAAGGTAAAGGGGCGAATTTTACAAAGTTTAGCATACAACTTTGTGTGTTTTTTCTCTAAAAAATCCGCAATTTCTTTCGAAAAACTATTGACATCTACCAATACCGATGCTATAATATAGACAAGATAAAGAACAGGGACAGGTTCCCGGAAAGAGGGAAAAAATCTTCTCCCGGAAGATCCAAAAGCCGGAAATCAGTTCTTTATCGAAAATACATCCAGGAGGTACGGTCCAATGGTTGAGCCGAAGAGTTCAAGCAGGACCGGCCGGAAGTAAGCAACAAACATGAAATAGGGATCAAGGGTGAAGGATCCAGGGGAAACGATCTTTCACAAAGATCCAAAGCGAACATCCGCCTTAGTAAGATGTAAATTGCAAGCAGTCCGGCACCGGTTCCTGCGAGAAAGAAGTGCAAAGGCAATCCTTTCAAACGTCAGGTATGGTAAGGATGTGAGTCCCATGAAGAGGTTCTATCTCAAGAAAATTTAAGTTGGAAGGAGTGAGTCCGCCCCGCTAGTCAGCCGCCTCATCCAAGGCCTAAAAGGATGAATCAGACAAAAACAAAATAAACAGAACCCAATTTGAAGTTTCAAATGGTCATTCTGTACCGGAATGAGAAGTCCGGAAACACTGGTAAAAATCAAACCGAAATCACGCAAAAGAAACAAGCAAAGATCGAAAAAAGAAAATTTCACAGAAGAAATTGCAATACCTTCTTTCCCCACCGGAAAAAAGAGCGGCGCAAAAGTATCCTGCACCAAAGAAAAAATCTTTTTCGAACCAAAGCAAATTTCAAAAGCGGAAATACTGGGATGACAGAAGCCAGAGGTAACAGGGTTTTCAAAACGTCCATTCACCGTAAGTACACAGGAATGCAAAAATCTTAGCCAATCAAAAATTCCTCCAAAGCAATTTTGTATCAGGCAAAACCAAATTTTGTAACCCACAAGGATTTTTCCGACCAAGATCCAATCGGTCACAAAAGTAAAAGCCATTTGCATTGTACCAAACTGAATTTGAAATTTTCATCTTAGTACCGATGAAAAAAGTAAAAAGAAACTGGAGTAAAAAAAGGATCTATTTCCCCGACAACTTAAGTAAGACTTCTAAAACTGCATAAAAGATCCAAGCTAAAAACGATTGGGCAAAATACAAAAGTAAATTGCCATCTAAATAAAGATTGAGATCGAAGCGGAAAAGTCAAGTCGCAAGAAAGGCGTGTGTATCACCAATGAAGAGTGAACAGCAGTAAGCGGCGTGTATGTTTGAAAAAATGTACACGCCGCTTTAAAATTTTGTCCGTAACCGGCACAGACATTTCCAAATCCGATCTTGCCTGACCACGGCACATCCTGTCTTAGCGTTGTCCGCTTGGACAAAAAAGAAATAACCGCTTATCGGCCAAAATAAAGCGGTTATTTTCAAACTTGCTTTTCTGGGCTTAACCGTTGTCGGTTTCGCCCTTCTGTTTTTATTATACTGATTTCATTCTATGTTGTCAAAACAATATTTTTGCAAATTATTTTCACGCCTCCGAATCTCACCGGAGGATTTTTTTGCGTTTATCAGGAAAAACTTGCTTGAAATATTGAACAAATGCATCATATTACAGGCAGAAATTGCCCCTCTTTTTTGGTATCATATTTATAAATGAATATCGAAAAAGAAGGTAAGTGCGTGAAAGAAGTCGAATTCAAAAATCGGGATCGATTTATCGAATTGGGCCTTACCATCAGTTCTTTGCGAAAAATGAAGGGTATGTCCCAAG